>JAYTRR010000248.1:0-8878 GCA_043746005.1 Burkholderiales bacterium
GCCGGTGTATCCGAAAAAGCGGCTCCAGCCGATCAAACCGTTTGATGAATAGGTTGCAGCGTCTTCACGCGACTTCCTGAAGCTGCAAAACAATGCAACAGACTCGCGTCAGGGCCCTAAAATATTCTCCAGGCTATTTCCTGTCATTTCCTTCGCCACGTGGCGTCCGAATCGCCACACCGAAAGAAATCCCATGCGCCTATCGAAATTCATATTGACCAATATGGAACCCATCCTGCAAGAATGGGAAGACTTCGCCAAGACCGTCCATGCGACCATTCATCAGATGACCGCAAAGGAGCTGCGTGACCATGCAGAAGCCATGCTGAAGGTCGTGGCCGCTGACCTCGAAACCTATCAGGCCCGGCAGGAGGGTATCGACAAGTCGCAAGGGCTTGCCCCTGTAGTAGCGGCGGATACCCCTGCGGAAATCCATGCCGTCGATCGCCTCTCGTCTGGATTCACCATCGAACAGCTGACGGCGGAATACCGGGCCCTGCGTGCGAGCGTACTGAGACTGTGGCAAGACGACATCGTCAACATTACCGCGGGCGAAATCAAGGACATGGTCCGGTTCAATGAAGCGATCGACCAGTCGCTGGCCGAATCGGTTGCGCGCTATTCGGAGATGCACCGGGACTCGCAAAACCTGTTCATGGCCATTCTCGGCCATGACGTGCGCTCGCCGCTCGGGGCCATCAGCATGGGAGCGCAAATACTGATGAGCAACACCAATTTGCCCCCCAATGCGGTCAAGACGGCCTCACTCATCGCCGACAGCAGCAAGCGCGCAGCCGAAATCGTTTCAGACCTGCTCGACTTCTCGACAAGCCACCTGGGTGACGGCATCCCGGTTACAACATCCGCTATGGATTTTGCGCCGGTGTGCACCACCCTCGTCGAGGAGATGCGCTTATTTCACCCTGAACGGTCCATCCAACTGGAAGTAACGGGCGACATGCTGGTGACGTGGGACCGCTCGCGCATCAGCCAGGCGTTCGGCAACTTGATTGCCAACGCGATCGATCACGGCGCTGCTGCAGAGCCCATCGGCGTCAAGGTTCGCGCGCACAACGATGACGAAATCATCTGGACGGTCCAAAATGCGGGCGAGGTGATTTCGTCGGCCCAACTGAGAACGATTTTCGACCCGGCCAAGCGCTTTGCGCTACGCCCGGCGAGCGAGCGCAAGCTAAGCGACAAACTAAACCTGGGACTGGGCTTGTACATCACCCGTGAAATCATTGTTGCGCATGGTGGGCGAATCGAGATCACTTCCACCCAAGAGGAAGGAACGATCTTCACAATCCGCATGCCGCGCACGGGCAAAAGCAAAAACGCGAATTCGAAATAAGTTCCACGCGTCTGCTAGCCCTCCCATTGACCATGTTGCTCCCCATTCGCCATTACCTGCTGGCACTCCAGTTTTTCACGCGCATTCCGGTGGCCGGCCGGCTGGCGGATTGGGTCGGTTTCAGTCCGGCCATGCTGCGCGCCAGTGCCGGGCATTTTCCGGGTGTCGGGGTCTTGGTGGGGGCTTTGGTGGCAGGCTTCACGGCGCTCTTGCTGGTGTACTTGCCTGCAAGCCCCTTTGCGCCTTTGGTCGTCGCTGTTTTGGGCACCGTGCTCAGCGTCATGGTGACGGGTGCTTTTCATGAAGACGGACTGGCCGACATCGCCGACGGTCTGGGCGGCAGCTACGACCGCGCCCGCGCCCTGGTCATCATGAAAGACTCCCGCGTGGGCGCTTTTGGCGCGCTGGCGCTGGTTCTGGCGATACTCACGAAGGTGGCTTTGCTGGCCCTCATCGGTTCGGTCAGCCTGCGCTGGATGCTGCTGGGCATCTTCGTGGCCCATGTGGTGTCGCGCACCTGGCCCTTGCTGTTGATCCGGCTGATGCCGCATGTGGGTAATGCGGCGGGCTCCAAATCCAAACCGCTGGCAGACCAGATCAGTCTGGGGAGCTTGTTCACCGCATTATTGTGGTGTTTTAGTGCGCTAGCCCCCGTATTCATTGCGCAGGCTGCTATAAATTTTGCAGCAACTACGGGTCAAACTGGGTTCGGCTTGATGCCACTGGTGGTGGGCCTCTTCGCATCAGGCCTGGCGTTTTTGACCATGTGGCGCCTGCTGTGGCGTCGCCTGCAAGGTTTTACCGGCGACGGCCTGGGCGCCACGCAGCAGGTTTGTGAACTGGCGTTTTACCTGGGGCTGGCGCTGGCCCTCTAACGCACAAGCGAATCCGTGGTGACCCCTTTTTGGCTCGTGCGACACGCCCAGCCGCTGGTAGAGCCGGGCGTCTGCTACGGCGCTCTGGACGTGCCGGCCGATGCGCTGGCCACGTTGCAAGCCGCCCACGCCTTGGCTCTGGCCCTGCCCGCAGGCGTGCAACTCATCAGCTCGCCGCTACAAAGATGTGAGCAGCTTGCGCAGTGTTTGCGGTGGCTGCGGCCCGATTTGCCTTGTAAAACCGATGCACGGCTGGCCGAAATGGACTTTGGCCAGTGGGAAGGCCAGCGTTGGGAATCCATAGCCCGTGCTGAACTCGACGGTTGGACCGACGCTTTCAACACCTGGCGCTGCGGCGGGGCGGAAAGTGTGCACGACGTGATGACCCGCGTGGCTGCGGTGTGGGATGAAAACCGCGCACAGAACCAGCCCACCGCCTGGATCACCCATGCAGGGGTCATTCGGGCGGCCAGCCTGATCGCCAAGGGCCAGCGGCAGATTCACCGCGCCGACCAGTGGCCCAAAGAGGCGCCCGCCTTTGGGGTGTGGCAGCAGTTGGCGTCGACACCCGTGCAACATGACTGCGCTAAGATTTCGGTATCTGAACAATAGCCTTGGGACTTTCATGCGCACGATCATCAAACTGGACATGCCAATACCCAGCGGCGATACCCTCAAGGCGGCACGCATCAACCCTCAAGCTCCGGGTAGTGGCGAAAGATGCCGTCCTCATTGAAGGCGATGCGCCGCTCGCTGGACAGGTAGGCGGCCACTCGCTGGTGCCGAGGTACCGCAACGTGCAGGGCCGCAACCAGCGGCACTTTTTTCAGCGCCTGCTTGACCGTCTTCGGAAATGCGTACTGCAAGCCTTTCACCAGCTGGAACAGCGACAGGTCAACATAGCTGAGGCGGGCACCCAGCAGGTGCGGCCCCGTACCTTGATGCGGGCTCGTCGCGTTGCGCGGGTTGCGCTCCAGCACCGTTTCGAACCAGGCCAGATATTTGGGAGTGCGAGTCGCGCAAAACTGCTGCGCTGCACGCAATGCCTCGGGCTTTTGGTCCTCATAGTAAAGCGAGGTACAGCAGGACGGCGGCAGTCTGCGTGATCATGTGCTTGTCATGCACCAGCACCGGCGGTGCAAAGGGTGGGTGCGCAATCTTCGGGTTGTTCAGGAGCGCCACCAGGGCTGGCACACCATGGCCCTCGTTCTTGCTGCCTCGTGCGACATCCACATACGGTGCCCCAGCGGCCTCCAGGGCAAGCCGGATAAATTCACCTCGGCCCTGGATGCCGGGCCAGTAGTGCAGTTGGTAAGTCATGGGGCACTATAGATCAGCAGCGGTAGTTGTGATTTACGGAATTCCGAATCTTGAAGCGTTGGCTGACACCATGCAGACTCAGCTTCCTGCAGATCGGCGGTGCCAGTAGGTGTGTACTCCCGTAAGGCACAAAGCCAACCATGCAAGGCCTTCCGCAAAGGCCGCCAGTACATCACTCAGGTAATGCACGCCCAGATACATGCGCGTAAGCGCAACCAGCACCACCATCGCGAATGCCAGCAGCACGATGGTCACGCGCCAGCGCCATGCTCCAATCTGCGCAGAGAGCATCGCCGCTACGATGTCATACATCAGCGTTGCACCTACCACATGGCCGCTGGGAAAGCTGTAACCCGACACAATGAGAATGGGGTTATCAAAGCCGGGCCGGATCCTGTGAAAAGAAACCTTCATCAGAACATTGAGCGGCATCCCGAACGGGACTGTGAGACTCAAACCGACCAACCAGTACCAGTTCCGTTTCGCGGCCAGATAGCCTGTCAGCAGCGCCACGGCTACCGTGACAGGGAGTGGGGGTCATGCAAGTGCGTGATCGCCAGCATGATCTCAGTCAGATACGGCGTGCTGTGCGTATGAAACCGTTGGGCTAATTGCAAGTCAACGAGGGTGAGTGGGTCTCCATGGACCACGTCTTCGGCAACCCCACCAAAGATCCAGCTCGCACCAATCAGGATCAATGCGCCCATAGTGAGTTGCAGGCCCAGATAGCTCTGGGGCGAAAGCCTGGCCCGCACAAACGCGATTTGCGGCGCAAAGCGAGCCGCCCCATGCCTGCGGCTAGTTACGGGGCTCGCCTTGTTCATTGACGGTCACGTTTATTCCGGGGGCCGTGTTCATCTGAACACGGTGCTCAATACCGCGAAAGTGATAGGTCACGTCCCAATATTGGGCGCGGGCCTGGCTGGGCACGCTCTCGCAGCGCTGGACATCGTTGAACGCAGCAGGTTGTAATGCGTTGTTGCGCCCAACATTGGAACCTATATAGGCGCCTGCGACTGCACCGCTCGCAGTGGCAATGTCTTTGCCGGTTCCACCGCCAACCTGGTGACCCAGGATTCCGCCGATGATGGCGCCGGCAATAGCGGCTGGAACATTGGCATCGCTGCGACTCTGAGCGGCCTGCCCATGTTCTACCCAGCATCGTTGCTCGGGCGTATCGACCACGGCATGCACAGACTCAATGGGCGCCTCGTACAGACGCTCATTGTTACGGCGCCGGAAATCAGGATTTGCTTGCAGAGCTGGAGCATATTGAGTCACATTTTCCGACGCGCTTCGCGCTACGGATCGGACCGATGAAATACGGTCATTGAGTCCCATCGCGCTCAACGAAGGGTATCGACCCGGAACCAGAACGGCACATCTTCCATTGAATTGGGCGTCATCGCAAGCCTCCCACGGGCCACCAACCACTTCTGCCGAAGACGCCCGGTCATTGAACCCTCCACGTTCAAAGTTTTCGATGGGTTGGTCGGTTGTAACAAATCGACCTTGGAAACCGTCATGCTCGTACAGGGTCACCTGGCCAATCACGGGTGCGGCCACAGGCTGTACCGCTCTTCCGGATGACACGCTGTCATTCAGACCCATTGAACTCAACGATGGATACCTCCCCGGAGGCAAGACGACACACCGACCATTGAATTGAACATCCTCGCAAATCTGCCAGGCGCCGCCAACCACGGTGAGCGAAGAGGCTCGGTCATTGAAGCCAAATCGCTCAAAGTTTCTGACCGGCCTGTCTGACGTAAAAGACTGTCCTCGGAAACCATCACGTTCAAAAAATGTTACCTGGGGTACCACTTGGGCGACTACTGGCGCAGGCGCATAACGACGCTCATCAATACGGGCGCTCTGAGCAATCGATCTCACGGATGAAACACGGTCATTCAGACCCATCGCGCTTAAGGAGGGGTACCGCCCTGGCCGCAAGACGACGCATCGACCGTTGAAGCGAATATCGTCGCAGACTTCCCACCGGTTGCCGATCACTTCGACGGATGACGCGCGGTCATTGAAACCAAAGCGATCAAAGTTATTGACCTGTCGCTCTGTTGTAAAGGATCTGCCTTGAAAGCCGTCATTCTCATAGAAGGTGATCTGTGCGGCCGCTTGCGTGGCCATTGCAACGGCAAATACAGTCAATGCGAACTTCATTCTTTTATTCATTACTAACTCCTGTGGAAAAGTGTGGGCGGCTCCATGCGGCATCCAGACCGATTTGACGCTCGGACGGGCAGGGCAACTTGGGAGTGACTATGGCCCGTGGCCGCTGAGAAGTCTGTGCGGTCGCCAACACTCAGGAGTCTGTCAGGGATACCATCCGCAGGCGTTGATGGTTTGCTGGGGAGTCGGGGCAATCAGCCATTCCCCAACTCGGCAGGGCGTGGCCCTACTTGTTTTTGTTGTACACGTCCACGCACACCGCAGCCAGTAGCACCAGGCCCTTGATGACCTGCTGGTAGTCGATGCCAATGCCCATGATGGACATGCCATTGTTCATCACGCCCATGATGAAGGCGCCAATCACGGCGCCCAGCACGCGGCCCACGCCGCCCGATGCCGATGCACCACCAATAAAGCAGGCGGCAATCACATCCAGCTCAAAACCCAGGCCCGCCTTAGGCGTCGCGGTGTTCAGGCGAGCGGCAAAGATCAGGCCCGCCAA
This sequence comes from Burkholderiales bacterium, assembly GCA_043746005.1. GTDB lineage: Bacteria > Pseudomonadota > Gammaproteobacteria > Burkholderiales > Burkholderiaceae_C > Allorhodoferax. The sequence continues at coordinate 6,239 of JAYTRR010000248.1, forward strand.
TGCTGCCAGCACGCCCATGTTGATGAAGGTGTAGAAGGTCAGGCGCTCGGTCTTGATGCCTGAAAGGCGGGCTGCTTTTTCATTGCCACCCAGTGCATATACGCGCCGGCCAATGGTGGTTTTAGTGGTCACAAAGTCGTAAGCCATCATCAGCACCAGCATCACGATGAGTACGTTGGGTAGGCCTTTGTACGACGCCAGCAGGTAGCTAAAGGCGGCAATCATGGCGGCGAACACCAGGTTTTTGGCAATGAAAAAACCATAAGGCTCGTTGTCCATGCCATGCTTGATGCGGTCGGCACGGCCCCGCACCTTGGTGTAGAGCAGCACGCAGGCCATCAGCAAGCCGGCAATTAGTGAGGTCACGCGCAAGGTTTCGCCCTGAAACAGATCAGGAATGAAGCCCGTGCTGAGCAACTGGAATTCTTCCGGGAAAGGTCCGACCGACTGCCCCTGCAGAACGGCCAGCGCCAACCCTTTGAATACCAGCATGCCCGCCAGCGTGACAATGAAGGACGGGATTTTGTAAAAAGCCACCCAGTAACCCTGGGCCGCACCAATGACGCCGCCCAGTATCAGGCAGATGATGCTGGCAGGCACGAAGTGCATGTGGTAGTCCACCATCAACACTGCGGCCACTGCGCCGACGAAGCCGCACACGGAGCCCACCGACAAGTCGATGTGGCCCGCCACAATCACCAGCAGCATGCCCAGTGCCATGATGATGATGTAGCTGTTTTGCAGGATCAGGTTGGTCAGGTTCAGCGGCTGGAATAGCGTGCCGTTGGTCATCACCTGAAAGAACACCATGATGACGACCAGCGAGATCAGCATGCCGTATTCGCGCAGGTTGTTTTTCAGGAAGGCGACGCTTTGACCTGGCCTTTCAGCGGGCTCGGCGACGGCGTTGGGGGTTGCAGTATTTTTGTTCATATCAGTTGGCTCCAGACGTCACAATTGATCGCATTATTTTTTCTTGTGTGGCTTCAGCGGCTGTGAATTCGGCCACAAAGCTGCCCTCGTTCAGCACGAAAATACGGTCGCACATGCCCAGCAGCTCGGGCATTTCTGACGAGATCATCAGCACGCATTTACCTTCGGCTGCCAGCTGCGCCATGATGGTGTAAATCTCGTACTTGGCACCCACGTCTATGCCGCGTGTGGGTTCGTCCAGAATCAGTATCTCGGGGTTGGAAAAAAGCCATTTACTCAACACCACTTTTTGCTGGTTGCCACCCGACAGATTCACTACCTTGGCATACACATCGGGGCTGCGGATATTGAGCTTTCGGCGGTAGTCTTCGGCCACTTTGAACTCGCGGCCTTCGTCAATCACCATGTGCGTGGAGACGCCATCCAGGTTGGCCAGCGTGGTGTTCCAGGCAATGGTTTCTTCCAGTACCAGGCCGTAGCCCTTACGGTCTTCGGTAACGTAGGCAATGCCATGGTTAATCGACTTTTTCACGGTACTGGTGTCCACCTCGTGGCCGTGCACCAGTACCTGACCGCTGATGCCCTGGCCATAAGTGCGGCCAAAAATGCTCATGGCCAGCTCGGTGCGGCCCGCGCCCATCAGGCCCGCAATGCCGACGATCTCGCCACGCTTGACGTGCAGGTTGACGCCTTTGATGACTGCACGGTCGGCATGTTCGGCGTGGTGCACGCGCCAGTTTTTGATCTCAAAAACGGTTTCGCCGATTTTGGGCGTGCGCTTGGGGTAACGGTCAGCCATCTCGCGGCCCACCATGTGGCGGATCACCCGGTCTTCGCTGATGGGCTCGGCCCGGCAGTCCAGCGAGGCCACGGTGGCGCCATCGCGCAGGATGGTGATGGCATCAGCCACTTTGGAAATTTCGTTCAGCTTGTGTGAAATCAGGATGCAGGCGATGCCCTGCTTTTTAAGCAAGAGCAGCAACTCCAGCAGTGCATCGCTGTCTGTCTCGTTCAGGCTGGCGGTGGGCTCGTCCAGAATCAGCAGCTTGACCTCTTTGGATAAGGCCTTGGCAATTTCAACCAACTGCTGCTTGCCCACGCCCAGATTGGTGATCAGTGTGCCTGGAGATTCCTTCAAGCCCACCTTGGCCAGCAAGGCTTGGGTTTTGAGGAAGGAGGCAGACCAGTCGATGATGCCGTGGTGTGCCTGCTCGTTTCCCAGAAAAATGTTCTCGGCAATCGACAGAAGGGGCACCAGCGCCAGCTCCTGATGGATGATGATGATGCCTAGATGCTCGCTGTCGGCAATGCCTTTGAAGTGGCACTCTTTTCCATAGAACCGGATGTCGCCTTCGTACTGGCCATGTGGATACACACCGCTGAGCACTTTCATCAGCGTGGATTTCCCCGCGCCGTTTTCACCAACAATGGCGTGAATCTGGCCTGCGTGAACGGTCAGATTGACATTGCTCAGGGCCTTGACGCCGTGGAATGATTTCTTCATTCCGCGCATTTCAAGAATGGGCTCTGCAAGGGTTTGGTCGGTCATATCACCTCAAAAATGAAACAGGCCCTGCGCATTTGCGGCACAGGGCCTATCGTCTCAGAAAACACAATTACTTGAGTTGATCTTCTTTGATGTAGCCGCTGCCGATCAACACTTGCTTGTAGTTGGACAGATCCACGCTGACCGGCTTGAGCAGGTAG
>JAYTRR010000249.1:0-8861 GCA_043746005.1 Burkholderiales bacterium
AGCAATTGGCGTGCCGCCAGCACTGCCGGATTTCTTGGCTTCCTCGCGCTGGCGTTTGGCGTAGTCCAGCAGGTATTTCTGGTAGTCGTCGAGGTCGCCATCGAAAGGCGCCACGCCGCCTTGCGAGACCATCCAGAACTCGTCGCAAACGGCGCGCAGCAGCGCACGGTCATGGCTGACCAGCATCACGGTGCCTTCAAACTCGTTGAGCGCCATCGCCAGTGCTTCGCGGGTGGCCAGATCCAGGTGATTGGTGGGCTCATCCAGCAGCAACAGATTGGGGCGTTGCCACACAATCATGCACAACACTAGGCGGGCTTTTTCGCCACCACTCATGCTGCCCACGGCTTGTTTGACCATGTCGCCGCCGAAGTTGAAGGTGCCCAGGAAACTGCGCAAGTCTTGCTCACGGGTTTGCTGGCCGGAAATTTTTCCCGCGGCAGTGGTTTCCTTGACCAAGCGAATCATATGCTCCAGCGGGGTGTCGGCCGGGCGCAGCACGTCCAGCTCTTGCTGGGCGAAGTAGCCAATGTTCAGCCCCTTGCCTTCGGTGATTTCGCCGCCGATTTCCTTCAGGTCACGGGCAATGGTTTTGACCAGTGTTGATTTACCCTGGCCGTTGGCACCCAAAATACCAATACGCTGCCCCGCCAGCACCGAGCGACTGACATTGCGCACGATCACGGTGGGGGGCGTTCCTTCGGGGGCGTCTTCAGGCGGTGGGTAGCCGAAGCTGGCACCACTCATGGACAGCATGGGGTTGGGCAGGTTGGCGGGCTCTTTGAACTCGAAAGTGAAATCCGCATCTGCCAGCAGCGGTGCGATTTTCTCCATCCGGTCCAGCGCCTTGACCCGGCTTTGCGCCTGCTTGGCTTTGCTGGCCTTGGCCTTGAAGCGGGCAATAAACTTTTGCAGGTGGGCAATTTTGTCCTGCTGTTTGGCATAGGCGCCCTGTTGCAAGGCCATCTGCTCGGCGCGCAGGTCTTCAAACTTGCTGTAGTTGCCGCCGTAGCGCACCAACTTGCCCGCGTCGATGTGCAGGGTGACGTTGGTTACGGCGTCCAGAAACTCGCGGTCGTGGCTGATGACGACCATCGTGCCTTCGTACTTTTTCAGCCACGCCTCCAGCCAGACCAGCGCATCCAAGTCCAGGTGATTGGTGGGCTCGTCCAGCAGCAGCAGGTCGCTCGGGCACATCAGGGCACGGGCCAACTGCAAGCGCATACGCCAGCCGCCAGAGAAACTGTTGACCGGGTTGTTGAGCTCGCTGCTTTTGAAACCCAAACCCAGAATCAGCGCTTGCGCGCGGGCGGGAGCATCGTGGGCGCCCGCGTCTTGCAAGGCCATGTAGGCGTGGGCCATGCGGTCGTAGTCGTCGGTGGCTTCAGCCGCGGTCACTTCTTCCTGTGCTGCCAGGAGCTGGGTATCGCCATCGACCACAAAGTCGGTGGCGGCCTGATCGGTCTCCGGCATGTCCTGGGCAACCTGGCCCATGCGCCACTGGGTGGGAATGTAGTACTCGCCCCCGTCTTCATGCAGCGTGCCATTGAGCAATGCAAACAGCGACGATTTGCCCGCACCATTGCGCCCCACTAGACCGACTTTTTCTCCGGGATTGAGGGTGACGGTTGCGCCGTCAAGCAACACCTTGGCGCCGCGGCGCAAGATGACATTTTTCAGAGTGATCATTTCAAAAGCGCTTCGCGCGTAATTAGCAAGACCTGGTCATCACCAGCGCTGGTTTCCAGCCAGATCACTTCCAGTTTTGGAAATGCGGCTTCAAAGTGTTGGCACTCATTGCCAACCTCCAACACCAGGACTGCGCCTGGTGTCATGTTTTTCGGGGCTTCAAGCAGCAGCGCACGGATGAAGTCCATGCCGTCGCTGCCGCCAGCGGTGTTGCCGTCTAGCGCCAGCGCAGGTTCGGCCAAATATTCTGCGGGCAACGCGGCCATGCTCTGGGCATTGACATAAGGCGGGTTGCACAGAATCAGGTCAAACGGCCCGCGCGCTTGCAGCTCGGATGAGCCCAGGCCGTCGGATTCCAGCAAGGTCACGCGCTCCTGCAAACCGTGTCTGTCCACATTGATGCGGGCCACGGCCAGTGCGTCGGCTGACAAGTCAGAGCCTGTTACCTCCACATCCGGGTAGGTCATGGCGGCGAGGATGGCCAGGCTGCCGTTGCCGGTGCACAGGTCCAGCACTTTGTGGGTGGATTCTTTGAGCCAGTAGTCAATGGTGGCGTCGACCAGTAGTTCGGCAATCAGCGAGCGGGGCACGATCACGCGCTCATCCACATAAAACGCCACGCCCTGCAGCCAGGCCTCGTTGGTCAGGTAGGCCGCAGGCTTGCGGGTGCTGATGCGTGCTCCTAAAAGCGTAGCTACCCGCACAGTATCTACGGGGGCTACAGGCTGATTGGCTATGGATTCTTCGCCATCGAGGGCGGAATCCAGTGGCAAGCCCAGGCACCACAGCACCAGCCAGGCGGCCTCGTCTTTCGCGTTGGTGGTGCCATGGCCAAACGACACATGGGCATCGGTGAGTTGCTGCGCCCCAGACTCGATCAGTTCAATCAAGGTCATGCGCGGGCCTCACGTTCCCGTTGGTCCAGATTTTCCAGCACGCGGCGGTAGATGTTTTTCAGGGGTTCAATGTCCGCCACGGCCACGTATTCATTGATTTTATGGATGGTGGCGTTGGGCGGGCCCATCTCGATAACCTGTGGGCAAATCTGCGCGATGAAGCGTCCATCGCTGGTGCCACCGGTGGTCGAGAGCTGGGTTGTCAAGCCGGTTTCTGCATGGATAGCGTCACGCACAGCATCCACCAGCGTACCCGGCGTGGTGAGAAAGGGCAGGCCGCCCACGGTCCAGGTCAGGTCGTATTCGAGTTCGTATTTTTCCAGCACGCGGGTCAGGCGCTTTTGCAGCGACTCGGGGGTGGACTCGGTGGAAAAACGGAAGTTGAAGTCAATGACGACCGCACCCGGAATGACATTACTGGCACCGGTGCCGCCATGGATATTGCTCACCTGCCAGGTGGTGGGTGGGAAAAAGGCATTGCCCTGGTCCCATTGAATGGTGATCAGCTCAGCCAGCGCAGGCGCCATCAGATGGATGGGGTTTTTGGCCAGGTGCGGGTAGGCAATGTGGCCCTGAACGCCTTTGACCGTGAGCTTGCCGCTCATGGTGCCGCGGCGTCCATTTTTGATCATGTCGCCGGTTCGCTCCACCGATGTGGGCTCGCCGACGATGCAATAGTCCAATGTCTCACCACGCGCTTTCAGGGCATTGCAGACGACTACCGTGCCATCGTTTGCCGGGCCTTCTTCATCACTGGTCAGCAGAAGGGCGATGTTCAGTCCAGGCTGTGGGTTGCTTGCAATGAATTCTTCAATTGCCACAACAAACGCGGCCAGCGAAACTTTCATGTCACTGGCACCACGGCCATACAGCTTGCCATCGCGGTGGCTGGGCGTAAACGGGGCGCTGCGCCACTCGGTCAGCGGCCCGGTCGGCACGACATCGGTGTGGCCGGCAAACACCAGCGTCTTTGGCGTTATAGGTTTTGCTATTAAATCAGTAGCTGCCTGCGCATATTCTACGTGGGCTACGGCCCGTTTTGCCCATAAATTGGTGACAGAGAAGTCGGCCGGGCCACTGATGATGGTTTCGCAGACGAAGCCTATGGCGGTCAATCGCTGGGCAATCAGGTCCTGGCAGCCGGCGTCGGTGGGGGTGACGGATGCGCGCGCAATCAGCTGCTCAGCCAGGTAAAGCGTTGCACTCATCAATGTTTCACGTCCAGGGTGATCTCGGTAAACGACGCTTCGTCGTCTTCTTCCGGTGCAGCGACCGGTTGTGCGGCTTTGTGGAAGTCGTTTTGCATGCGCCACATCAGGTTGGTGGGCGAGTCGGCGTGTGCCAGGCCTTCCTTGCGGTCCACCTGCCCATCCACGATCAGACGCGCAATGTCATGCTCAAAGGACTGGGAGCCTTCTGCCATCGACTTCTCCATGGCCTCCTTGATTCCGGAAAAGTCGCCTTTTTCCATCAACTCCGCAATCAACTTGGTATTGAGCAAGACCTCTACCGCAGGAACCCGGCTGCCGGTCGTGGAGCGCAGCAATCGCTGTGACACGACGGCCCGCATGGCTGCGGCCAGGTCGCCCAGCATGCTCTGTCGCACCTCAATGGGGTAGAAGTTCAGAATACGGTTGAGTGCCTGGTAGCTGTTGTTCGCGTGCATGGTTGCCAGGCACAGGTGCCCGGATTGCGCATAGGCAATCGCCGCCGACATGGTTTCGCGATCGCGAATTTCCCCAATCAGGATCACGTCAGGCGCCTGCCGCAACGCGTTCTTTAGAGCCACTTGCAGGGACTCCGTATCAGTGCCTATTTCGCGCTGGTTGACCACGGATTTTTTGTTTTTAAACAAAAATTCAATCGGGTCTTCAATGGTCAGAATGTGGCCTGCCACGTTTTCATTGCGGAAATCTATCATGGATGCCAGCGTGGTGCTCTTGCCAGCGCCGGTGGCGCCGACCATCAGGATCAGCCCGCGCTTCTCCATGATCAGGTCACCCAGCACCGTGGGAACCGACAGGTTGGCCAGCGGCGGCACCTCCACGGCAATGAAGCGAAACACTGCAGCAATGGTTCCGCGCTGGCGCATGGCGCTGACCCGGAAACGCCCGACACCCTCCAGAGGAAAACCCATATTGAGCTCGCCTGTGGCTTCAAGTTCAGCCATGCGTTCGACGGGCAGCACTTCGGCTAGCAGGTTGCGGGGCGCATCAGCAGGCAAGGACTGGCTATTGATCGGGACGCACTGGCCGTTGATCTTAATGAGCGCGGGTGAATGCGCTGACAGATAGACATCGGAGGCCTTCTTTTCGCTCATGAGGCGAAGAATCCGCTCCATCGTGCCGGGTGCGCTGGTCGTTGCCATAAGTCAGTTTTGCTTTGGGTTCAGGGGAATCAATCGCGCAACAAATCGTTGAGCGAGGTTTTTGCCCGTGTCTGCGCATCCACGCGCTTGACGATGATGGCCGCGTACAGACTGTATTTGCCGCCGTCTTTCGGCAGGGTGCCACTGATCACCACCGAGCCCGATGGCACGCGGCCGTAGCTCACGGTGTCTGCCGCACGGTCGTAAATCGGCGTGCTCTGGCCGATGTAAACACCCATGGACAGGACCGAGTTTTCTTCAATAATCACGCCCTCAACCACTTCGGAGCGTGCGCCGATGAAGCAGTTGTCTTCAATGATGGTGGGGTTGGCCTGCATGGGTTCCAGCACGCCGCCAATGCCCACGCCGCCCGACAGGTGCACGTTTTTACCGATCTGCGCGCAGGAGCCCACAGCCGCCCAGGTGTCGACCATGGTGCCTTCGTCCACATAGGCCCCAATATTCACAAAACTGGGCATCAAAATCGCACCTTTGGCAACAAAGCTGCCGCGGCGCGCCACAGCGGGTGGTACCACGCGAACGCCGGTGGCGCGCATTTCTTCGGGTGACAGGTCCGCAAACTTGGTTTGCACCTTGTCATAGAAACCCAGTTGGCCCGCCTGGATGATCTCGTTGTCCCGCAGCCGAAAGCTCAACAGCACCGCCTTTTTGATCCACTGGTGAACGGTCCATTGGCCGACCGCTTCGCGGGTGGCGACGCGCAGGCTGCCTTCGTCCAGAGCCTGGATCACATGCTCCACAGCTTCTCGTACTTCATTCGAAGCGGATTGCAGGGTGATGTTGGCGCGGTCTTCCCACGCGGCGTCGATGATGGTTTGGAGTTGTTGGCTCATGGGTTTGGTTTTAGTTGAATTTCAGACTCGGGATTGAACAAACTGGACGATGCGCTGGGCCGCTTCCACGCACTCGGCGGTTTCAGCGACCAATGCCATGCGGATTCGGTTGGCGCCAGGGTTGTGGTCTTGGGCCTCGCGCGCCAGGTAGCTGCCTGGCAAAACAGTCACATTGTAAAGAGCGAGCAGGTCGCGGGCGAAATCGGTGTCACTGCCTTTCACGCCAGCCCATAAATAGAAGCCGGCATCGGGCAGGGCAACATCCAGCACATCCGCCATGAGGGGCGTCACCTGGGCGAACTTGGCCCGGTACTGTGCACGGTTGTCGCGCACGTGCTGTTCGTCATCCCAGGCGGCGATGCTCGCGGCCTGCACAACCGTGCTCATGGCACTGCCGTGGTAGGTGCGGTACAGCAGGAACTGCTTGACCAATCTGGCGTCGCCCGCAACAAAACCACTGCGCATTCCGGGCACGTTGCTGCGTTTGGACAGGCTGGTGAAAGCCAGCAGGTTCTTGAAGTCGGGGCGACCCAGGCGCGCAGCAGCTTCCAGCCCCCCTAGCGGCGGTTCTTCCCGGAAGTAGATCTCGCTATAGCACTCGTCTGACGCAATCACAAAACCGTATTCATCGCTCAGCGCAAACAACTTTTGCCATTCTTCCAGCGGCATGACGGCACCAGTAGGGTTGCCGGGGGAGCAGACGTAGAGCAGCTGGGTGCGGGCCCAGACCTCGCCCGGCACACTATCCCAATCCTGCGCAAAATTGCGTGCCGGGTTGGAGGGTACAAAGTAAGGCTCTGCGCCTGCCAGAATGGCCGCACCTTCATAAATTTGGTAGAACGGATTGGGGCAGACGACCAGCACCGGTTCCTTCTTTGCGCTTGTCAGCGCGGGGTTGACCACGGTTTGCGCGAAGGCAAAAAGGGCTTCCCGTGTGCCATTGACCGGCAGGATCTGGATCACTACATCCAGTTCCAGACCGTAGCGGCGCTGTAGCCAGCCGGCAATGGACTGGCGCAGCCCCAACTCCCCCGCAGTGGCGGGGTAGGTGGAAAGCCCGCCGTGCGGAGCCATGATGGCGTCGCAATAGGCCTGCTTGATCAGTTGGGGGGTAGGGTGCCGCGGCTCGCCAATGCCCAGGCTGATGGGGCGGTAAGCGGGGTTGGGGGTAACGGAGGCAAACAGCTGGCGCAGGCGCTCAAACGGGTAAGCCTGCAAGTGGGACAAGTTCGGGTTCATGGGCCACCATTATCCCTGAGCAGTCGCTACACTGTTGTCGGCTGCCGGATGCGGCATTTCTTTTATCGTATTCGTGCCAGGAGCAATGGATGTTGAGCACTTCCCCGGATGGAAACACACTGAAGTATCTGGACATTCCCCGCGCACTGGAACGGGTTGGCGACGTGCAGGCTCTGCGTGGCATGCTGCCCATGTTGCAAGAACTTCTGGATCGTGATGTGCCGAAAATTGCGTACCTGTTGGGTATCAATGATGTTCGGGGGGCTAGTCCTTTGCTCCACGCGTTCAAAGGCTGCATGCCGATTTTTTGCTCCTCTGCATTGTGTGAAAACCTGGAGCGGGTGGAGCACTTGAGCAGGTCCGGGGATGGTCCTGAGGTTGGGCAGGCGTATGCCGTACTGATGCCCGAGTTACAGACGCTGCAGCGCGAAATTGCGCGTTACCTGGCGCTGTCGCCTGATGTCGGCTGATTTCGGAAGAGGCAACATGGATATAAAAAGAGCGCGAATCATGGTGATAGAGGATGAGCGCGTCATGAGTGCGTTCATTTTGGGCACCCTGAGACGCATTGGCATTCTCGATCTCTTTGCCTACGAAGATGGTGCCGCTGCCTTGCGGGAAGTGACCAAAGTCAAGCCCGACCTGATACTGACCGACATCCATATGCAACCCATGGGGGGCATTGATTTCGTCAGGCAAATGCGCGCACTGTCGAACAGCCAGATCAGCAATATTCCGGTCATTTTTCTGAGCGCTGACTCCAGCAAGGCCACCGTGGATGAAGTCATGCCGCTGGGGGTGTCCGGCTATCTCGTCAAACCGCCCTCGCTGGAGGCGCTGGCACACAAAATCGAAGTGGCGCTACGTAGCTGAGCATGGTGCCTATTTGGCAAGACGCAGAGGCCGGCCTGGCTACGGCACACGGTATCATTGACCGCTCAGCCTAATTCCTTTCTTTCGTGCGTCTCAATTCCATCAAGTTATCCGGGTTCAAGTCGTTCGCCGAACCCACCAACTTCCTGTTGCCGGGCCAACTCGTCGGCGTGGTAGGGCCCAACGGTTGCGGCAAATCCAACATCATGGATGCGGTGCGCTGGGTGCTGGGCGAGAGCCGCGCCAGCGAACTGCGCGGTGAATCCATGCAGGACGTGATCTTTAACGGAACGAATACGCGTAAACCTGCCAGCCGCGCGAGCGTGGAATTGATATTTGACAACGCAGATCACCGCGCCGGCGGCCAATGGGGCCAGTTTGGCGAGATTGCCGTCAAGCGCGTGCTCACCCGTGACGGCACCTCCAGCTATTTCATCAACAACCAGCCGGTGCGCCGCCGTGACGTGCAGGACGTGTTCTTGGGCACAGGCTTGGGTCCAAGGGCCTACGCCATCATTGGTCAGGGCACCATCAGCCGGATCATTGAGTCCAAGCCCGAGGAGTTGCGCCTGTTTCTGGAAGAGGCAGCCGGGGTTTCCAAATACAAAGAGCGTCGGCGGGAGACCGAAAATCGCTTGTCGGACACCCGCGAGAACCTGACCCGCGTCGAGGACATCCTGCGCGAACTCAATGCCAATCTCGAAAAGCTCGAAAAGCAGGCCGAGGTGGCCCTCAAATACAACACCTTGCAGGCGGATGTCAGCCTCAAACAGCAGCAGCAATGGTTCTTGAAGCGCGCCGAGGCGCTGGCAGACCAAGCCAAGGTGCAGACCGATGCGCAGGGCGCGGTCAATGCGCTCGAAAGCCGCATGGCGGACCTGCGCCACATCGAATCCGATCTCGAAACCGTGCGCCAGGCCCACTACGCAGCGGGTGACCAGG
>JAYTRR010000250.1:0-8839 GCA_043746005.1 Burkholderiales bacterium
GCTCGCGCCCATCGGGTTGCCGCGCAGACGGGCTTCACGCGCCGGGTCGGCCAGGTATTCGGCCATCCATTCGCGCTGGCCGTTCTCACGCAGCGCCACGTATTCCATCTCGGGCGTGATGATGCCGCGGCGGGCGTAGTGCATTTGGCTGACGTTGGCGCCGGCCTTCGCACGGCGCGGCGCGCGTTGCAAAGCCGCTGCTGCCTTGCGCAGCGCTTCGATGCGGTCTGTATCCAGCACCCCGCGGGCCTCGCCCTTGACCCCGTCGTCGAGCGCCTGGTGTGACCGACCGATGTAGCTCTCGGTGTCGCCACGGGCGTCGATCCAGGCGTTGCGCACGCCGAGCAGGCCCCGGTTCACGTCGATCGCGACAGCCGGATCGCTGTAGGGCCCCGAGGTGTCGTACAGCGAGACCGTTTCGCCGTTGCTCAGGCTCACCTCGCGCAGTGGCACGCGCAAGTCTTCGCGCGAACCCACGAGGTAGGTCTTGCGCGAAGCAGGAAACGGTTCGCGCGTCAGGCTGAGCAGCGCGGCAAACTTGTCGGGTGCGTTCATCGGGATTCCTTAAGGAGCGTTGGGAAAGCATGTGCTCCGAAGGTGCGCCCAAACATCCGATGACCACGCTGGCCAACCGTTCGAGGGTGACAGCTCTTCTTTCGCCGGTATTGGCCGGATCAAGTTCGCGGGTTCGGTTTCACCATCTCAGCATGCTGGTCGCGTGCACCCCGGAGCGAGCAAGATTGTCACATCGAATCCGAGCCCAGGTCAATCAGCACTTGCGGCCAGTGGGATGCCGTACCCGCCTCAGACGTCGAACAGCCCGCCGCCGGCCGCCTGCGGTGGCGTCACGCCCAGATGTCGGTAGGCCGCCAGCGTCGCAATTCGCCCGCGCGGGGTGCGCTGCAAAAAGCCTTGCATGATCAAGAAAGGCTCGATCACGTCCTCGATCGTGCCGGGCTCTTCACCAATCGCCGCGGCCACGTTGTCGAGCCCGACCGGGCCGCCGTCAAAGCGGTGGATCACCGCCTCCAGCAGCTTGCGGTCCATCAGGTCGAAGCCTTCCGGGTCCACGTCGAGCATCACCAGCGCCTTGTCGGCGATCGATTGGGTGATCGTGCCGTCGCCCTTGACCTCGGCATAGTCGCGCACCCGGCGCAGCAAGCGGTTGGCGATGCGCGGTGTGCCGCGCGACCGGCGCGCGATCTCGAAGGCACCTTCGGCCTGGATCACCAGCTTGAGCAGTCCGGCCGAGCGTTTGACGATGCTGCCCAGCTCGGCCGCGCTGTAGAACTCCAACCGGGTCACGATGCCAAAGCGGTCGCGCAGCGGGTTGGTCAGCATGCCGGCACGAGTGGTAGCACCCACCAACGTGAATGGCTGCAGGTCAAGCTTGATGGAACGGGCCGCAGGGCCCTCGCCAATCATGATGTCGATCTTGTAGTCTTCCAGAGCGGGGTACAAAATTTCTTCGACCACGGGCGGCAGACGGTGAATTTCGTCGATGAACAGCACATCGTTTTTTTCGAGATTGGTCAGCAGCGCAGCCAGGTCCTTGGGCTTCTCCAGCACCGGGCCGCTGGTCTGGCGCAAGTTGACACCCAACTCTGCCGCCACGATGTGACTCAGCGTGGTCTTGCCCAGACCGGGCGGGCCAAACAGCAATACGTGGTCAAGCGCTTCGCCGCGCATCTTGGCGGCGCTGATAAAAATCTCCAGCTGCTCACGGATTTTGGCCTGGCCCACGTATTCGTCGAGCAGCTTGGGGCGCAAGGCGCGCTCAATGGCCTCCTCTTGGGGCGAGGTGGGCGCGGCGGATACCATGCGCTTGGCAGGGGGGGCGGCGAAGTCGTCGGTCTGAATGCTCACGGGTGGGGTCTATCAATACAAAACACAGTGGGGTCACTATAGCGTGCGAAACCGTGGTCGCCCTCCCGGCTCAAGTTGGAACGCAAACCAGCCGATAGTATGCCTAGACGCTCCCATTTTTTCGGGCCCACCCATCGTGTACACCGGAAAGGCACCGCCAGCCATGCCACTCCTTTTTCCCTCGTTGATCACCCGTTCCCGTTGGGCACTGAGCCCCCTGCTATGTGCCCTGGGCGCAGCGCTGAGCATGGGTGCGCTGGCAGCGGACATTGAGGCTACCTCCGCCAGTGACCCCAAGGCCGTGGGCGCAAAAGTGCGTGACGCCCTGGGCACCAGCATTCTCCCGAACAAGAAGCTCACCCTGGTCGTCAGCAGCAAGGACAAGGCGCAAATGGCGGCCTCCGCTGAATCAGCGCCGGCAGTAGCCGCAATCCCCGTACCCATCCCCGTTGCCAAACCAGCAGCCAGCCGACCGTACATCCAGGCGCGCGCTGCCGCGGCCAACGCGCATGGCGGCGACGTGCACTGGGACTACGAAGGCGAAAACGGCCCATCAGCCTGGGGGCGCCTCAAGCCCGAGTTCAACCTCTGCGCCATTGGCAAGCGCCAATCGCCCATCAACATTGACGACGACTCCACCCTGCAAGGCCCAGCCGAGGCCCTGCGTTTTGACTACACGCCCAGCAACGCAACGGTGGTCAATAACGGGCACACGATTCAGGTCGACGTGCAGGGTGAAAACTCCATCACCGTGCGGGGGTCCAGCTACCGGCTACTGCAGTTTCACTTCCATACCCCATCAGAAGAACAGGTGAACTTCAAGCGCTCGGCCATGGTGGCGCACCTGGTCCATAGAAATGCCGAAGGACAACTGGCCGTGGTGGCGGTGTTGCTGGAACCTGGTGTTGCCAACGCCGCGATTGACAAGGTCTGGACCTACATGCCGCTGGACAGCGGCGACCGGGTGCGCATGCCGCCTGGTTTGCTCAACCTCAATGAGCTGTTGCCCACGGACCAGCGCTACTACCAGTTCATGGGCTCCCTGACCACGCCGCCGTGCTCCGAAGGCGTCCTGTGGATGGTGCTGAAACAACCCATGACCATTGGCGCCAGCCAGTACAAACTCTTCACCCAGCTTTACCCGAACAACGCCCGTCCGGTGCAGCCGGTCAACGGGCGTGTGGTGCGCAACGCGCAATAGGCCCGCAGCGGTGCAGTGCAGAACTTCCGCATAGACGTTTGCGCCCCGGGCAATTGACATGGATCAATGACTTTTTTGAGGATAGGCCTAGAGTGGTAGCTGTCACATTCGACTTGCAGCACTATTCAAGGAGCCTCCCCATGAAATTCAATCGCAGAAATCTCTTTGCACTCGCATTCAGCGTCGCCGCGACGATGTCGGCAGGGCACGCCCTCGCCGCTGCAACTGTCGTGAAAGTCTCGCTATGGGACAAGGGTGCCACGTCCATGAACATGCTGAGCAAGGGCCCAATGATGGGTATGGCAATGGGAAAAGGCCCCGCCAATATGCCGCATGGCCCCATGGGTGTCACGGTATCTGAAGCGACCGTGCCAGCAGGTGAGGTAACTTTCGCCGTGACCAACGACTCTAAAACCATGGTGCACGAGATGGTGCTCGCCCCCGTCAAGAACGAGAAGAAGGCATTGCCCTACCTCAAGAAAGAAATGAAGGTCGATGAAGACGCTGCCGGGCATCTGGGCGAAGTGGCCGAACTGGAGCCCGGACAAAATGGCGCGCTGACCCTCACGATGAAGCCTGGTCGCTACATTCTTTACTGCAACATTCCGGGACACTACGCGCTGGGAATGTGGACTTTGTTAACCGTCAAATAATTTAAGAGTGACCTGCACGGTGACCCCTGCCACCACCGTCAGGCCCTTGACAAGGCCTTCAGCGCCATCTTGATGCCATCGCTAACGCCCACCTCCTTCGGCAAGGCCTTGAGCGACACTGCGGCCTCCTTGTCGCTATAGCCCAAAGCCAGCAAGGCCTGCAGGATGTCGGCTTGCGCATCATTGGCAGTAATTGCCGGAATGCCGATATCTGGCCCGAGCTTGCCCTTGAGTTCCAGCAGCAAGCGCTCGGCGGTTTTCTTGCCAATTCCGGGTACTTTGATCAAACGCCCCGCCTCTTGCAGGGTCACGGCCTGCGACAACTCGTCCACGCTCATGCCCGACAGCACCGACAAAGCCGTGCGCGGCCCGACGCCCGATATCTTGATGAGTTCGCGAAAGGCTGCGCGCTCCACGGTCGATGCAAATCCATACAGAATCTGCGCGTCTTCACGCACCACGAAGTGGGTCAACAAAGATACCTTTTCTCCCGTGGCCGGGAGGTTGTAAAACGTGCTCATGGGCACATGTACTTCATAGCCCACGCCGCCACAATCCACCAGCACCTGGGGGGGATTTTTGTCACTCAAAGTGCCCGTCAATTTGCCAATCATCGTGTGCCCATGGGTTTGTTGCCTATCATTGCGGTTCGTATCGAACCCTTACCGGAATTATCAGCTTGATTCTCAGACACATTTTTTCGCCGCTCAACAACACCCGTCTGTCGCACCTGTGCGGCCCCATGGACGAGCACCTGCGCACCATCGAGGCGGCGCTGGACGTGCGCATTGCCCACCGGCATGAGCAGTTCAAGGTGGAGGGCTCCAAGGCCAAGGTGCAGCGCGGCATGGACATGATTCAGGCACTGTATGAAATGGCGGCGCGGCCTATTCAACCGGCCACGGTGCAGCTCATGCTGTCGGGCGATGGCTCTGCGGAGATGGGGAGTGACGGCCCCAGCCTGGCGACGCGCCGGGCGGACCTCAAGCCCCGCAGCAAGAACCAGGCGCTGTACCTGGACAATATTGCCGAACACGACATCACCTTTGGCATTGGCCCGGCGGGCACGGGCAAGACCTATCTGGCCGTGGCCGCCGCGGTGGACGCCTTGCAGCGCAGCGCAGTGCAGCGCATTGTGCTGACCCGCCCGGCCGTGGAAGCCGGTGAGCGCCTGGGCTTTTTGCCGGGCGACCTGAACCAGAAGGTGGACCCTTATTTGCGCCCCTTGTACGACGCGCTGTATGACCTGATGGGCTACGACCAGGTGCACAAGGCCTTTGAGCGCCAGGCGCTGGAGATTGCACCGCTGGGCTTCATGCGCGGGCGCACGCTGAACAACGCCTTTGTGATTCTGGACGAGGCCCAAAACACCACGCCCGAGCAGATGAAGATGTTTTTGACGCGCATCGGCTTTGGCACCAAGGCGGTGATTACGGGCGACGTCAGCCAGATTGACCTGCCCAAGACCCAGCTCAGTGGCTTGGTGGACGCTGAGCGGGTGCTCAAGCGCACGCCCGGCATTGCCATCACCCGGCTGACCAGTATCGACATCGTGCGCCATCCGCTGGTGGCCCGCATTGTGGATGCCTATGACGCGGCGCGCCTGAGTGACCTGCCGCCTATTGCCATCCCGGAGCCGGATGAAGCGTTGCCCCGCATTGGCTTGCCAAAAACCCGCACGCCCGGGGCCCGTGCCACCAAATCCACCCCCTAGCTGAATCGGTAACACCTTCGCATGCTGCACCAACTCACCCTGTCCCTTCAATTCGGCAAACTGGCCGATGCGCCCATCCACCGCGCCGCCCTGCCCCGCCACAAAGTCACACGCTGGATTCGCAACGCGCTGGAAGCGGATGCCGAAATCACTGTGCGCATCGTCGACACCGTTGAGGGCCGGACCCTGAACCGCGATTACCGCAAAAAAGACTACGCCACCAATGTGCTGACGTTTGATTACACCCAGGAGCCCGTGGTTACCGCCGATCTGGTGCTGTGCGCGCCCGTGGTAGCCCAAGAGGCCATAGAGCAAGGCAAGACGCTGGAAGCCCACTACGCCCACCTGCTGGTACATGGCACGCTGCACGCACAGGGTTGGGACCATGACCTGACCGAGGACGCCGAGGTGATGGAAATGCGCGAGGGTGACATCCTGGCGCGGCTGGGCTTTGCGAACCCCTATTAAGGATAAAAAAGCCCGCTAGCCTCCGTAAATCATACGCAGGCAGCTATATTTTTTATAGCAATTACAACGTTGGAGGAATGCGCATGGGAATGGTCACCGGCCCGTCGTTTACCAGATGCACCTGCATGTCAGCGGCAAACACTCCCGTTTGCACGTCTGGGTGTGCCAGCCGGGCTTGGGCCACAAAGTAGCCATACAGCCTGCGTCCCTCGTCGGGCGCTGCGGCCTCTTTGAAGCTGGGGCGGTTGCCGTCTGAAATGTCGGCCGCCAGCGTGAACTGGCTCACGATCAGGAGCCCGCCCTGCAAACCGTTGCCATCCATGTCCTGGACACTGTGATTCATCTTGCCCTGAAGGTCGCTGAAGATGCGGAGCTTCAGTATTTTGGCCAGGAGCTTGTCGCTCTGCGCCTCGGAATCACCCTGCTCAGCGCACAGAAGCACCAACAACCCTGCGCCAATTGCGCCTACCGCTTGACCCGCAATCATGACCCGAGCCGTTGCCACACGCTGCAATACGGCCTTCATGTAGCAATCGCACTTACGTCCGTGCGCGCCACGGTCCAGGTGGGCGCAAGCCTTTGGAAAAGGGGGGATAGGGGATGCATAAGGCCTTCGGAAAGAATGAACGGTCCGACTATCAGCCCAGGGTTACGCGGGCGAACTTGCGCTTGCCGACCTGCAGCACGTAGGTGCCAGCGGCCAGCTTGAGGCCCTTGTCGCACACCACGGCGGAGTCCACACGGACGCCACCGCCATCAATCAGGCGATTGCCTTCGCCGCTGGATGCCGCCAGGCCTGCGGACTTGAGCAAAGCGCCAATGCCCACGGCGGCACCGCCATCACCCAGGGGCAATGACATTTCCGTGATTTCGTCGGGAACGCCGCCTTTGCTGCGATTGATGAAATCTTGCTCGGCTGCATCCGCAGCGGCAGGCGAATGAAAGCGTGCAGTGATTTCCTTGGCAAGGGCCACTTTGGCGTCTTTCGGATTGCGCCCGGCTTCCACCTCGGCTTTGAGTGCTGCAATGTCCGCCTCGCTCGTGAAGCTGAGAAGCGTGTACCACTTCCACATGAGCACGTCAGAGATGCTTAGCACCTTGGCGAACATGGTGTTGGGCTCCTCGCTGATGCCGATGTAGTTGTTCTTGCTCTTGGACATCTTCTCCACGCCGTCCAGTCCTTCCAGCAGCGGCATGGTCAAAATACACTGCGGCTCCTGGCCATATTCCGTTTGCAACTGGCGCCCCACCAGCAGGTTGAACTTCTGGTCGGTTCCGCCCAGCTCCAGGTCGCTGTGCAACGCCACGCTGTCATAACCCTGCATGAGTGGATACAAAAACTCGTGCACGCTGATGGACTGCCCGGCCTTGAAACGGTCGTGAAAATCATTGCGCTCCATCATGCGGGCCACGGTGTAGCGAGACGCCAGTTGAATCATGCCGCGGGCGCCCAGCGGGTCGCTCCACTCACTGTTGTAGCGAATTTCCGTTTTGGCTGGGTCCAGCACCAGGCTGGCTTGCTTGTAATAGGTTTGCGCGTTGGCCTCGATCTGCTCCCGCGTCAGAGGCGGGCGGGTGCTGTTGCGCCCGCTGGGGTCGCCAATCATGGTGGTGAAGTCCCCAATCAGGAAAATCACGGTATGGCCCAAGTCCTGCAACTGGCGCATCTTATTGAGTACCACGGTATGGCCAATGTGAATGTCCGGCGCAGTGGGGTCCAGCCCCAGCTTGATGCGCAGGGGTTTGCCGCTGGCTTCCGATCGCGCCAGCTTTTTGACCCACTCGTCTTGCGGAATGAGTTCGTCGCAACCACGCAGGGACACAGCCAGCGCTTCCCGGACACGATCTGTTACAACATACTGAGGGCTTAAGGCTTGATTCATAAGGGTTTTTCTTGATGCCGGGGCGCAGGGGTCAGGTATACTAGACTCCCTCTTCTGCGACGTTTGGAAGCCAGCGGCTGGATTTTAGTCGTGACATGGTCGCAGTTCGGGGTCCCGCGCCAAATGGCGCCGCCCCAACCCAACGGAGCCTCTATTTTGAAATACGGACTGACCCAAGCCGCTGAGGAGTTCTTTGCCTCCGCTGCGCAGCTCGTCAAAACCTACCCCAAGCATCTGACAGCGGCCATCGCGGCCCTCATGCTCGGTGGTGCCGGTGCGACTTTTGCAGTAGCGTCACTGGCACCCGATGCATCTGACTTGCCCGCGCGCACCGTGACGGAAAACGTTCAGGCCCTGCCGACTGCAGACCAGATCGACGCTCTCCAGACCCATGCACAGCAGTTGTATCGCTCGGATGTCACCCGCTCCACCGACACCGCAGAGGCTCTGCTCAAGCGCCTGGGCGTGTATGACGCCCAGGCAGCCGCGTTTTTGCGGTCCGACAGCACGGTGCAGCAGACCCTGCTGGGTCGGGCCGGGCGCAGTGTGACGATTGAGGCAAACGACGGCAACATGCTGCTCAAGCTCAGCGCACGCTGGAGCCCTGAAGACGATGGCATGTTCAAGCGACTTTCGATTGAAAAGACGCCTGCGGGATTCCAATCTCGCCTGGAAACACTGCCGCTGGCTGCCACCTCGCGTCTTGCCAGTGGGACCATTAGCTCGTCCCTCTTTGCTGCCACGGATGAATCCGGCATTCCGGATGCCGTAGCGATTCAGTTGGCCGAGATTTTTTCGGGCGACATCGATTTCCGGCGGGCGCTGCGCAAAGGTGACCGTTTTTCGGTGGTTTATGAAACGCTGGTCGGCGACGGGGAACAGTTGCGAGCCGGTCGCGTGTTGAGTGCCGAGTTTGTGAACGGTGGCAAGACCCACCAGGCCATGTGGTTTCAGGAGCCCGCCGTAAATGCAGTGTCGACGGCGACGCATTCACTGACAAAAGGCAGCTACTTCACCCTTGATGGTCAAAGCCTGCGCCGCGCGTTCCTGAGTT
>JAYTRR010000251.1:0-24793 GCA_043746005.1 Burkholderiales bacterium
CCCTTCCAGGTCGACCCCCTCCACCAGCGCCTGTCCCACCAGAAGGCTCATGTACTGGCGCAAGGCCTTGGACCGCGACTGCAGCGTCAGCTGCGCAGCGATGCGCTCCTGCACCTCGGCGTAGGTCTTTTGCTCACCCTCGCATCGGCCCAGCACTTCCATGATGTGGAAACCAAAGCGCGAATGCATCAGCTTGGTGTGCACACCATTGCCGCGCTGTGCGTGGTTCTGGTGAAACAGCTCGTTGGCCAGCTCAGGCACGCAATCCTCCGGGCTGACCCAACCCAGATCACCGCCCTGGGTGCTGGTGGGGCAATTGGACAGTTCGGCTGCCAATTGCTCAAAGCGACCCGCTGGGGCGTTTTTGTGCAACAGCTCCAGCAAGGCCTTTTCGGCATGTGTCGCTAGCGCCTGCACATTTACACCCGGCGTCACAGCAAACAAAATGTGGCGCAGATGCAAAGCCTGGCCCACGACGAACTGGGCCTTGTTGGCGTCGTAATAGCGCTGGCACTCCTGAGCCGTAGGCTGCGGGGTGACCACAACGCCATCCACCATGGCTTCAACGATCTGGCGTTCGCCGTCGTTCAGGTCAGGCGCCGTCAAGCCTTTGTGGCGCGGTAGCAGGCCGGCCTTGACGGCCTCCTGGCGCAGCAATTCGGCATAGGCCAGTTCTTGCACGGCCTCTGCAGGCGGCTGCTGGCCCTGCTCAAACAAGGCAATGCCATTGATGCTGGGAGGCGGATTGGCCAAGGCGACTGCCGCCGAGGCGCATTGGCAAGAGCCGCTGCCGCAGCCAACGGACGCAGATGAGGATGTAGTCATACGATGGCCTCGTTCTTAAACGGATTTGTTACGTTGGCTCAAAGGTGTGCTAGGTGTCATGCCCAACCGGCGGCTGCGCACCACCTGGTACGGACGCACCAGGTACGCCGCCGCCCCGAAGCCACTCCACACATGCACCAGGCGGGTGAACGGGAAGATCAGGAAAATCGACATACCCAGGAACATGTGCATCTTGAAGATGAAACCCGCCTCCGCCAGCATCTCCGGCGCACCGGCCTGAAAGGTCATGATGTGCTGGGCCCAACCGGCCAACTTCATCATCATGCTGCCGTCCAGATGCTGTGCCGACAAGGGAATGGTGGCCAAGCCCAGTGCCAACTGCAACCACAAGAGCACCAGCAGAACGATGTCGCTGGTTTTGGAGTTGACGCGGATGCGCTCGTCGCTCAGGCGGCGGTGCAATAGCAGGCTCACCCCGATAAAGCCGAACACGCCAAAAAGGCCGCCCGACACCATGGCCATGATTTGCTTGTTGCCCGCACTGATGAACGGCTCATATAAAAAGTGCGGCGTCAACATGCCAAAGGTGTGACCAAAGAACAGGAACAACACGCCCACGTGGAACAGGTTGCTGCCCCAACGCAACTGACCCGCGCGCAGCAACTGGGAGGAGTCGCTCTTCCAGGTGTACTGGTCGCGATCGAAGCGCAACAGGCTGCCCAGCAGAAAAACGCTCAGGCAGATATAGGGATAGATACCAAAGAGAAAGTTGTCGAGGGCGTTCATGCTGTTGCTCCCTGAGTAGGCGCGCTCTTGCGAACGAAATGAATGGGTTGCGGGTCGCCTGGCTTGGCCTGGCCTTTGGTGCTGCAGCCGTCAAAGGCCATGGGCTCAACCCACGCCTCGTCCATGGCTTCATCCGCCACAACGGGCACGGCCTGCACTTTTTGCCCGGCCAACTCCAGGACTGCTGCGATGATCGTGGCGTACGGGCTCTCGCGTTTGAGCAGCGCGCTGAAGATGGCGGTAAGGATGTGCTCCATCTCGCCCAGAAAATCGGCCGCCAGTTTGGGCGGCTGCGTGGAGGCAAACTCCAGCACCACACACAAGTGGTCGGGCAATTCGTCAGGGCCCATCAACAGGCCAGCTTTCTCATAGGTCTGAGCCAGGTCCACCATGGCGGGACCCCGGTCACGCGAGTCGCCATGTACATGTTCAAACAGATGCAGCGACGTCGCACGGCCCCGGTCAAACGTTTCCACGTAGCGGGCCTCCACTTCCATGGGGTCCATGCGCGCCAGTTCAGATGCCAGCGCCTTGAGCTCCAGACGCCGCGCTGCGGGCACGGCGGCCTCGGTATCAATGGCTTCGATCAGTTGGGGCAAATTCGTGCGCAGGGCGGCGTCGGGGTAACCCAACATCAGCGCCAACGCACGCAGGGAGTAACGGTTGTCTTTCATGATGTCCCCCCCTTTTAGATCATGGACTTGATCGGGATGGTGCGCGCCTTGGTGCCACCAAACAAACTGATCTCGGATGCGCCGTCGGAACAGCCGTTACCAAACGAGAAGCCACAGCCGCCGCGCAGGTCAAACGCGTTTTCGGCGTATTCGCGGTGTGATGTCGGAATGACAAAGCGGTCTTCGTAGTTGGCAATTGCCATGATCTGGTACATCTCTTCCACCTCGGCAACCGACAGTCCGGTTTGCTCCAGAACAGCCAGGTTTTGCACGTTATCGACATGCTTGCTGCGCTGGTAGGCGCGCATGGCGAGCATGCGCTCCAGTGCGCGTACCACGGGACCGGTGTCGCCGGCGGTGAGCAGGTTGGCCAGGTACTGCACGGGAATGCGCATTTGCGAAATATCGGGAATCTCGCCATTGGCACCAATGTGGCCCGCGTTGGCGGCCGAGTTGATGGGTGACAACGGTGGCACATACCAGACCATGGGCAGTGTGCGGTACTCGGGGTGCAGCGGCAGAGCCACTTTCCACTCCACCGCCATTTTGTAGACCGGGCTGTTGCGGGCACCGGCCATCCAGGCATCGGGAATTCCGTCGATGCGCGCTTGCTTGATCACCTCAGGATCATTCGGATTCAGGAAAATATCGAGTTGGGCCTGGTACAGGTCTTTCTCGTTTTCCACGCTGGCCGCCTCGGCAATGCGGTCTGCGTCATACAGCACCACGCCCAGGTAGCGGATACGGCCCACGCAGGTCTCGGAGCACACCGTCGGTTGACCGGCTTCGATGCGCGGGTAGCAGAAGATGCACTTCTCGGCCTTGCCCGATTTCCAGTTGAAGTAAATCTTTTTGTAAGGGCAGCCCGAGACGCACATGCGCCAGCCACGGCACTTGTCCTGGTCGATCAGCACAATGCCGTCGTCTTCGCGCTTGTAGATGGAGCCTGAGGGGCACGATGCCACGCACGCGGGGTTCAGGCAGTGCTCACACAGGCGCGGCAGGTACATCATGAAGGTGTTTTCGAACTGACCCATCATGTCTTTCTGGACCTGGTCGAAGTTGTCCAGATTGGCATCTTTGCTGCGCTTGGAAAACTCACCCCCCAGAATTTCTTCCCAGTTCGGGCCCCACTCGATTTTCTCCATGCGTTTGCCGGTGATCAAGCTGCGCGGACGCGCGGTTGGAGGTGCCTTGACTTCGGGTGCCGACTGCAAGTGGTCGTAGTCGAAAGTGAAGGGCTCGTAGTAGTCGTCAATCGACGGCATGTTGGGGTTGGAGAAGATGCGCATGAGCAACTTCCACTTGCCGCCTTGCTTGGGTTCAATCGAACCATCGGCTTTGCGAATCCAGCCACCGTTCCACTTGGTCTGGTTTTCCCACTCTTTGGGGTAGCCGATGCCGGGTTTGGTTTCGACGTTGTTGAACCAGGCGTATTCCATGCCGGGACGGCTGGTCCAGACGTTTTTGCAGGTGACTGAACAGGTGTGGCATCCAATGCACTTGTCCAGGTTCAGCACCATGGCGATTTGCGCGCGTATTTTCATGTTGTGTGCTCCTTCTTATGCCTGGATGGTTGCGGCAGCTTCGCCGTCGAGCCAGTCGATCTTGCGCATCTTGCGCACCACCACAAACTCGTCGCGGTTGGTACCGATGGTTCCGTAGTAGTTGAAGCCGTAGCTGAACTGTGCGTAGCCACCAATCATGTGCGTGGGCTTGGTCACGATGCGCGTCACCGAGTTGTGAATGCCGCCACGGGTACCGGTGATCTCAGCCCCAGGGGTGTTGATGATCTTCTCCTGTGCGTGGTACATCATCACCATGCCGGGGTTCACGCGCTGGCTCACCACCGCGCGGGCCGCAATGGCACCGTTGGTGTTGAACAGCTCGATCCAGTCGTTGTCCACAATGCCGGCCTCTTTGGCATCGTCTTCACTCATCCACACACACGGGCCACCGCGACTCAGAGTCAGCATGATCAGGTTGTCCGTGTAGGTGGAGTGAATACCCCACTTCTGGTGCGGCGTGATGAAGTTCAAAGCAATCTCTTTGTTGCCATTGGGCTTACGGTCCTTGATACCTTCGATGGTCTTCAAGTCCACAGGTGGGCGGTAGCTGGTAAGGCCTTCGCCAAAAGCGGTCATCCACGGATGGTCCAGATAGAAGTGCTGACGCCCGGTGAGGGTGCGCCATGGGATCAGCTCATGCACGTTGGTATAGCCGGCGTTGTAGGACACGGTTTCACTCTCGATGCCGCTCCAAGTGGGCGAGCTGATAATCTTGCGGGGTTGCGCCTGCACATCACGGAAGCGAATCTTCTCGTCTTCGCGGTGAATCGCCAAATGTTTGTGGTCGCGCCCGGTGATCTTGCTCAGGGCCTCCCAGGCCTTGACCGCCACATGACCGTTGGTCTCGGGAGCGAGTTGCAAAATCACTTCGCAGGCGTCGATATCGGTGACAATTTTGGCCATGCCCTTGGTCACGCCTTCGGTGTGCACCTTGCCGTTGAGGCTTTGGAGTTGTTTGACTTCTATTTTGGTGTCCCAGCCAATGCCCTTGCCGCCGTTTCCGGCTTTTTCCATCAACGACCCCAAGGCGGTGAAGCGGGCGAAGGTGTTGGGGTAATCGCGCTCGACCACGGCAATGCTGGGGCCGGTTTTTCCGGGGATCAGTTCGCACTCGCCACGCTTCCAGTCTTTCACATCAAAAGGTTGCGCCAATTCGGAAGGGGTGTCGTGCATCAATGGCGTGAGCACCACTTCTTTCTCGACGCCCAAGTGGCCGACGCAGACCGTGCTGTAGGCTTCGGCGAATCCTTTGTAAATCTCCCAGTCCGAGCGCGATTGCCACGCCGGGTCCACCGCCGTGCTGAGTGGGTGGATGAAGGGGTGCATGTCGCTGGTGTTGAGGTCGTTCTTCTCGTACCAGGTGGCGGTGGGCAACACGATGTCGGAGTACAGGCAGGTGGTGCTCATGCGGAAGTCCAGCGTGACCAGCAGGTCCAGCTTGCCCTCAGGCGCATTGTCGTGCCACTTCACCTCAGTAGGCTTGGCTTCTTCAGCACCCAGGTCTTTGCCCTGCACGCCGTTGGTAGTGCCCAGCAGGTGTTTGAGGAAGTACTCGTGTCCCTTGCCGCTAGAGCCCAGCAGGTTGGAGCGCCACACAAACATGTTGCGCGGCCAGTTGTTGGGGTGGTCCGGATCTTCGCAGCTCATCTTCAGGCTGCCATCCTTGAGTGACTTGACCACGTAGTCTTTCGGGTCCATGCCCGCAGCGGTAGCGTCCTTGACCAACTGGAATGAGTTGGTCTGCAACTGCGGCGCGCTGGGCAACCAGCCCATGCGCTCGGAGCGCACGTTGTAGTCGATCATGCTGCCGCCGAACTTGGCTTTGTCGGCCAGCGGCGACAGGATTTCGTCCACACCCAGCTTTTCGTAGCGCCACTGGTCGGTGTGGGCCTAGAAGAAGCTAGTGGAGTTCATTTGCCGGGGTGGGCGCACCCAGTCCAGGGCAAATGCCAGTGCCGTCCAGCCGGTCTGGGGTCGCAATTTTTCCTGGCCCACATAGTGCGCCCAGCCGCCACCGCTTTGGCCGATACACCCGCACATCATCAGCATGTTGATGATGCCGCGGTAGTTCATGTCCGAGTGGTACCAGTGGTTCATGGCCGCGCCGATGATGACCATGGACTTGCCTCGGGTCTTGTCGGCGTTGTCGGCAAACTGGCGCGCCACGGCGATCACCTGGTCCCGTTTGACACCGGTGATCATCTCCTGCCACGCCGGGGTGTACGGCGTGTTGTCGTCGTAACTGGTAGCAGCGTTCTCGCCGGGAATGCCACGGGCCACGCCGTAGTTGGCAACTGTCAAATCGAACACGGTGGCGACCAATGCATGACGCTCTTCGCCAGCTTTGCCGAGTTTGATGCGGCGCACGGGTACCTTGCGCACCAGCACGTCGTCGGGCGCCTGGCCCTGCTTGTTGGCGGTGAAATTGGGGGTGTCGATTCCGCCGAAATATGGGAAGCCGACTTCGCCGATTTCATAGTCCGCCGCGCCTCCGTTGGCAGACGCCTCCATCATGCTCAGCTTGAGCTTGACTTCGCCGTTATCGCGCGCTTCTTTGCTTTCCAGATTCCACTTGCCGATATCGGCGCGGCCTTCTGCGCCCCAGCGGAAACCGATGGAGCCATTGGGCAAGACGATCTTGTCGTTCTCGTCAATGGCAACGGTTTTCCACTCGGGGTTGTTGTCCTGGCCCAGCTTGCCATTGAAGTCGCTGGCGCGCAGGTAGTGACCGGGCACCATGACTTTGCGGCCATCGGGCAGGGTGCGCTCTTCGAGCTGCACCAGATTAGGCATGTCGGTGTAGCGGCGCACGTAGTCGTCAAAGTAACTGCTGCGCTTGTCAAAGTAAAACTCTTTGAGAATGACGTGACCCATGGCCATGGCCACGGCGGCATCGGTGCCTTGCTTGGGGTGCATCCACAGGTCAGCCAGCTTGGCGACTTCGGAGTAGTCAGGCGTAATCGCGACGGTCTTGGCGCCCTTGTAGCGCACTTCGGTAAAGAAGTGGGCATCGGGCGTGCGCGTCTGGGGCACGTTGGAACCCCAGGCGATGATGAAGTTGGAGTTGTACCAGTCGGCAGACTCGGGCACGTCGGTCTGCTCACCCCACACCTGGGGGCTAGACGGTGGCAGGTCGCAATACCAGTCGTAAAAGCTCATGCACACGCCGCCAATCAGCGACAGATAGCGGCTACCGGCTGCATAGCTGACCATGGACATGGCGGGGATGGGCGAGAAGCCGATCACACGGTCCGGACCGTATTTCTTGGCGGTGTAGACATTGGCACTGGCGATCAGGGTGTTGACCTCTTCCCAGGTGCTGCGCACAAAGCCGCCCAGGCCGCGCTGCTTTTGCCACTCGCTGCGGGCTGCGGCGTTTTCCACCACATTGGCCCAGGCGTCGACCGGGCTCTTGGCAACCGCCAGCGCGGCGCGCCAGTGCTCCAGCAAGCGGCCACGCACCATGGGGTACTTGACGCGGTTGGCACTGTACAGGTACCAGGAGTACGAAGCACCGCGGGCGCAACCACGCGGTTCGTGGTTGGGCAGGTCGTCGCGGGTGCGGGGGTAATCGGTCTGCTGGGTTTCCCAGGTGACGATGCCGCCTTTGACGTAAATCTTCCACGAGCAGGAGCCCGTGCAGTTCACGCCGTGGGTAGAGCGCACGATTTTGTCGTGGGCCCAGCGGTCGCGGTAGGCGTCTTCCCACGTGCGGTCTTCACCGGTGGTGACGCCGTGGCCGTCGGAGAAGCTCTCCTTGGGGGCCGAGAAGTGGCTTAGTCGATCAAGGAAGTGGCTCATAGAATGACCTCAGTGGACGATAATAGTGAACAAATCGGGCTGTAGCCCCCATCAATACTGCGAAAACAGCTATTAAATTCATAGCAACTCATAACAAGCCGGCTCATGGGTTCTTGATCTCGGCTCCGGCACGCAGGTAGAACCACCAGTTCAGCACCAGGCACAGCGCGTAGAAAATGGCAAAGCCGTACATCGCGTTTTGGGGTGTGCCGGCCTTGATCTGGGCGCCAATCACCACCGGGGCGATGAAGGCACCATAGGCCGCCACGGCAGAGGTCCAGCCCAGCACGGGGCCGGCTTGCGTACGGTCAAAGATGAAGCCCACGCTGCGGAAGGTCGAACCGTTGCCCACACCGGTGGCGGCGAACAGCACGATGAACAAGGCCATGAACACGAAGAAATACTGCTCGGGCGTGGCCGACTGGTAGGCCAGCATCATCACGTAACCTACCGCCGCAGAAGCCGCAACCATCACAACCGACACCCACTGGGTGACGATGGAGCCGCCCAGCTTGTCGGAAATCCAGCCACCCACCGGACGCACCGCAGCACCAATGAAGGGGCCCATCCAGGCATAGGTCAATGCAGACGGTGCGTTGGGGTTTTTCAGCGCGTGCTGCATGACACCCGCCGCATCAGGAATGTGCTGAAAACCAAAGATCACGGTGATGGCCAAAGGCAGTGCCATCGAAAAGCCGATGAAGGAGCCGAATGTCACGACGTACAGCGCCGTCATGGACCAGGTGTGCTTGTTGCTGAAAATGGCAAACTGCTTGGCGACGTTTTCTTTCATCGAACCAAAAGCAGCGAGCCGCATGACCGCCAGTGCAGCAACGATGTCCAGCGGAATGGCCACCCACATGTTGAGAAGCCCCAAGCCGGTAGGCGCAGGCAAATACAGGTACAACATCACGATGGAGGGGATGAAGGCCAGCGTGTACAGGTACGTCACCTTGGCGAACGCTGCCAAGGTGCCCCCCGTATCAGGCGACACGGTCTTGAGGTTGCTCATGCCAAACCAGCACAACACACTCAGTGGCACCAGCGACAGCACCCAGGCGAAACCGGCGTTCTGGATGTAGGTAGGCGTGCCCGCCGCAATCTTGCCGAAAATCCAGCCACTGGCTTTGATCAGCACGCGGGGTTCGCCGCCGAACTCGCCAAACAGGCCGATGGTCATCACCAGCGGAATGACGATCTGCATGGTGGTCACACCAAAGTTGCCCAAGCCCGCATTCAAACCCAGTGCCGTGCCTTGCAAACGCTTGGGAAAGAAGGTGGTGATATTGGCCATCGAGCTGGCAAAGTTGCCGCCGCCCACGCCCGACCAAAGAGCCATGAGCTGAAACACCCACAGCGGCCATTCAGGGTGCTGCAAAGCCATGCCGGTGCCAATGGCCGGTGCCAGCAGCATCGCAGTAGTCAGAAAGATGGTGTTGCGTCCGCCCGCCAGGCGGATCAAAAAGGATGCCGGAATGCGCATGGTGGCGCCCGATATACCAGCGATGGCCGTCAGCGTGAACAGCTCGGCCTGGGTGAACGGAAAGCCCAGGTTCAGCATCTGCACGGTGATGATGCCCCACATGCCCCAGACGGCAAAGCCGCAGAGCAAGGCCGGGATCGAGATCCACAGGTTGCGGTAGGCGATTTTTTTGCCTGTGCTCTCCCAAAACTTCTCGTCCTCAGGACGCCAGTCGGAGATGTCGGCCCCAGAAGTGTTTTTTGTGTTCATAGTCGTGACTCCCGTGGAGGGGCCGGTTTAGTTTTGAAGAGAAAAAGGTTTGGCGTCTTTGCCCATGACCGGTGCCTTGCGCACTTCGGTCCAGTACATCCAGATCAACGAGACCCAGACCACGCCGTACATCAGCATGAAGGCGCTGGAGCGGATGCCGGTCAGGTCCATCAATGCGCCAAACATGATGGGCAACACAAAGCCACCCAGACCACCAGCCAAGCCGACGATGCCGCTGATGGTGCCGATATTCTGCGAGTAATCATCGCTGATGTACTTGAACACGCTGGCTTTGCCGAACGCAAAGGCCACGCCCAGGACCGCCATCAGTGCCGTGAAGGCATAGACATTCAAACCAATGTGGTACGTGCTCGGTCCATTGGCCGTCAGAATGGTGAAGTCGGTTTGTGGGTACGACAACAGGAACAGGCAGATCCAGCTCACCCACATCACCCACCAGGTCACGCCGTGTGCACCGTATTTGTCGGACATGACGCCGCCAATGGCACGCAACACGCCGCCGGGCAGCGAGAAGCATGCCGCCAATAGCGCCGCAATGCGGATGTCGAGCCCGTATTCGCCCACGTAGTACTGCACCATCCACAGGGACAAGGCAACGTAGCCGCCAAATACGATGCTGTAGTACTGGCAGTACTTGACCACTTTGGGGTCTTTCAGTGCCTTGAGCTGGTCCTTGAAACTGACGTTGGTGGACACCAGATGCGCGGGGTCGCTGTAGGTGAACATCCAGAACAGAAGCAGAGCCCCCAGCATAATGGCGGCGTAGACCTGCGGAACCATCGCCCAGCCAAAGGCCACCAGCAACACCGGAGCAATGAACTTGTTCACCGCAGCGCCGGAGTTGCCGGCACCGTAGATACCCATGGCGGTACCCTGCTTGTTCTTGGGGAACCAGCGTGCCACGTAGGGTGTGCCCACCGAGAACGAGCCGCCAGCCAGGCCCACAAACAAGCCGATGGTCAGGAAGTGCCAGTATTCAGTGGCGTAGCTCATCGTCCAGATGGCGGGTACGGTAATGGCCATCAGGCAGGCCATGACGATGCGTCCGCCGTATTTGTCGGTCCAGATGCCCAGAGGCACCCGGACCAATGAGCCCGTGAGAACCGGAGTGGCCATCAGCAGGCCGAACTGGGTTGCGTTGAGGCCCAGCATCTTCTTGATCGGGATGCCGATGACGCCAAACATCATCCACACCATGAAGCACACGGTAAATGCAAGTGTGCTGACGATCAGCACCGACCACGCTTTTCTTGAGTTGCCCAAATCAGATGCCATATTTCCTTCTCCTGAGGTATGGCATGACTATCCCGGATAGGGGGCAGATTGACTATCCGCCATTCGAACGTGCCGAACCAGAAAATAGAACTATGTCGGACGGACCCGGCCTAGTTCGAAAGAACTAGGCCGCACTCAAACAGAGGAGATGTTGATGAATGTCAAGAAATATTCAGCGCAGCGGCGTACACAGCAGCCTGCACTCGGGAAGAGAGCTGCAACTTGCGCAGGATGTGCTGCACGTGGATCTTGACGGTGGTCTCGGCAATCTCCAGGCTGCGGGCAATCACCTTGTTGCTGTCGCCACGGGCAATCAACGACAGCACTTCACGTTCTCTGACAGACAGCAGTGCAATACCGGCAGCTTCCGTGCCCGCGGTCGAGGCCGCCACCAACGGAGCGCCGGATGGTGGTTTGGCCCTGAACGCGGCGACCAGCTTGGTCATCATTTCGGGACTGACTACCGACTCCCCGCCCAGAACCTTGACAATGGATTCGCACAGTTGGTCCGACTCCACCGTCTTGAGCAAATAGCCATCGGCCCCCGCCTGCAGGGCCGCCGCCAGATCATCTTCGTTCTCGCTCACCGTGAGCATGAGAACGCGCGCACCAGGGGCCGCTTCCTTCAGGGCCGCGATACCGTCAACTCCGCGTACGCCGGGCAGGTGGTTGTCCAGCAAGATCAGATCGGGCCGGCTGCGCTGGGCACAGCGCAAGGCCTCGCCCATGTCGGCAGCCTCGCAGGTCACTTCAAAGCGCCCGTCCTGCGACAGCAGGGCAATCAGTCCGCGACGAAACAGGTTGTGGTCATCGACCACCAGCAATTGAACAGGTTTCATGGTTAGTGTCATGTTGCGCCCGCCGTCACCCCGTTGCCCATCACGGGATGGGGTGGCAGCGTCAGTGTCACGGTGGTTCCCCGGCCTTCTGAAGATACGACGCGCACCTCGGCGCCGATGCGTGCAGCCCGTTCGCGCATGATATTCATACCGACATGGGTCGCGCCACGACTCCTGTCCACATCAAAGCCAATGCCGTTGTCACGCACCACAAAGCGCCAGCACGCACCCTTGAGTATGTCCAGATCAATATGGGTGGCCCCTGCATGTTTGCGAACGTTGGACAAGGCTTCCTGCACCACATGCAGCACCTGCACCTGCACATCCGGCGGCAGCGGCAAGCCATCGCCCTGAACCTTCAGCAGCGTGGGCAGCCCGGTCTGGTGTTTGAATTTTTGCAGGGTTTCCTGCAACGCCTGCTCAATGTCGTCCGTGTTGGTACGCGTACGGAAATGGACCAGTAGCTCCCGCACGTCATTGATGCTCTCGCGCACGCCGGTATCCAGCTCATCCAGTGCAGTTTGCACCTGGGCGACCTGCTCTTTCTGGGTGGCGGAGCGCAGCAGCTGAACCTGTATTTTCAAAAAAGCCAGTGACTGGGCTATGGAGTCATGCAGCTCCCGCGCCAGCAGCGCACGCTCTTCCCCCACAGCTGCTTCGCGCTCCAGTGCTGCGGCGCGCAGCCCCTCCAGCGCACTGGCCAAATGGCTGGCCAGTACGTCCAGCAACTCGACTTCGTCGGTTCGCAAGGTCACACTGCTGCGAAAGAACAGGTCTATCTCGCCAATGAGTCGCTGCTGCAGCCGTATCGGCACACTGACCAGCGACTCATAACCCGCCCGCGCACAGTGGCGCACGGGTGCGTGTTCATGGCTCACGATGGGGATGACCCGTGTACGGGCATCCGGCTTGAGGTTTCCGCAAGCACAGGCCCCTGCCAGCAAACTGCGTTCATCTTCCATCATCTCCTGGGGGAAACAGTCAGACGCCAGCATCAGGTAGCGCTGGTTGGCCTCGTCGGACCAACGAACCGCCACGGCATCGGCCTTCATGACCGCGCGTACGCGCTTCGCAAACCCTTTGGACAGTTCCTCAATCGTGTTGGCTTCCGCCAGAAAGGCGCTGACTTCGTAGAGTGTTTCGATGCGGGCGCGCTGGGCTTCTATATGGCGGGTCTTGGTCTCAACCTGGGCTTCGAGCCCTTCATACAGCGACTGCAATCGGGTCGCCATGCCATTGAAACCGGTGGCGACCTGGCCGAATTCGTCCTGGGTATCCACTTCAATGCGGGTGGTGAAGTCACCCGACTCCAGTTTGCGCAGCCCCTGTCGCAAATTCGCAAGCGGGTTGATCACAAACAGGTAGCCGGTGTAGAGCATCACGACCGCGCCGCCAATGGCCAGCGCCATCATCACGAATTGAAAAAGATTCAGAATGGCAGTGAGGCGGGACAGCTGCTGCTCAATGGCCAATACAAAGCCGTCGATGGCATCCACAAAAACGCCTGCTGTTTGCAATGAATCCTGTGGGGAAAGGGGCTGTTCACTGAGCCATTGTGCCCGTTGCACGCTCCACAGCGACTCCACTACCGCAAACTTGCGGCTGACCTGCGCATCCGACGGAACAAACAGCGGCCGGGCCGGGTCTCCCGCACGCAACAGGCCCAGACTCTCATCAAACTGCCTTACCAGCGCCTGCACCTCGGCGCGCGGCAACCCGGACTGCACCGTGCTGGACAGACGCCAGGTTTGCATGCGCATGCGCCCTGCTTCGTTCACCGCAGCGGCGCCACCTTCCAGCTGCCAGGTGACCCACAGCGTCAGCCCGATCGACGCCAGAGCGACGACCAGCAGGCTGACGCCAATTCGAATGAGCTTCTTTGAAAGCGAGGATTGGGGATGCATCCCCGTAGGTTAACCGCGGATTACCCTTCCACAAAGACCCGCGCCTTGCGGGGTGTCAGCACCAGCGTTTCACCGTCGCGCAGTGCGAGATCCCGGAACTGCTGCGCGGGCATCTGGGCCTCAATCAACTCATCCTTGACACCATCCGCCGCATTCAACCGGACCAGTTCCAGCCGCGCGATTGGCCCGATCACGATGGCGCGCTCCAGCGTGGCCACAATGCCGGTGGCTCCCGGGGTGTAGCGCACCACCTCCAGATCGTGCGGCCGGACATAGGCAAAAGCCTTGGCGTTTTGCGCATCGCTGTGTTCGGGCGATGCCAGGCGAATGCCGTGGTGGTCGGGGCCAATCTGCACCTCGCCCTCATGGGCGCGACCATGGAACAGGTTCACATCGCCCAGAAAACCGTAGACAAACGGGCTGGCCGGGTGGTCCCACACCTGTTGCGGCGTGCCCACCTGCTCCACCTTGCCGCTGTTCATCAGCACCACGCGATCGGCCACCTCCAGCGCCTCTTCCTGGTCATGGGTGACAAAAATGCTGGTGACGTGCAAGTCGTCGTGCAGGCGGCGCAACCAGCGGCGCAGCTCCTTGCGCACCTTGGCATCCAGCGCACCAAAGGGCTCGTCGAGCAACAACACCTTGGGCTCCACCGCCAGGGCCCGGGCCAGTGCGATGCGCTGACGCTGCCCACCCGAGAGCTGCGAGGGGTACCGATCGGCCAGCCAGTCCAGCTGCACCAGACCCAGCAGCTCATGCACTTTTTGCTTGATCTTGTCTTCGCTGGGGCGCAGGGCACGGGGCTTGACCCGCAGGCCGAAGGCCACGTTTTCAAACACCGTCATGTGGCGAAACAGCGCGTAGTGCTGGAACACAAAACCCACTTGGCGCTCGCGCACATGCACCTCGGTGGTGTCGGCGCCGCTGAACAGAATGCTGCCCGCGTCCGCCGTTTCCAGCCCGGCGATGATGCGCAGCAGTGTGGTCTTGCCGCAGCCCGAGGGCCCTAGCAGCGCCACCAGTTCACCCGATTCAATGTCCAACGACACATCGCGCAGCGCGTGGAAGTCGCCAAACTGTTTGCTGACGTTGCGAATTTCGATACTCATACGGGGTCCTTGGAAGGCCGCTCTGGCGACAGCGCGGCAATGGCTTTGAGCTCACGCGCATGCAGCCACTCGGCCACTGATTTGATGAACAAAGTAACGAGCGCCAGAAGGGCCAGAAGCGAAGCCACGGCAAAGGCTGCCACCGACTGGTACTCGTTGTACAGAATTTCCACATGCAGCGGCAGCGTGTTGGTCTGCCCACGGATGTGGCCCGACACCACCGACACCGCGCCAAACTCGCCCATGGCCCGTGCGTTGCACAGGATCACGCCGTAGATCAGGCCCCACTTGATGTTGGGCAGCGTCACATACCAGAAGGTCTGCCAGCCGGTCGCGCCCAGCACAATGGCGGCCTGCTCTTCGTCATTGCCCTGCGACTGCATCAGCGGAATGAGTTCGCGGGCGATAAACGGAAAGGTCACGAACACCGTGGCCAGCACGATGCCCGGCACGGCGAAGATGATCTTGATGTCATGCGCCTGCAGCCACGGGCCAAACCAGCCTTGTGCGCCAAACATCAGCACGTAGATCAGACCCGCAACCACGGGCGACACCGAGAACGGCAAGTCCACCAGCGTGGTCAGAAAGGCCTTGCCACGGAACTCGTACTTGGCAATGCACCAGGCGGCAGCCACACCAAACACCAGGTTCAGCGGCACGGCAATGGCAGCGGTAAGCAGCGTGAGCCGCATGGCAGACCAGGCATCGGGCTCCTGCAGCGCCTCCAGATAGGCGCCAAAACCTTTGCGCAGCGCCTCGGCAAACACGGCCGCCAGCGGCAGCACCAGAAACAACGCCATGAAAGTGAGCGCCACGCCAATCAGCGTGTAGCGCACCCAGGCGGCCTCGGTGGTACCGGCTGTGGCGTTGCGCACGGTGCGTGTTGTCGCAGCGGTACTCAAGATGAGGCTCCCGAACGCTTGCGCTGCCAGCTTTGCAGCGCGTTGATAACCAGCAAGAGCGCAAACGAAATCACCAGCATCACCAGCGCTACGGCGGTGGCACCGGCGTAGTCGTATTGCTCCAGCTTGCCGATGATGATGAGCGGCGTGATCTCGGACACCATGGGCATGTTGCCCGCGATAAAAATCACCGAGCCGTATTCACCAATCGCGCGGGCAAAAGCCATCGCAAATCCAGTGAGCAAGGCCGGCGCAATAGATGGAAATATCACCCGGGTAAAAGTTTGCCAGCGTGTCGCACCCAGGCAAGTGGCGGCTTCTTCCAGCTCCTTCTCGGCATCTTCGAGCACCGGTTGCACCGTGCGCACCACAAAAGGCAGCCCGATGAAAATCAGTGCGATCACGATGCCCGCGGGTTTGAAGGCGACTTGAATGCCCAGGGGCTCCAGGTATTGCCCGATCCAGCCATTGCCCGCCAGCAGCGCGGTAAGCGAGATGCCCGCAACGGCGGTGGGCAGCGCAAACGGTAGATCCACCAGCGCATCGACCCATTTTTTTCCAGGAAAGTTGTAGCGCACCAGCACCCAGGCCACCAGCAGTCCAAAAACCACATTCACCATGGCGGCCAACAACGAGGCGCCAAACGTGAGTTGGTAAGACGCCACCACGCGCGGCCCGCTGATGGCGGCCCAGAACTGCTCCCAGGTCAGAGTGAAGGTCTTGAAGACGAGCGCCGAGAGCGGGATCAGCACGATCAGGCTCAGGTACAGGACGGTGTAGCCCAGCGTGAGGTTGAAGCCGGGCAGCACGCGCCGGGCCGTGCGCTTGCGCGCCCAGCCACCTGGCGCGTGCAGCGACGCAGAAAGGGAAGCAGTTGTCATCTACTTGACCGTGTAGAGCTTGTCGAACTGGCCGCCGTCGTTGAAGTGCACCTTCTGCGCCTCAGCAAACGAGCCAAAGTATTCCTCTACCGTGAACAGCACAATGGGCTTGAACGTGCTGGCGTACTTCTTGAGAATGGCCGCATTGCTGGGGCGAATGGCATGCTGCGCAGCGATTTCCTGCCCCGCATCCGAATACAGGAAGTTCAGGTAGGCACGGGCGGCCTCTGTGCTTCCCTTTCTAGCCACGGTGCGCTCCACCAGGGCCACCGGGTTCTCGGCCACGATGGAACTGCTGGGATAGATGGCATCGACCTTGCCTGCGCCAAACTCCTTGTCCACCGACACCACTTCCGACTCAAAGGTAATCAGCACGTCGCCAATATTGCGCTGCAAAAAGATGCTGGTTGCATCCCGCCCACCCTTGGCCAGCACGGGCACGTTCTTGTAGAGCTTGCCTACAAATTCGGCGGCCTGCGCGTCGGTGCCGCCCTTTTTGCGCACGGAACCCCAGGCGGCCAGATAGGCCATACGGCCATTGCCACCGGTCTTGGGGTTTACCACCACCACCTGGATGCCGGGTTTAATCAGGTCATCCCAATCCTTGATGCCCTTGGGGTTGTTGTTGCGCACCAGAAACAGCATGGTGGAACTGGTAGGCGCTGCGTTGTGCGGAAAGCGCTTGGTCCAGTCTTTGGCCACTATGCCGGTGCTGGCCAGAAAGTCGATGTCGGTGGTGGTGTTCATGGTCACCACGTCGGCCTCCAGGCCGTCGTTCACCGCACGCGCCTGGGCACTGGAGCCCGCGTGGCTTTGGTCAATCTTGATGTCTTTGCCGGTGGACTTTTTGTAGCTGGCCACAAACGCCGTGTTGATGTCCTTGTAAAACTCGCGCGATACGTCGTAGGACACATTGAGTAACGTGGTGGATTGTGCCGTTTGGGCTGCTACCAAATTGCTAGCTGTCAGCGCAATGATGGTGAGGGCTAGCGTCGCTTTTTGTTTGAATTTCATGTGGTCTCCAATGAATTTTGGGTAAGGGATAAATGGGCAGGAACCACGTGCGCGAATGGCAGGCGACGTCCACCCTCGCCCATCAGCGACTGGAGCAAGGCCAGCCCCAGCGGCCAGGGGCCAAAGCCGGATTCAATATTGATATGCCCGGCGTTTTGAAGGCGGACAAACTCGCTGCCCCAGGCGCGTGCGTAGGCACCCGACGTGCGCACCGGGCAATAGGGGTCGTTGCTGCTGGCCACCAGAATGCTGCGGTAAGGCAGCGGTTGGTAGGGCACCGGTGCAAAGTCGACCAGTACGCCCCGGCGCTCCGGGTCTGCCGGAGCTGCCAATAGCGCACCCTGAATACAGTCCGTGGCCTCTTTCGGCAAGTGGGTGGTGGCAATGCAGCCCAGGCTGTGGGCCACGATGACCACCGGACCCGATTGCTCCAGAATCGTGCGGGTGATGGAGGCAACCCATGCCGCCCGGGAGGGCGTTATCCAGTCGTCCTGAACCACGCGCACAACATCCTGCAACTGCCCAGACCACAGGCTTTGCCAGTGGCCGGGCCCGGAGTCGCGCCAGCCGGGCACGATGATGATGGTGGGGGAAGCGGTTGCCATGTGGGTGCTTGTCTTGCGTAAAAATGCATTGTCTTCAGCAATAATTCAAACGCAAACGACTCTGTTTTCATTTGCTTATTCGCATAAGCATATGCAGGCAGCGCCAACCTTCTGCTATGAAATCAGGAGCTGCTTGCGTATATTCCACGATGTCTGCAGCCTGATTTACCTCTTCAAATAGATCTGATCAAACGAGCCACCGTCGGCAAAGTGGTCCTTGTCCGCCTTGGCCCATCCGCCAAAGGCTTGCTCGATGGTGAACAGGTTCAGCTTGGGGAACTGTTTGGCGTACTTGGCCTTGGCTTTTTCTGAAACGGCTGGGCGGTAGAAGTTCTTGCCGGCAATGTCCTGCCCTTCTTCGGTATAGAGGTACTTCAGGTATTCCTCTGCCACCACGCGGGTGCCCTTCTTGTCCACGTTCTTGTCCACCACGCTGACGGGCGGCTCGGCCAGAATGCTGATCGATGGGTAGACCACGTCCACCTTGCTGCCGAATTCCTTTTCCAGCAGGTAGGCCTCGTTTTCCCAGGAGATGAACACGTCGCCCTGATTGCGCTGGGCGAAGGTAATGGATGAGCCCCGGGCTCCGGTGTCGAGCACGGGCACATTGGCATACAGCTTGGCGACGAACTCTTTGGCTTTGGCGTCGCCGTCCGCCTTGCCACCGAACTTGCGTTTGGCGAACTCCCAGGCGGCCAGGTAGTTCCAGCGTGCGCCTCCCGATGTTTTGGGGTTGGGGGTGATGACGCTGACGCCCGGTTTGATCAGGTCATCCCAATCCTTGATGCCCCTGGGGTTGCCTTGGCGCACCACGAGGACGATCGTGGAGGTATACGGTGACGAATTATGCGGCAAGCGTTTTTGCCAGTCTTGTGGAATCAATCCGCCGTTCTTGAACAAGGCGTCCACATCCCCCGCAAGCCCCAGTGTCACCACGTCGGCATCCAGTCCGTCAATGACCGAGCGCGCCTGTTTGCCGGAACCTCCATGGGATTGCTTGATGGTGACGTCTTGACCGGACTTGGCTTTCCAGTATTTGGCGAACGCGGCGTTGTACTCGGCATACAGCTCACGGGTTGGGTCGTACGACACGTTGAGCAGGGTCACGGCTTGCTGAGCCTGAGCCAATAAGCCCGCGCCAGCCAATACGGTGGCCAGCGTGATTTGAATGAGTTTGCGACCTTGTGTCATGGTTTGCTTCCGTTTCCGTTGCGGTTGATTGCGATGGAATGGATTCTGGAAGCTAATCGTTAAAACTAGAACTATTGAATAATAAGTTTCAAATAACCAAAACATCTAACACAACCGCATAACGGGGTTGTGGGGGCGATTGGTTGTTGTGAACTATCAAGGGAATTGAACTTATCGATTAGCACTCGCTCATACCGAGTGCTAATATTCACGGAATGACAAAAGGAGTTCAGCTATGACACTTCAACTTGGAACCCCGAGCGCCGCACTGGCTGTAGCCAATCCCTGGTCGCTGGTGCCCCCTCTAGGCAATCTGGATGCCTATATTTCGGCAGCCAATCGCTTGCCTATGCTCACTTTGGCGCAAGAGCAGGAGTTCTCTCGCAAGTTCAAAAATGACAACGACCTGGAGGCCGCAGGTAAGTTGGTGCTTTCTCACTTGCGTTTGGTGGTATCGGTATCACGCCAGTATCTGGGTTACGGCCTGCCCCACGGCGACTTGATCCAGGAGGGCAACGTGGGCCTGATGAAGGCCGTCAAACGCTTCGACCCCGATCAGGGCGTGCGTCTGGTGAGCTACGCGCTGCACTGGATCAAGGCCGAGATTCATGAGTACATTTTGAAAAACTGGCGCATGGTCAAGGTGGCAACCACCAAGGCCCAGCGCAAGCTGTTCTTCAACCTGCGCTCCATGAAGCAGCGTTACAAAAGTGACGATGCCGCGGCCGACACGGGCACGCACCGCGAGACCCTCAGCCCCGATCAAGTGGCTTCCATGGCCCGTGACCTGAAGGTCAAACCCGAGGAAGTTCTTGAAATGGAGACGCGATTGTCGGGCGGCGACGTCATGCTGGACCCGGGTTCTTCTGACGACGGTGAAGATGCCTTTGGCCCCATCGCGTACCTGACGGACAGCAACCATGAGCCCGTTGCCATGATTGAAGCGCGCCAGCGGGATGTTCTGGCGACGGAGGGCATCGCCACTGCATTGGACTCACTGGACCCCCGCAGCCGTCGCATCGTCGAAGAGCGCTGGCTCAAGGTGAATGACGACAACTCGGGCGGCATGACGCTGCACGATCTGGCCGCCGAATACGGCGTGAGCGCCGAGCGCATTCGCCAGATTGAAGTGGCGGCAATGAAGAAGATGAAAACGGCGCTGGCGGAATACGCCTAAGAAGCCTGTTTCAGCAGGATCTGGATGTCTGAGGTCAGCGCCTGGGCACCGCCTCCGTAGCGGGTGAACAGGCGCAACTGGCCTTTGGTGTCATAGACGTAGCTGCCTGCTGAGTGGTCCATCGTGTAGCTGGTGGGGGTTTTGCCTTCCACCCGCTTGTAATAGACCTTGTAATCTTTGGCGAGTTCCACCAACTTTTCTGGCGTAGTGTAGAGCGCCAGGAAGCTCGGATCGAAGTTCGCCATATAGGCTTTCAGCAGTTCGGGCGTGTCGCGCTGGGGGTCCACGGTAACGAAGAGCCCCTGCAGCCGCTCGCCATCTTTGCCCAGTGCTTTTTTCACTTCGGCCAGCTCCGCCATGGAGGTGGGGCACACGTCCGGGCATTGCGTATAGCCAAAAAACATGACCACGATCTTGCCGGAGAAGTCCTGCAGGTGGCGGACTTGACCGTTGTGATCGGTCAACTCAAAGTTCTTCGCATAGTCAGCGCCGGTGAGGTCAATGGACGAGAATGCCGCCTGCTTCGGAGAACATGCAGAAAACAATACGGCTACCCCCGTAGCTATTGCGCTAGCAGCTATGAATTTAATAGCATTTCTTTTGATCATTGGGGCCTAGAAAATGTAGTGATCCAGCAGCAGTGCGGCAAACAGCGCACTCAGATGAATCAGTGAAAACCGGAAAGTTCGGCGGGCGAGCTCATCGGAGTAGCTGCGCCACAGCTTCCATGCGTACAGGCAAAAACCCACACTCAGGACGATGGCGGTTGCCAGGTAGAGCCAGCGGCTCATGCCGTACACGAACGGGAGCAGGCAGGCAGCAAACAGCACAATGGTGTAGAGCAGGATCTGCAAACGGGTGAACTCGCTGCCATGCGTCACGGGCAGCATGGGCAGGCCCGATTTGCGGTATTCCTCGACCCGGTACAACGCCAGTGCCCAAAAGTGGGGAGGGGTCCACAGGAAGATGATGAGAAAAAGAATCAGCGCCTCCGGCCCCACATTCCCCGTCATGGCAGCCCAGCCCAACACCGGGGGCATGGCACCGGACGCGCCACCGATGACGATGTTTTGCGGCGTCAGGGGCTTGAGAATCACGGTGTAAATAACGGCATAACCCACAAATGTGGCAAAGGTGAGCCACATGGTCAGCGGGTTCACCCAGAAGTACAACACGGCCGAACCACCCACGCAGAGAACCCCCGAAAACAGCAAGGTTTGCGCGTCACCCAGTTCACCACGGGCCGTGGGGCGCCAGGCGGTGCGCTTCATCTTGGCATCAATGCCTTTTTCAACAATGCAGTTGAAAGCGGCCGCTGCACCGGCCACCAGCCAGATCCCGAAACAGGCAATGGCAGCCAATCCGACCTGCGCCAGGGTTGGCGCGCCGGGCACGGCCAGCACCATCCCGATCAGCGCACAAAATACGATCAACTGGATGACGCGTGGTTTGGTCAATGCATAGAACTGCCGGATCACGGAAGGTGGGGCAAGGGAAACATTCGCGGTCATTCAGTCACTCTCCGTTCAAATACCTGTGTGCGATCGGCTGCGGTCTTCGCCTGCGTCGACGCCAGCATCCAGACCATAACGACCACCATGGCGCCAGCGCCGCCGGTATGCAGGACGGCCGCCAGCAAAGGCCAGCCCAGCACCACGTTACTGACGCCCGTCACCAACTGCAGTGCAAGCAGCGTGCCCAATGCACGAACCGGCAGGCGTAGCCCGGAGACGGACCGCAGGTGCCAGGCAACCAGGCCCAGCAACAACAGCGTCAGCATGGCCAAGGTTCGGTGCACATAGTGAATCGCCGTCAAGGCTTGAAAGCTGATGGGTTCGCCATTGCGCCCCAAGCCAAGGGGTCGCCAAATTTCAAACGCAGCAGAAAAGTCCATCTGCGGCCACCAGGTGCCCTGACACATCGGGAACTCGGAGCACGCCAGTACCGCGTAATTGGTGCTGACCCAGGCACCCGACGCGGCCTGAAGCACCAGCAAGCCCAGGGCCAAACCCATCCACAGGCGCACACCCGCGGACAAGCCTATGCGAGGATGGCCGCCGCTTTGAAGTTGTCCCAAGAGAACGGCCTGGATCGTCAGCAAGACGAGCAGGACGTAGCCACCCAGCAAGTGCATGCTGACGATTGCAGG
Source organism: Burkholderiales bacterium (assembly GCA_043746005.1). Classification (GTDB taxonomy): domain Bacteria; phylum Pseudomonadota; class Gammaproteobacteria; order Burkholderiales; family Burkholderiaceae_C; genus Allorhodoferax. The sequence goes on from JAYTRR010000251.1 coordinate 22,415, forward strand.
GAAGAGCTTCATCGTGACCGTCAGCGCGCCGAAGGCACCCTGAACGCACACCCAGATCAGGGTCAGCAGGGGGAGCCAGAGGCTGATTGCAGCCTGCCGCCCGCGGTATTTTCGGGTCAGCCAGTTTGAGACGGCCAGCACGATAATCAATACGCCCACACTGACGGCCAGATACCGGTGAATCATCTCAACCCAGGCCTTGCCCTGGGTCACTGGACCCGTCGGCATGGCGCTTTGGGCCGCAGTGATCTGCGCGCTGGCCCCCAGTGGGCTGGCACTGCCGTAACAACCCGGCCAATCGGGGCAACCCAGGCCGCTGTCGGTCAGGCGCGTAAATGCACCAAACAGCACCAGATCAAAGGTCAAAAAAAGCGTCACCAAGGTCAACGCATGCAGCCTGCCCAGCGGGGTGGCACGCCGATTGCGCAGATACACCAGCAGAAGCGGTCCTGCTGCCAGCAACAAGCCCAGCATCAGCATGCGCAGCAAGGGCGACCAATCGTATAGCGATGTGTGCATGGTGGATCTATATCACCGGACTCAACGACCTGCAGTGTCCCATGAGGACGAGGCCCGCAACAATCGCTCCAGATCCCGCTTGGCGTTGGCAGCCCCTGGTGCCCCCTGCGCTACGAGGTCGGCTGGAAATCGCATCATCCAGTTCCCCAGCGGATCCACCAGATAAAGATGCTCGGGCAGGGCATGCCCCGGCTGCGCTTGTAGCCACAGCGCAAGGTCTGGCACGGCTACGCGAATGACCGTGGCATCCCTGAGCGCCGGGCGAATTGCGTCTGGTACAGGCATCGCATCCGTGACCAGCCACACCCAATCCACACGATCTTTGTCTTTACCCAAGCTTTCGCGCAATTGGCGCTGCAGGTACAAATGATCCGCACAGGCTTTGTCACAGCCCCCGGCTGCAACGCTAATCAACAGCCATTGGCCTTTTAGCGCGCGCAAATTCACGGCCGTGGCATCCAGCTTAGTCCCCGCAAGGTCGGGCAATGGCCGCTGCGGATTGATCAGCTCACCGAAATTGCGCCGCCCTTCCGGGCGCACCACGTAGTAGGTAAAGTAAGAGGCGACTACGGGGGCTGCGCACATCAGGAATACTGCCAGCAACTTCCAGCGCCCACCACGGGTACGCCCCTCCTGGGCGGCCGCAATCTGCGCGGGTTCCGGCATGGAATGCACCGTCAAACCCAATGGATGATCATCACGAGGGGAAGCACTAGACATGGCGAGATGGGTCCTTGCGACGTTGAATAAAAGGTCGAATCATTTGAAACCAGAGGAAAAGCACGGCGATCAGCCCGGCCAGGCCGAACCACTGAAACGCATAACCGTAATGTTTGTCGACCCCCAGATTCACGGGGGCCCACTCACGCAGCAAACCTTCGCTGGACGCACCGGTCTGCCGAAGGGTGACGGCCAACAGGGGCAAGCCCGTATCCGCGGCCAACTCCTTGAGATCCAGATTTTGCCGGATTGGGCCATCGGATGGACGACCTGGCTCGTAAAGCTTGGAAGGCGCCGGGGCTATATGGCCCTCAATTTCCACCATTCCGCTGGGCGTCTCGACCGACGGCAGATGTGCACGATCCTCAAAATTACGGGGCACCCAACCGCGTTGCACAAGAATGGCTGCACGCCTACCTTCGAGCAGCAGCGGAGTCATTGCAAAAAATCCGACCCGGTCGTTCATCTGCCGGTTGTCGAGAAAGACCGTTGCCTCACGCACCCAAGTCCCCCGCAGGCGGGCTCGCTGATACAGAAGTGGGGTCAGGTCACTTCCGGAGAGCAATGCAATGGAATCCAGAAAAGACTTGGAATTCTGGCCGTCCATTGCGGCCTGCAGTGTCAGCTTCTGATCGGCTCGCAACAATTGCCATCGACCCAGCGAAATTGTTGCTGCCAGCGCCAACAGTGCGGATAAGGCAATCAGGGCAAACTTCCATCGGACATTCACAAGATAATCCCCGTTATGACATATCTCGTAATCATCGCTTTTCTGGTCATTCTCGGCAGTCTCGGTGTCGCTTTGGTTTTCATGATGCGTGGCAGACGCAGTGGGCCCAATGCATCCAGGAACATGGCGCGCGCTCTCGCCATGCGGGTCGGGTTTTCCATTCTGCTGTTTGCCTGCATTCTCATTGCATGGAAGTTGGGCTATATCCACCCGACTGGCATACCCGAAGGTCAGTAATTTCCAAGTGAGTCGAATAAGCGGTCCGACCAATCAAAAAGGCACCGCTAGCGGTGCCTTTTTTCTGGACGCCGTAAGGTTTAGAGCCAGTACACCAGTACATAAAGCCCCAACCAGACCACGTCCACAAAGTGCCAGTACCAGGCGGCACCTTCAAAGCCAAAATGGCGATC
>JAYTRR010000252.1:0-2808 GCA_043746005.1 Burkholderiales bacterium
GGCTGGGAGCGCGTAACCCTGGAAAGGTTGGCCATGGCGGGAATCACCGAGCAGCGCCAGGCGCGCCGGTGGCGCAATGGCATTCGCCTGGCCTGGCTGGTGTTTCTGGCATTGTTGGTGTGGGTTGGCATGGAGCGTGGAGGCACGAATGCGGACATCACGACGCCCCACACGGCGGTGGTCAAAATTCAGGGGGAAATTGCATCCGGCTCCGAGGCCAGTGCCGAGCTGATCGTCGCCGCCATGCGTGGCGCTTTTGAAGACAAGGGCGCGCAGGCGGTTGTGCTGCTGATTAACTCACCTGGCGGCAGCCCGGTGCAGGCCGGCATCATCAACGATGAAATTATCCGCCTGAAGGCGCTGCACAAGAAGCCGCTGTATGCTGTGGTGGAAGAAACCTGTGCTTCTGCTGCCTATTACATCGCCGTGGGTGCCGACAAGATATTTGTGGACAAAGCCAGTGTGGTGGGCAGCATTGGCGTGCTGATGGATGGTTTCGGATTCACTGGCTTGATGGACAAGCTGGGCGTGGAACGTCGCCTCATGACCGCCGGTGAAAACAAGGGGTTTATGGACCCCTTCAGCCCGCAGACAGATAAGCAGCGCGTGTTCGCCCAGGCTATGCTGGACCAGATTCACCAGCAATTCATCAGCGTGGTGAAGGCCGGTCGCGGCAGCCGCCTCAAGGAAACACCTGAGACGTTCAGCGGCTTGTTCTGGACGGGCCAGCAGGCCATCGACATGGGTCTGGCGGACCAGTTGGGCAACCTGGACTTTGTAGCACGGGAAGTGGTCAAGGCCGAGGATCTGGTCGACTACACCCGCCGCGATAACGTGGCCGAGCGGCTGGTCAAGCGCTTCGGCGCCTCCATGGGCGAGGGCGCCGTCCACGCCATTCGATCGCTGCCAGCGCTTCGCTAAACCGGTCTGAAGGGCCCCTTTCAGCGGCCGATGGCAAACACGGTGGGCGTGGAATTGTCCACAGTCCACGGTTTTTGCTTCCAGTGCTTGACCAGGTCGCTGTGGCAGGTGCTCTGCGCTAATGTCAATCCGCTGGCCGTGGCCAGCCGGGTGTTGTGCTGCAGGTTTTGCAGCAGGGCTTGCAGCAAGGCAGCATTGCGGTACGGCGTCTCTATGAATAACTGCGTTTGCCCGGTCTTGAGCGCCAGTGACTCCAGCTCGCGAATACGCAGGTTGCGTTCTGCCGGTGTGCTGGGTACGTAGCCTACGAATGCAAAATTCTGGCCGCTGAGGCCGCTGGCTGCAAGTGCCAGCAAGAGCGAAACGGGCCCCACCAGTGGCATCACCCGAATTCCCAGATCGTGTGCAGCGCGCACCACCGACGAACCCGGGTCGGCAACGGCGGGCATCCCGGCCTCACTGACCAACCCCACGTCCTCACCCTGCAGTGCAACTTGAAGCAGGTGGCGCGCGTCAAAGTGCCCCTGGTGATCCCCCTTCTTGTGAACCTCATGTGGCAATTCCTGAAGTTGCATCGATTGCAGCGGCACACAGAGTGGGTGCGTTTCACCGATGCGTTTCAGGTATGCGCGCGTGGACTTGGCGTTTTCACACACCCAGTGTTTCAGCGTTGCAGCGATTTCCAGGGTTCCTGAGGGCATGACCTGGTCCAGGGGCACCTGACTGCTGCAGCCAAAGTCCAGCGGAGCGGGCACCAGATACAGGGTTCCCGGCGTTGCGCCGCGTGCCGTGGTGGGGGGTGTCGGGGTGTTCATGCTGTTCTCGTCACAGGTTGTAGCAAGCGGATACCGGCTGCCCGCAGCATCTGGCTGGTCCGAATGAGTGGCAAACCGACCAGTGCCGTCGGATCGTCGTTGTCTATTCGCTCCAGAAGCGTGATGCCCAGCCCTTCGCTTTTGGCGCTTCCTGCGCAGTCGTAAGGCTCCTCGGCCAAAAGGTAGCTCTCGATTTCTTCGTCAGTGAGCGCGCGAAATGTCACGCGGACCGGAGCCAGTGCCTGCTGGCAAAAGCCACTTTGCAGACACACCACGGCGACTGCGGTCTGGAAAATGACCGTCCTGCCGCGCATTTGACGCAGTTGAGCGACGGCGCGGTCATGGGTGCCGGGTTTACCCAAGGGCTGCCCATCCAGGTCAGCGACCTGGTCCGATCCAATCACCACGCAATCGGGGAAACGTGCCGCAACCGCCTGCGCCTTGGCCAGTGCCAGACGGCGGGCCAGGTCGGCAGGCAACTCGGTGGGCAACGGAGATTCATCGACATGGGGCGATTCGATGGAAAAAGGGACGCGTAGTCGCTCCAGCAACTCCCGCCGATAAGCGGAGGTGGATCCCAGGATGAGTTTTCTGTTGGTAATGTCGGGCATGCCCCGATTCTCTTACACTGCGCGCATGAAACATGACTACGACGCCCAACACTTGAATATGGATGCCTTCGCCCGATCGGCCGGAATAATCGAAGGACAGGAGCGTCTGGCGCGCTTTGACCGCCTGATGGAGGAGGCCCAGGGCGAAGCCGGTGAGGTGCCATTGCATTTCGCGGCCACTGGCATGACACGCCCGGACGGTGCCCCCAACGCGCAAGTCTGGCTGCAGCTATCGGCTGAGGTGGCTCTGCCCATGATCTGCCAGCGATGCCTGGGCCCGGTAGGCGTGCCGGTTTCCTTTGAACGGGAATTTCGCTTTGTGGCGACCGAAGATGCGGCCGCAGTGGAAGACGAGGCATCGGAAGAGGACGTGCTGGTCTTGAGCCGGGACTTCAATCTGCTGGAGCTGATTGAAGACGAGTTGTTGATGGCCTTGCCCGCCGTGCCCAAGCACGACGTGT
>JAYTRR010000253.1:0-24612 GCA_043746005.1 Burkholderiales bacterium
CAATAAAGCGGCTGGGCAGGGCCGCGACCATTTCCCGGCCCTTCTTGCGCCGGCGCGTCCAGCTTACCGCCAGGCTGCGCTGGGCGCGTGTGATGCCCACATACATCAGGCGGCGTTCTTCCTGCAGTCGCACCGCCATGTCTTCATTGACCGATTCGTGGGCTTTCTCGGAGCCCCCCGCCGAGTCAGCGCCGTCGTTGAGCTTGAACGGCAGCATGCCCTCGTTCACGCCGACCAGAATCACATGCGGCCACTCCAGCCCCTTGGCTGCGTGCAGGGTCGACAGGGTGACCACGTCCTGGTCTTTCTCGCGCTCACTGATGGTGGAGAGCAGGGCAATGGTTTGTGTCACTTCCAGCAGGGTTTTGATTTCCCTGGTGGTGGTCGCACCGGCCGTGTCGTCCAGCTGGCCGCCGCAGCGCAGGGCCATCCAGTCGCAAAATTCCATCACGTTGTTCCACTTGGCGGAGGCTACTTTTTCGCTGTCCTCACCGTCGTACAGGTGCTTCTCATACCCGATGTCCTTGAGCCAATCGGTCATGAACGTGCGAGCAGCCTCCGCGCCCGAGGTGTTGCGGGCACGGTATTCCAGGTCATTCACATAGCGGCCAAACTCGTGCAGGCTGCCCACCGCCTTGGCGGCGAGTACCGAGGGCAGCGAATTGGAGAATAGTGCCTCAAACAGGCTGAGCTTGTACTGGCTGGCAAATACCCCTAGTGTGCCCAGCGTCTGGTGGCCAATGCCGCGCTTGGGTGTGGTGACGGCGCGCAAAAATGCCGGGTCGTCGTCGTTATTGGCCCACAGGCGAAACCAGGCGCACAGGTCGCGGATCTCGGCCCGGTCAAAAAAGCTCTGACCGCCTGACACTTTGTACGGAATGCCCGCCTTGCGCAGCGCCTTCTCGAACGGTTTGGCCTGGTGGTTGGCGCGGTAGAGCACCGCAAAGTCGCGAAATTCCTTGTATTGCTTGCCCGCCTGCGCCAGCAGGCCCTCGGCCCGCAGGCTCTGGATGCGGGCTACGGCGCGCTCGGCTTCGTGCTCTTCGTTATCGGCATCCACCACGCGCACCGGCTCGCCCTCGCCCAGATCGCTCCACAGGTTTTTGGGGTAGAGCTTGGGGTTGGGGCCAATCACGTTGTTGGCGGCACGCAGGATGGCGCTGGTGGAGCGGTAGTTTTGCTCCAGCGTGATGACTTTGAGTTGGGGGAACTCAAGGGGCAGCTTTTTCAGGTTGTCCAGCGTGGCGCCGCGCCAGCCGTAAATGGACTGGTCGTCGTCGCCCACGGCGGTAAAGCGGGCCTCACCGGGCGGGTTGCCGCCCACCAACAGCTTCAGCACTTCGTACTGCGTGGCGTTGGTGTCCTGGTATTCGTCCACCAGCACATGGCCCATCATTCCCTGCCACTTGTGGCGGACGTGTTCATAGTCGCGCAGCAGTTTGAGTGGCAGGCTGATCAGGTCGTCAAAGTCCACGCTCTGGTAGGCGGTGAGGCGCTCTTCGTAGCGCGCCATCACGGTGGCGGTGATGCGGGCGTTGTCGTCCTCGGCCAGGGCCAGCGCCTGTGTGGCGTTCAGCCCGGCGCTTTTCCAGCCGCTGATGGTCCACTGCCACTGGCGGGCGGTGGCGGCATCGGTGCTGCCACCGGCGTCTTTGAGGATGCTGGTGACATCGTCGCTGTCCAGGATGCTGAATTGGGGCTTGAGCCCCAGCGCGGAGCCGTCCAGACGCAGCATGCGCACGCCCAGTGCATGAAACGTGCACACCACCACGTCCTTGGCGGCTTTGCCGATCAGCCCCTTGGCGCGTTCACGCATCTCGGCGGCGGCTTTGTTGGTAAACGTGATGGCGGCAATGCGCTGCGGCGGCATGCCGCTCTCGATGAGTCGTCCGATCTTGTGGGTGATGACGCGTGTTTTGCCCGAACCGGCGCCCGCCAGCACCAGACAGGGGCCGTGCAAGTAGTTGACGGCTTCCTGTTGGGCTGGATTCAGGCCGTGACCCATGGGGGAAGCGGTAGTGGGGGATGGAGGGAGGGACATTCAGTCGGGTTCAGCAAACAAGCGTGCCATCTTACCGGGTGGGCGTAAAGCGCCCGTAAATGCCCCGACAATGGGCGGGTGCTGCAAATCCTCTCAGTCACCTTCCCCTTCTTCGCGCTGGTTCTCTGTGGTTTCATTGCCGCCCGCCGGGGCATGCTGCCGCTGCAGGCCATACCGGGGCTCAACGGCTTCGTGCTGTTTTTTGCCCTGCCGTGCATGCTGTACCGGTTTGGCGCCAGTACCCCCATCACCCAGTTGCTCGACCCCAGCGTGGCGCTGACCTACCTGCTATGCGCACTGGTCATGGTGGCTTTTGTAGTGGCCGTCACCCTGCATGGGCGCATTGACTGGAATGATGCGTCCTTTGGCGCGCTGGTAGGCGCTTTTCCCAACACTGGCTTTATGGGTGTGCCGCTGCTGGTGGCCCTGCTGGGCCCCAAAGCGGCCGGGCCGGCGATTGTGACGATTCTGGTGGACATGGTGGTGACCTCTTCGCTGTGCATTGCATTGTCCCGGCTGGGTGACAAGAGCCACGGCGGTGGCGCTTCGGCTGGCTTGGCGGCCAAAAATGCGCTCAAGGGCGTGGCCGCCAATCCCATGCCCTGGGCCATTTTGCTGGGGGCGCTGGTGTCGGCCCTGCAGCTGGATTTGCCCCAACCCGTGGTGCAAACCGTGGGTCTGCTGGCCGACTCTGCATCACCGGTGGCCTTGTTCACCATTGGTGCGGTGCTGGCGCGCTCCCAGATCATGGCCGAGTCCGGAGAGGCGCACCCGGTGCACTGGATGGAAGTGGTGCCCGTGGCCGCTATCAAGCTGTTTTTGCACCCGTGGTTGGTCTTGCTGGTGGGTTCCGCCGCCATTCAGATGGGCGTGCCTCTGGACCGCTTTGCCCTGACGGTGCTGGTCTTGCTGGCCGCGTTGCCCAGCGCCAGCAATGTGTCGCTGCTGGCCGAGCGCTTTGGCGCGGACAACGGACGCATTGCGCGGATTATTCTGGTTTCCACGGCCGCCGCCTTCTTCACGTTTTCGGGGGCCGTGGCGCTGTTGACCTGATTGGCGTTTGTTGTGAGTCGAATAGGCCTCTAGCCCTTACGGATATTGCGCAAGCAGCTATTAAATTAGTAGCGAATAGCGACTGGTTGCAGGTTGCGGCGCTGGATGGTGTGCCTGCCACAGCCGGCATTACCCGCCGTGGAGAGTACCCGTCACCCTATGGAACCTCAATTCGAAGCTACGCGATCCTTTTGCTACCAGTCCGGTCGTTACACGGTTCTCGCTGAAGTGCAGTTGGTGCCTGAAGTTACTAGCGGTGGCGAATTCAGACTCACTGAGCTTGCGCAGCGTGTCATGGACAAGCATCTGACATCTGAACAGCAGCAGATCAAGGTCAAAAAGGCGCAGTCTGAGTGTTTGGAGCCAATTCACTCCATCGTGAAGTTTTTCGTATCGTTTATCGCGAAAGAGCAGGAGACGTTTGTAAAGCTTGTGGACGGGCTTTACCGTGCCAAGACTGCAGAAGATATCTCTGACGTTGAGTTGGAAAAATCGGCGTTGGCCGATGGCGATGAAGAGGCCGCTGAATTTGAAGGCTGGATTTATGCATTCAGTTTCCCTACATTGGTTCGCACCGGCGCAACATTCCCGATCAAAATTGGAAAGACGATTTGTGACGTGGATGCCCATGTTGCACAACAGTGCAAGGGATCGGCTTCTTTTGATAATCCGGTCATTCTTGGCCGTTGGCAGATGAAGTGCGTGGGTCCACCGAACTTGCCGCACATAACGTGTTGAAGGCACGGGGTAAATGGCGGGAAAATGTTCCAGGAGTTGAATGGTTTGACACCACGATTGCCGAAGTGCAGTCGATCGTGGAATTCGTTGGCGCTGCGTAGCAAAATCATCGCATCATATTGCGATGATGGGCCTGTTGCCGCTGGGTGTGAATCTTATCCAGTCATGGCGCACTAAAGCTTTGTCATTGCAGGGGCTGGGGTATGCCGAGGGCCGATTTCTGGGCCTTTGACAGTATGAGGCCCCCGGCATAACCCGCCGTGGCAGGCGCTACGCAGGAAGCCGAGGGCGGTATGGGTATTAGGAATCATGCAAAACGACCAAGCGACTGCTAGCGACCGGCATCTTCTTGCCAACAAATACGGTGGCAATCACCGCCAAACTGAAGCCTACCGTAACCGCATCCAGCTTTTCACCCAAAAGCGGCACCGCAAACAGCATGCTCAAAAACGGCTGCACCAGTTGCACCTGACTGACCCGTACCGTGCCACCCAGCGCCAGGCCCCGGTACCAGGCAAAAAAGCCCAGCCACATGGAGAACACCGCCACATAACCAAAGCCCCACCATGCGCTGGCCTTGAGCGGCGCGGTGGGCCAGGTCACGATGGACAGTGGCAGGGTGAGCGGCAGCGCCATCACCAGGGCCCAGCAGATCACATGCTCGGCGCGCATGTGGTGCGAGAGCCGCGCACCAAAGCCGTACCCCACCGCGGCGCACAACATGGCCGCCAATAGCAGGAGGTCGGCGAACTGGATGGTGGGGCCGCCATTGGATGCGCCCGCAGTGCCCCCCGAGCGGAGCATGGCAAAAGCCACCACCAGTGCGCTGCCCAGTGCGGCGCACAACCAGAAACCTGACGAGGGCCGCTGTCGGTGCAAAAACGCACCCACGGCCGCCGTGGCCAACGGCAGCACTCCCACGATCACGCTGGCATGCACCGCTTCCACATACCGCATGGCGACCGAGGTAAACAAAGGGAAACCAAACACCACACCCCCGGCGGTGATGGCCAGCGGGACCCAGTCGTTCCGGCGAGGCAAGGGCGCGCGCGTGGCCAGCAGGAATGCGGCTGACAGGGCTGCCGCCACCACGGCCCGCCCAAAGGCAATGAAGTAGCCCGACATTTGCGGCGCATCGGGCGTGCCCACGGCCAGCCGTGTCATGGGCAGCGTCACCGAGAAGATGACGATGCCCAGCAGACCCATCCACAGGCCCTTGTTGATGTCGCGTGCGCTGTGGGTCATAGTGTGAGCATCCACAAGGCGGTTGCCACGAGCACCAGTGCCATGGATCGGTTGAACCACACCAGGCGCCCGCCTGTACCGTTGGGGCCAGACAACCAGTTGCGCAGCAGCGAGCCGGCCAGGGCATATGTGAGGTTGCTGGCAAAGGCATAGACCAGCATCACGGGCAGCACCACCGCCATGCGTTCGACCGCATCAGCGCGCCCGGCGATCCAGCCGCTCACAATGGCCAGCGCCAGCATCCAGGCCTTGATGTTGACAAACTGCAGTGCCATGCCCTGCAGGAACGTCACGTTGAGATGGGCAGCATCGGCTTCGCTGAGCTGGTGCGACTGCGCCAGTTTTGAAGCCAGCCACAGCAGATAAGCCACCCCGATAACCTTGATCGCCCAGCTCAGCAAGGGCACGGCCACCACCAATGTGCCCAGACCCAGAGTGCACACCAGCAGCAAAGCCCCCCAGCCCACGGGTACCGCACACACGAAAGGCAGCGCGCGACGCAAGCCGCGGTTGGCAGCCAGCGCTGTTGATAGGGTTGTGTTGGGGCCCGGCGTAAAGCTCATTGCCGTGGCCAACACCAGTAAAGCCGAAAATTCTTGCCAGTTCATGTAGCATGACTTTATAGTCAAAACCAGCACAGAACCAGTACAGTTCTGCCGGTCAAATATTTATCTGTATTGTCAGGCTGGGCAGCACAGGCCCATCCAGAATCCATTCGCCGCGAAGGTGTGCCATGTTGATGAAGTCCGCATCCCAATCGCTCACCGAGCAGTTGAGCAACCGCTTTGCCGAGCGTATCCGTACCCGCTTGCTGGCGCCCGGCGCACGGTTGCCATCGGTGCGACTGTGTGCGCAGCAGCAGGGCGTGAGTGCGTCCACGGTGGTGGCCGCGTATGACCAGTTGCTGGCCCAGGGTTTGATCGAGGCGCGCCGAAACCGGGGCTTTTATGTGCGAGAAATGGCCGCAGCCCCTGAATCCATTGCACAAGCAGCTACTGATTTTGTAGCGCCACCCATTCCCCGCAGTGGCTTTCAAGCGCAGCATGTGCCGGTCAATGCCACCGCGCTGATCCGCGGCATGTTCCATGGCAGCTCCGACAAGCCACAACCTGGCATGGGCGTGTTTCCGCCAGACTGGCTGGAAACCACCTTCATGCCCGCCGCCGTGCGCAAGGTGTGCAGCAGTCGGGCCTTGCAATCCTTTTCGCTTCAATACGGGGAGCCTGCAGGGGACAGTGGCTTGCGCCAGGCACTGTCCCAGAAACTCGCGTCGCTGAACGTGCCCGCCTCCCCCGGCCAGATTGTCACCACCGTGGGCGCCACCCATGCGCTGGATATTGTGAGCCGCACCCTGCTGCGTGCGGGCGACTTTGTGATGGTGGAAGAGCCGGGTTGGGCGATTGAATTTGCGCGCCTGACCGCGCTGGGCATGCGTATTTTGCCGGTGCCCCGCAGGGCCGATGGGCCGGACCTGGAGGTCATGGCGCGCTACTGCGAACTGCACAACCCGAAGCTGTTTGTGAGCGTGAGCGTGTTTCACAATCCCACCGGTTTTTGTCTCACGCCGGGCAGTGCCCATCGCGTGCTGCAACTGGCCAACCGCCATAACTTTTACATTGTTGAAGACGACACCTACAGCCATCTCGCGCCCGAGCACGCCACGCGCCTGTGTGCACTGGATGGCTTGCAACGCACCATTTATGTCAGCGGGTTTGCCAAAATTCTGGCCCCGGGTTGGCGGGTGGGCTTTTTGGCGGCTCCACCGGATCTGGTGGAGCGTCTGATTGACACCAAGTTGCTTGCCACGCTGACCACGCCCGCCCTGCTGGAAAAGGCGCTGGCCTGGTGTATTGACCAGGGTCAGCTGCGCCGCCATGCCGAGCGCATCCGCACCCGACTGGATCAGGCGCGTGGGCGCAGCGTCAAGCTGGCATTGGCCCACGGCTGCCGTTTTGCGGCACCCCCGGCGGGTTTGTTTGGCTGGGTGGATACGGGAGTGGACACCGATGTGCTGGCGCAGCGCATGCTTGATGAGGGCTATTTGCTGGCGCCTGGCGCCCTGTTTCATGCCGAGCGCCAGCCCAGCACGCTGATGCGCATCAACTTTGCGACGACCCAGGACGCGACGTTTTGGCAGGCGTTCAGCCGTTTGCGCTCAGAGCAGTAATTCAGGCCGCGGCCAGCGTGCGCAGGAGCGCGCGGTTGACCTCGTCTGCGGGCATTTTGTGGGCCGCGCACACGTCATGGATCATGCCGGTATTACCGGACTCCAGGGCTGTCGCCACTTCCAGCCAGGCTGCATAAGGGCCGGTTTGCCCCACGATGGCCGAGGCAATACGCCCCGGCAGCGGCAGGCGGCTCATCGCGGCGCCCAAGGGTTCTCCCAGCAGCAAATCCAGCTGCGAGAAGATCCCGCACAAGAACACTTCGCGGCGCAAATCGTCTGCCGTGCCGGCATCGGCCAGATGCTCCATGATGCGCGCGCGCCACACCATGCTGGCGCGAATCGGGTCCAGATTGGGGTCGCTACTGGCGTGAGGCATCTGCTCCATCAACCAGGCGCGCAACTTGGAGTAGCCCATGACCATCAGCCCCTGGCGAACGCCGTCAACCTCGCTGCGCGCACCCAGATGCGCCGAATTGGCATAGCGTAAAAAGCGATAGGTCAGCAGAGGCTCGTCACCCATGCGGTGCTCCAGCGCTTCCAGAGATTCGTCGGAATCAATGGCTTGCACCAGTGCCATCAGCACCTGTCGCGCTGGCTGGATTTGCCGAAAGCGATAGCCATGCAGAATTTCTTCCACCGGCCACCCTGCAACGCCCGCAACCCCCTGGCGGTCCAGTGCGTGTTCGAGCAGTGCCTGGCTGGCCAGACCCTGGTAATAGCTGCCCGCGACAACCGGGCTGGCCGTCTGGAGCGGCACCCCCATGCCTCCATCCTGCTGCTGGCGCAGGGATGCACGCAGGGCACCCAGCGCCTGATGGGGGCTCAGTGTACGCAGGGTGTGTTGAAACCATTGCGCCGCATCGGGCATGGGGGCCTTGCCTGGCTCGCCGGTCCACACCAGCGGCAAACCGCGCTGGTGTGCTTTGCGGACACGTCCCGCAAGCAAGGCATCCTGCAGAAAATGATCGTTTATCTCGATCCATGGTCCTTGCGCCGGGGCGTGGTCCAACAAGTCGCCGAGCAAAGCCATGGGCTGCGCATGGAGCAACAGCCGGGGTGCTGATTCGGGCCACAGCTCGGCAATTGCGCCCAGTAAATGGCGGGCATCAACGGAGCCGCCACTGGAAGACTCCACAAACAGCCGAATGCCGGAGCATTTGCGCCAGTGGTTCCAGACCGGCTCGTAGCCCAGCGTGATGCTGCCCAAAACCGAATCGGACATGCAATTACCCGATGTAGTTGAACAGGGACAGCTTCTGTACCTGAGCGTAGGACTGCAACGCCGCCTGATAGCCGGTTTGCTGGTTCTGGAAGTCGGAAATGCCCTTGACCATGTCAAGGTCCTCCGCGCGGGATCGGTCACTCTCCAGCTGAATACTGCGCTTTTCCTGATTGGAACTGATGCGGTCGGCACGGTTGAGCAGATCGCCAGCCTGGCCGCGCACCGCTGAAATACGGCCCATGCCAATGTCGATATTGCCCAGTGCCTGGCTGACAGCCTGGGTGGCGGCATTGTTGTTGGCGGCGCTGCCGATGTCGCGAATGGCGTCATCCAGCACGCTGAATAGGCTGGGGTTGGGGTCGACCTTGATCGTGTCGCCCACCGCGGGCGTGCCCTTGATGCTGAGGGCCAGCCCCGCCATGCCGACCACTGCAATATTGGCCGCCTGCGTTGACGGGTATCCGGGCGCCGTTTGTGCGGTCACCGTTCCGGGGGGCGTGGCTGTCAGGTTGTAGGACACCGAGGTCGTGCCGGGGACGGTGGTGGTGTCCACAGCCGTAATGGCAATCGAGTATGTCGCGCCATTGACCGCTGCGGCACTGGTCACTGACACACTGTCGGTTGTCAGAGTCCGGGTGGTCGGGATGGTACTGACGCTGACGTTGTAAACCCCGTCGCGATTGGGTTGCAGCATGAACGCGCTGTCGCCGTCCAGCGCAAAGGGGATGGCAACCTCTGAACTGGCGGTTTGGCCCGGCAGCCCGTTGAACGTGTAGTCGGGTGCCGCCGCCTGGGGGCCGATAAAAGGAGTCAATGCACTGGCCAGCGCGCCAAACAGGGGCTGCCCATTGGTGTCCTTGCGATTGGATAACGCAAAAACCTGGTCGCGTAGTCCACTGAGTTGGCCCGCGATGATCTTGCGCTCTGCGGCAGTATGGGTTCCATTGCCTGCGCTGACCACTAGTTCGCGAAAATTTTGGAGGGTATCGTTGACGTCACCCAATGTGCTCTCGGCCTGGATGATGGCACTTTTCTGTGCTTCCAGTGCGCGCTGGTCGGTCTGGATGCGCGAGATACGGGTCAGCGCACGCTCGGCCTGGGCCGCGGCGGTCGGGTCGTCGCTGGCAGTGCTGACGCGCTTTCCGGAGGTGAGGTGTTCTTGCGCATTGGACAGCGCGGTCTGCCGCGACATCAGGTTGCTGCGCGCCGTGTCGTAGGTGTTGGCAGAGCCTAGCCGTGAAAAGGATGGGGTGGTCATGTGCTTACTCCTGATGCGGCCGAGCGATCAACGCATACCCTGGATCAATGTGTCAAAAATGCTTTGTGCGATCTGGATCATCTTCGCCGAGGCCTGGTAGGCCTGCTGGTATTGCAGCAGCTTGGCGGCTTCTTCATCCAGATTCACGCCAGAAACACCGGCACGGTCTTTTTCCAGATTGGAGGCAATCGTGGTGGACACCTGCGCTGCGTAATTGGCGCTCTGGCCGCGGATGCCAATTTGTGCAATCAAACCGGCGTAGCCGTCGCTCAGGGCTGCACCGTCAAACAAGGCCATGTCGCGCAGGCCCATCATGGCGCTGGCGTTGCCGGCGTTCAATTTAAGGTCCAGTTTGCCAGCGGCTGCCAGAACCTTGCTGTTGCCCACCGTGAATGTGTCACCTGCTTTGGGTGAGCCTTGCAAGGTGACGGACCACTGTGACAGCGGGTTCGTTGCCGGGACCGTGCCTTCAATGGGGACGCCCGGCGTGTAGGTGTAGGAGCTTGCGTTGGGGACAGGCAGCTCGTCACTGCGCGTATAGCTGTTGGACCCCGTGAAGGTCAAAACGACCGGGGTCAGCGAGGGCGGATTGGACCGCGCCGTGAGCGACACCTGCTGCAGGCTGCCCGTGTTGCGGGTGCCCATGCTGCCCGCCACCGGGCTCGATACCGCCAGGGCGCGGGGAGTCGAAAATTCGCGACTGATGTTGCTGGCCGAGGTGCTGAAGGGTTTGAGCAGGAAGCGGTCACCCGCTGCGGCAGCGCCTGCGCCCTTGGTGATGCTGATGCCATCGACCGTGACCGGGTTGGTCACACCAAAGTCGAAGGCGGTTACTACGCCATCCGAGCGGCGGGTGATGGAGCCCTGCGTCGGGTTGCTGAAGTTGACCTCGTAGTCAGAGGCCGCAAATTTGGTGGTGTCACTGATCGTCAGCGCCAAACTGGTGGCGCCTGCGTTTACTTGTGCAGGCGCAACGGGTGTCAACACGTTCTGGCTGCTGAACGTCGTGGGGCTGAAGATGTTGCCGCCGGCGTTGCCGTCCAGGTCCAGACCCAGTGCGTGCTGGGTATTCATCTCGGTGCTGATCGCCATGGTCAGTCGCCCCAGCAAATTGCGCCCTTCAACCAGATCGGTGTTCTGGAATCGCAGCAAGCCTGACACCTCACCTCCACCCAGCGTGTTCTCGTCCAGCAGGGTGGTCGCACCGTTGCGGGTGATGGCCAACTTGTTGTTTAACGTGCCACCAAATTCCTTGGAAAGCGACACAGGCGATACCGATGTGCCCAGCACCAGCGCCTGGCTCCCCCCAATGAAAATGCCGACAGTGCCATCGTCCGCGGGAATGGAGCTGGTTTGAATGTATTGATTCAAATCGCGTACCAATTGGTCCCGACGATCCAGCAGGTCGTTGGGGGGCTGGCCGTTGCCGTTCACCCGTGCAATCTGTTCGTTCACGCCCGCAATGCTTTTGGCAAGACTGTTGATGGTGTCAATTTTCTGGGTGAGCTCCTGCGTGACGCCCTGTTGCAGGTCATCGAGTTGTTGTGAGGTGGCGCGCATCCGGGCAGCGGTCTCATCCACACGCGTCAGTACCACCGTTCGGGCCGTGAGGTCGGTGGGGGCGCTGGCGACGTCCGAAAACGCGTTGAGCATGTCGTTGATGGAGGCTCCCAGGCCGCTGGCGCCGCCGGGGAACAGGCTCTCCAGCTGCTTGAGTTTGTCGGCTCGGGTGGTGTCCGCGGATTGCGTGGCACCGGCCAGGGCTGACTGGCGCGTCAGGAAAGCGTTGAAATTGCGCTGGATGGTCTGTACATCGACCCCCTTGCCGATGTAGCCGCCCCCGGTGAACTGTCCCTGAACGGTCTCCAGAATGACGCTTTGACGGGAGTAACCGGGCGTATTGACGTTGGCAATGTTGTTGCCCGCGGTCTGCAGCGCAACCTGGTTGGCCTGCAGTGCCCGTGTGCCGATGTTGAGTATGCCCATGGTGGAGTCCTGAATCAGGCCTGTGCGCGCCGGATCTGCAGCGTGGTGTTGATGGCACGGCTGAGCTTGGCCGCATAGTCTGGGTCGGTGGCATAGCCGGCTTTTTGCAGGCCGCTGGCAAAGGCATGGGCAGAACCGGTTTGTTCGCGGGCCTTGGCGTAGCGGGGGCTTTCGGAGATCAAGCGGGCATAGTCCTTGAACGAGTCGGCGTAGGAGTCATAGGCGCGAAAACGCGCCACTTGTTTTTGGGGCGTGCCGTTGACATATTCGGTGGTGGTGACTTCGGCCACCTTGCCGGTCCAGTTGGCGCCCGCCTTGATGCCGAACAGGTTATGGGAGGACGCGCCTCCCTTGTGTTTGATCTCATGCTTGCCCCAACCGGTTTCATGGCCGGCCTGGCCCAGCATGAAGCCGGCAGGCAGGCCGCTGGCCCGCTCGGCCTCATTGGCGGCGGCGGAATGCTGGTTCACAAAGCTGGCTTGGCTCTCGCTGGGTGCGCGGGAAGTTTTGCTTATCGCTGACGACGGGGCCGATGACGGCGAAACCGCGGTGCTTCTACTGGTCTGACTTGTCTGGGAAGCGCCCGCGGGCGGTGTACCCATCTGGCGGGTCAATTGCTGCTCAATCAGGTCAGACAGCCCCCCGGCTTTGCCGGACATCTGTACGGCAAACTGCTGGTCCAGCAGGTCGGTGCCCAGGTCTCCGCCGGGGCTGTCGAGCATGCCCGACTTCATGGTCGCTTCACGCATGCTCTTGATCAACTCGCGCATGAACAAGGACTCGAACTGCTTGGCTGTCTCCTTGATGGCGCTCTTGCTGTTCTTGCCCGCCTCCAGTTTGAGCGCACCCAGTGACTGCACGTCAGCCGAGAGGGCCTGGGAGTTGGAGATAGCTCCGTAGCTCATGTCAGATCACTTCCAGTTCCGCGTTCAGCGCGCCAGCGGCCTTGATGGCTTGCAATATGGCTAGCAAATCCTGCGGTGTAGCGCCCAACGAGTTCAGCGCCTTGACCACGTCGGCCAGTTTGGTGGCCTCGGGCAACTGAATCAGCTTTCCGGGTGTCTGGTTGATGTCGATGTTCGCCTTTTCCGTGACGACGGTCTGGCCACCGATGGACAGCGCGTTGGGCTGGCTGATGATGGGGGTGGAGGAAATGGTGACCGTCAGATTTCCGTGCGCAATGGCGCACGGCCCCAGGGTGACCGCTTGGTTGAGCACGATAGAACCGGTACGTGAATTGATGATGACCTTGGCGGCGGCAATGGAGGACTGCACCGGCAACTCTTCCATCTCGGCCAGAAAGGTGACCCGATCATTCGGGTTGACGGGGGCATTGACCTGCACGGTTCGACCGTCGAGCGCCTGGGCCACACCCTCGCCGAATTTGCGGTTGATTGCCTGCGCGACCCTGTGGGCCGTCTGGAAATCAGTTGCATTGAGGCTCAGACTGACGGTGGAGCCCTCCTGCAAAGCGGTCGGCACGGAGCGTTCGACCTGCGCGCCGTCTGGAATGCGACCCACACTCAGGTGGTTAACCGTAACCTTGCTGCCGCCGGCGGCAGCGCCTGCACCGGCCACAATCAAATTGCCCTGCGCGAAGGCGTAGACCTCGCCATCCGCTCCTTTGAGCGGTGTGCCAATCAGCGTTCCGCCTTTGAGGGATTTGGAGTTGCCCAGGGAGGAGACATTGATATCGAGCGTTTGACCCGGTCGGGCGAAGGCGGGCAACTGGGCCGTTACCAGCACCGCCGCGACGTTTTTCATTTGCAATTGGGCCAGTTGCGCCGTGGGCAAGGTCAGCCCCAGTTGCTTCAAATAGTTGCTCAGACCCTGCGTGGTGTAGGGCATTTGCGTGGTCTGGTCACCCGTTCCATCCAGGCCGACGACCAGTCCGAAGCCCGTCAACTGGTTGCTGCGCACGCCTTCAATGGAGGCGATTTCCTTGATGCGGGCCGCCTGAACGTTCCCCGTGAGCGTCAGCCACAGCACCATGGCCAGCCCAACCAGCGGGAGCAGGCCGGTGCGTGTCGATGGGGTGATCCGAGGTTTCATGTGCAGAGCCAGTAAGCAGGGCGATCCGACTGGATCTGTTACCCATCGGCACTATTCTGGATAACTTTAGAAAGGATGAAAGTTCAAAAAGAACCGTGATAACCAGCCAACTGTTTGGGCTTCACCTTGCGGACCGCGACCGCGCGACTCGACGCGCACGTTGGCAACCTGTGTCGAGGCGATCACATTGTTGGGTTGCAGCAAACGGGGGTCCACAGTGCCGGAGAAGCGCATGACGTCCACATTCTGGTTGACGCCAATTTGCTTTTCACCGGCCACAATCAGGTTGCCGTTGGGCAAGACTTCAATGACCGTGGCGGTGATCGACCCGGTGAACGTGTTGGCCGCCTCCGTGCCGCCTTTGCCCGCAAAGTCATTGTTCGTTTTGGCTGCCATGTTCAGGTTTTTGAGGTCAACGCCGATCAGACCGGGCAGGGGCGGGGTGATCGCCGTGTCAATGGACGTATTGCGGTTGACCGTGGATTTCGAGACCTGACTGGCCGCCAGGCTCTCCACGATCTGAATCGTCACTGTATCGCCGAGCAATCGTGCGCGGCGGTCTTCAAAGGTCGGGCGATAGCTCACGGCCTGGTAGATGCTGCCGTTGTGGGGTCGGGGCACCGCCGTGGTGGGGGCGGGCGCGGCGACCAGCTTGGGTTCGGCAAAGTCGACGGACACCTTTTGTGGCAAAGGCGCGCACGCGCCACACAACAGGCCCAAGGCACTCAAATTGGTAATAAATAGGCCTCTGGCCCGCGTGTATATTGCGCCAGAAGCTATGTTTTTCATAGCAATTTTCACAGTTGCCCGAGTTTTTGCAGCATCTGGTCCGACGTTTGAATCGCCTTGGAGTTCATCTCGTAGGCGCGCTGGGTCTGGATCATGGTGACCAGCTCCTGTACTACATTGACGTTGGAGGTTTCCACAAAACCCTGCATCAGCGAGCCGATACCATTGGTGCCCGGTGTGCCCGCATTGGGCTGGCCGGACGCAGCGGTTTCGGCATAGATGTTTTGGCCTTTGGGCTCCAGCCCCGGCGTGTTGACGAAGTTGGCCAGTGCAATGGTGCCGATGGACTGCGGTGCGGTGGAACCCGGAATCGATGCGGTCACGGTACCGTCCGTGGCAATGGATATATTGGTCGCATTGCTGGGAACGGTGATGCCATTGGAGACCGGCAGCCCGCCTGCAGTGACCAGGCGCCCCTGGTTGTCAATCTGGAAGGCGCCATCGCGGGTGTACCCAATGGTGCCGTCCGGCATGGTGAGCTGGAAGAAGCCATTGCCCTGGATGGCGACATCCAGGTTGTTACTGGTTTGCTGCAGGTTGCCCTGCGAAAAATTCCGGCTGGTGGCGACCGTGCGCACACCCAGGCCGACTTGCAAACCGGTCGGCAAGGTGGACTGCTCCGAGGTGTTGGAGCCTACCTGGCGCAGGTTCTGGTACATCAGGTCTTCAAAAACCGCGTGCGACTTTTTGAAGCCGTTGGTCGATACGTTGGCCAGGTTATTGGAGATGACGTCCAGCTGCATTTGCTGGGCTTCCATCCCGGTCTTGGAGATCCACAGTGAATTGATCATGGCAATATTCCGTGTTGGGTGAGAGGGGGATAAGCGCGCTTAGCCTTGCAGGCTCAGCAATTGGCCCGCTGATTTGTCGTTGGACTCGGCGGTTTGCAACAGACGCATTTGCGTTTCGAACTGGCGTCCGGCCTGGATCATGTTGACCATGGTTTCAATCGGGTTGACATTGGAGCTCTCCAGCGCGCCGACGTGCAGCCGGGCGTTGTCGTCGTTGTTCAGGGGGTCACCAGAGCGCGCCCTGAACAACCCATCCTCGCCCCGTTTCAACGGGTCTTCGCCGTTGGGGGTGACCATTTTCAGACGTCCGATGCCGTTGGCGGGCTGGTTGCCTACTTTGGCGCTGATGTTTCCATCGTGTCCGATGGACAGTTCGGCGCCCGCAGGTACGGAGATCGGGGAGCCGCCGTTGGACAACACTGTGAGGCCGCTGCCTGTGACCAGCGTGCCATCTGGCGCTACGTCGAAGTGGCCGTTGCGGGTGTAGGCCTCGTTGCCATCCAGTCCCTGGACACTGAACCAGGAGTTGCCCGCAGTCATGGCGTCCATGCTGCGGTCGGTGCGTTGCGCCGAGCCCGGTGCGTCCAGATAGCCGGCGGTAGCTTCCACGGCAAACACCCTTGTGGTGGCGCCTTCGCCAAGTAGCGGCACAGCGCGATAGGTGGACATTTCGGCCCGAAAGCCATTGGTCGATGCATTGGCCAGGTTGTTGGACAGGACCGCCTGGCGGTTTGCTGCCGCGTTGGCGCCCGACATGGCTGTGTAGATGAGGCGGTCCATGGGGTATTACTCCGTTGCGTCGAGGGCTGGCGGTTAGCGCAGGTTGACCAAAGTAGACAGGACCTGGTCCTGGGTTTTGATGGTTTGCGCGTTGGCTTGGTAGGCGCGCTGGGCGGTCATCATGTTGACCAGTTCGGCGGTGAGGTCGACGTTGGACTCTTCAACCGCGCCCGCCCGCAGCGAACCGAACTTGCCTACGCCCGGGTTGCCCTGAAGCGGTTGACCGGACGTGTAGGTTTCAACATATTCACCGCCTCCTACGGGTGTCAGCCCTTGCTCGTTGCGGAAGCCGGCAAGGGAGATCTGACCTCTGGCCTGCGTTTGCCCATTGGAATACCGGGTGGTGATGGTTCCTGACGCGGCGATGGTAATGCCCGTTAACGCACCCGAGGTGTATCCGTTTTGTGTGAGGTTCGACACATTGAAGCCACTGCCGAACTGGGTCACTTTGGACACATCCAGCGTTGCGGTAATGCTCGGTGTAACCACCGACGGAGTGGCGATCGTCAATGTGGGCGGTGCTGCCGGGGAGGTGAGTTTCCCAGCGGCATCAAACTGCATCTGAAACAGGGGAGCGCCGCCCGTGGGCACATCGTAGGCATTCCAGTTGTCGGTTCCTGTGGACGCAACGCGTTCGAAATACAGGCTCACGGGTATTTCCGCTCCCTGCGAATCAAAGGCGGTCAGCGAGGTACCGTAGGTAGTGCGCGGTGTTGGCGGAACGGCCGTGGCGGCTACGGGAGCACGTGCATCCAGATTGAATTCAGCCGTGATTGCTGTGGTAGCACTGGCTGCGATGGGCGCACCGGTAGGTACTGTCATTTTGACGGGTGTGATGCTGGTCGGTTTCCCGAGCAGATCGGTGGTGTAGCCCATGACATTGGCCCCGGTATTGGTGATGATGTTGCCATCCTTGTCCAGTTTGAACTGGCCATCGCGGGTAAAGGCCGTTGAACCGTCGGTTTTCGTGACCTGAAAAAAGCCGCCGCCATTGATGGCCACGTCCAGGTTGTTGCCCGTGATGTTGATGTTGCCTTGGGTAAATTGCTGGGAAACGGTGGCCACCGCCACCCCGATGCCCGCACTATTTCCTCCTCCTCCTCCGCTTCCCACGGATGAGGCAACCAAGTCGGCAAACTCGGCGCGAGACGACTTCATGCCCACCGTATTGGCATTGGCAATGTTGTTTCCGATGACGTCCAGGCTTTTGCTGGCGGCGTTCAAGCCGGAGAGACCTGTTTGAAAACTCATGGCGTATTCCTTTTACAAAATGGCTTGAATGGTGTCGTAGGCCACCGGGTCACGGCCTTTGAGTTGCACACTCATCGCGGTGCCCGTGTTGCCAATGGAGACGATGGTGTCGCGAACGAGGGATGTGGTGGACACGGTTTGTGCCCCGTTGGTAGCGGTGACTTTGAACGTCGGGCTGCCCGAGCCGGTGTAGTTGGAGGCGTCCCACTGGAAATCGTGACGACCCGCCGTCATGGCGCCCAGGTTCAGCGTATCGCGCAACTGGCCGCCCGGGGACAGAATCTGAACCGTCACTTTGTCAGCGTTGGATGGCAGGTCAATGGCTCCCTTGGCGGCGCCGGCGTTCACCGCAAGCGTGTTGCCGTTCACCAAAACGTCGCGCCCAATCAGTGAAGCACCCTGCAACACCTGCATGGAGTTGAATTGCGTGCCAATCGACTTCATGGTCTCATTGAGTTGCTGAATGCCGGTGACCGTGTTGATTTGCGCCATCTGACTGGTCATCTGGGCGTTGTCCATGGGGTTCATGGGGTCCTGATTGTTCAGCTGCGCAACCAGTAGTTTCAGGAAGCGATCTTGCGAAGCCGTGGCGTCGCTCTGGGCCGTTTTGGCGGTGCTCGCAGTTCCCGTCAGGGTGGATGCGGTGGTTGATGAGGTAACGCTGGTAGTCATGTTGTGGTTCTTTCAGGTTCATTGACCCATTTGAAGGGTCTTAAGCAACAGCGTCTTGGCGGTGTTCATGACCTCGACGTTGTTCTGATAGGACCGGGAGGCGGAGATCATGTTGACCATTTCCTCCACCGGGTTCACGTTGGACTGCGTCACATACCCGTCCGCGTCGGCCGATGGGTGCGTCGGGTTGTGTGTGCGACGCATGGGCTCGTTGCTTTCCTTGATAGCGTTCACGCGTACGCCTGACGAGGCGTCTGACCCCATGGGTACGGTTTCAAACACCACTTGCCTGCTTTTGTAGGCCTGGCCGTCCGGCCCGGCCACTGCATCGGCATTGGCCAGGTTGCTGGCCACGACGTTGAGGCGTTGCGCCTGCGCACTGACCGCGCTGCCCGAGACGTTGAAAATTGAAAACATGGACATGGTTTTTCTCCGTGGTCTTGTGTGCCGGCGCTACTGCCCTTGAATGGCGCTCAAGATCGTCTTGGACTGGCCGTTAATAAAGCGCAGGGTGGCTTCATAGCGAACGGAGTTGTCGACGAAATTGGCGCGTTCGCGGTCCAGGTCCACACTGTTGCCGTCCATCGCGGGTTGCGTCTGCACGGTGTAATCGAGTCGGGTGGAGCCCCCCAGACTGCCGGTACTGGACTGCATCGCGATGTGCCGGGAATGGGTGGTTCCGTCAGGCGATCCGCCCGATGGCGCGCTCGCAGACAGTATCAGAGAGCTGGCGCCCACGGCGGCGTTCATCGCTTCCTTGAAGTTGATGTCGCGGCCAACGTAGCCCGGCGTATCGGCGTTGGCTATGTTGCTGGCGATTACGCGTTGCCGTTCTGCGCGCAGCACCAGGGCTTTCGAATGAAAGTCCAGCGCGTTGGTCATGTTGACAGGCATAAATCACCTTTTAAGGGAGGGTTTTCAAGCGGTATGGCAATGCGCAACCGTTTGACGTGGGGCAATTATGAGAAAAGCTTTAGTTTTCTAGCGTTTGAATACAGGGGCTAAAACCGGGTAATTGGGGGGTTTGCTGTCTTGCCGGAATCTCTATAGTTCTCTGGCGCAAGGAGCCAAACATGTCTTATCTAACCCGTCAAAACTTATCGAAACGGCTGTCTGCCGCAGTCGCGTGCTGGATGGGTGTCTTCATGCTGTCTACGACCGCAATGGCACAACAGCAGCCGGGCACCGAGTTCCAGGACATCACCCAGACATGGTTGCGCAGTGCGGTTGCTTCTGCGCAACCCGCAGGCCCTGCGGCGCTTCGCATGGATGTGACAGTGGGCAGCCTGGATAGCCGGTTGAAACTGGCTGCCTGTGGAAATATCGAGCCCTACCTGCCACCCGGGTCACGGTTGTGGGGCAAGACCCGTATTGGACTGCGCTGCGTGGACGGTATGAGTCGCTGGAATGTTTCGCTACCCGTAACCGTCAATGCGTTTGGCAAGGCCTGGGTGATCAAAGGACAAGTGCCTGCCGGCACCGCCTTGACCGCGGCGGACGTGGTGGAGGTCGAGGTCAATTGGGCGGAGGAGGCCAGCCCGGTCTTGAGGGATCCGGCGCTTTGGATGGGTCAGATCGCTACCCGGTTGCTCCCGACTGGGCAAACATTGCGCCAGGGCATGGTCAAGCCGGCACAGGTTTTTCAGGCCGGCGCACAGGTCCGTGTGCTGGCGCAGGGGTCCGGGTTTCAGGTGACTTCTGACGCGCAGGCCCTCTCCGCAGGTGTTGTGGGGCAGCCTGCCCGTGTTCGCATGGAAAATGGACGGGTCACTTCAGGCACAGTACTGGATACCCGAACAGTGCAAATTGATCTGTAAGTTCCAGATTTCATGCGAATAGTCCTAAAGTCAGTCATGATTGGGTCGATAGCATATGCACGAGGCTACGCGTATCGTAGTTTTGGAGAACGCAATGAAAATCGGTCAACCCCAAGATACTCCTGTTTCAGCAACGCAGGCCAATACGGCTACCGCCCAAAAAGCAGGGCAGGGGAACAGTGCGGCTGGAGCCGCCAAAGCGACGGCAACCGAAAGCACCCGTTCTGCCGGTGTGGCGGTCACGGTGTCGAACCTGGCGCGCGGTCTGGAAAAAGCCAACCGGGGCGAAGCGGCGGACGTGGACACCAAAAAGGTGGCGTCCATCCGGGCTGCGATTCAGGATGGAACCTATGTAGTCAATCCCGAAGCCATTGCGGACAAATTACTCTCCAACGCGCAGGAAATGCTCAACCGAACCGTACGCTGAAGCCTGGCAAGGCCTGTGCGTACCCCAACGTGCAAAGGCCTTGAAATGTCAGTTATTACCTTAGACAATCAACTCGACCTCCTTGAACTGCAGTTCAAGGAGGTCGCTTCCGCGTTGGTGGACGGCAACCCCGACGCCGTTCAGTCTGCCGGAGCGAGGCTGCAACAACTGGCGGTGGGACTCGTTCAAATGGCCGATGAAGTGGGGCGGAACCGGCTGGCAGCTCCACTGCGGACGCAACGGATCAAGGCGTTGGCAAAAGGACTTCCGGCTTTGCGTGAGAACTTGTTGCGCCGTGCTGCGTATGTAGATCGCGCACTGGAAATAGTGGTACCCACTGCCCCCCAGTCTACTTATGTGGGTCGCAATACCTACGGGAGCGCCGTGCGCCAATCCGGCACTTTCAACGTTCTATCCGCTTAATCCGCCAGCACGCATCGCTGGCGGTTTCAATGTGACCGCATTTTTGCCCGCAGGCGGGCTATCGACTGGCTGTGCAACTGGCATACGCGGGATTCCGTGACATCCAGCACAGCAGCGATTTCCTTGAGATTCATGTCTTGCTCGTAATACATGCTCATGATGAATTGCTCCCGCTCTGGCAATCCCTTGATGGCCACCACCAAAGATTCGCGCAGACGTTGATCTCTCAGCATATTCAGTGGGTCGGCTGCGGTGTCCGCTACATGTCGGTCCAGGTAGCTGTCATCGTCTTCGCCGTTACGCGCCATGTCTTCCAGATACACCAGCTGGGTTCCACGCACCTTTCCCAGCAGGCTCTGGTAATCCGTCAAAGGCATGCCCAATTCGGCTGCAATTTCAGACTCCACCGGGCTGCGGCCCAAACGGTGCTCCAGGCGGCGCATGGCCACTTCAATGTCTTTTTGGCTCTTGCGGGAGCCTCGTGACATCCAGTCGTTGCCACGCAACTCGTCAAGCATGGCGCCGCGAATGCGCTGGGTGGCAAAGGTCTCAAACTGCACCCCCTGAGCCGCTTCATAGCGTGTCAGTGCGTCGGCCAGTCCGATCAATCCCACCTGAATCAGGTCATCGACTTCCACACTGGGGGGTAACTTCGCCATCATGTGATGCGCCAGGCGCTTGACCAATGGCTGGTACTGCTTGATTAGCGCGTTGCGATCGAGCTGCCCCTTGGCGGTATACATCAGTGTCTCCCTGTGAATCGGTGAACGCTACTGAGCCTGAGATCCGGACGCATGCCCGCCATGGGCGAAAAATCTGCGCTGAGCGACAGGGCATTCTCCATCAATTGCAGAGCCAATCGCTGGATTGCCCGACAAGTGAGGTCTTCGCCGGTTGACGCTGGAATATTGATGGCCTTCACTTCATAACCCAGAAAATTTCTTGCACAGTCCGCCAAGCTGGAGGAGTCAACGACTGGCTTCACGTTCGTAGTCCGTTTTGGCTCATGGACCAAGTTTACGATGGTAGGCTCCAATTTGCCATTGATCAACAGGCGCTTCAGCGCAAGATAACTGGTCAGCAGCGAAGTTTTCGACGCAGACAATGCCAGCAGAGGTTCCACGCCACTTTCGCCCAGGATCGGTACCAACCATTCGACCCGGCTGTAAAGAATGACGATACTTTTCTGATGAAACAATTCGCCCAGCCGATGCTGGCGTTGCGCCCTGGTCGCGGGCAGTACGCACAAATCCTGGACGCCTTTGCCCGACGGGATGACCGTCCAGGCGGGTGCGTCCTGATTCTCGGCCCCGCGCCAATACGCGTTTCCCAGCAGCTGGTCCAGACCCGGATTTGCATCGGACTCAACCGTGGTTGCGTCCAGCACCGTCACCGCGTAGCCCTGTTCCGCCAGAGTCCAGCAAAGCCGCCAGAGCAAGGGCAACTCAGCCTGTTCATCTCCATGGCTCACCATGGCGATCATCCGGGGAGCCGACGGCATCACCAGCCCCATCAAGCCCGCAGCCTGGTTAACAGGACATTCAAGCATTCAGGTGCCCCTGTGCCAAGGCTTGGCCAGTGGACTGACTGAAAAAGAAACCCAGGTCGCTGATCTTCGGGTCGTATGCCGAGTTACCAGAGGTGCGCATGGACATGTTCACCAGTTTGGACGCACTGGGTGCCTCCCAGTCCTCGGGGACCCTCTGGCCGTTGGTTACGCCGCGGAGCACGAGCTGATGGCGTATCGCCGCATCGATGGCAGGGCCGAGTTTTACGGCCTCGTCGACTTTGGAAAAAATAACCTGTTGTGCGCTTGCCTGTTTGAACGAGGAGACCACATCGTCCAGCGTATCGCCATGTCCACCTGCGTTCAAAACCAGCAGACGTTTGACATCGGGCAGATCCAGCAAATCCATCATTTCGCGCTTGCGCGGATCCCGGGGCGCCAGACCGGTGGTGTCAATGAGCACCATTTTCTTGTTGGAGAGCAATCCGAGCAAGTCTTTCAGTGCGGCGCGGTCGTGCGCCAAATGCGCAACGACACCCAGCATCTTCCCGTACGTGCGCAGTTGTTCGTGTGCGCCTACGCGGTAGGTATCCAGTGTGATCAGGCCTACGCTTCCCGGCCCGTGGGTCCGTGCGCACAGCCCGGCAAGCTTGGCCGCCGTGGTTGTCTTGCCAACGCCGGTGGACCCAATCAGCGCAAACGTGCCTCCCTCATCCTGCAGGGAGGGGCCTTTGGCATCTGTCTTCAAATTGCGTTCCAGTACATCCACGATCCAGCGCACGGATTCGCCCGCATCCATTTCCTGGGGCATGCGCTCCAGGATAGCCCGTGACAGGTTGGGGGAATAGCCGGCACGGATGAGCTTGAGCATCAGGTTCGCCTGAATCGGATTCTGGCGCGCCTGCCCCAGCCAATTGAGGGTGTTGAACCGATCTTCGATCAGTTCTTTCATGGCATGCAGCTCGGCCGCAATGCCTTGGGGTACTGCATTCGCCTGGGTTGCCGGTGCCTGCGTCTTGCGAATGGGTGCTACTTTGGGTGCTGAAACGGTGATTACCGGAATTTCCTGGGTTCGCTCGGGCGAGGCTGGGCGTGTGCGGTCCTGTTGCAGATCCTCTGAACGGGTCGACTCATTCTGGCTAACCGCTGTTTCGTGGCGACGGCGCAGCATGCGCTCACGAACGTAGTCCTGAAAGGACAAAGTGCTCATAGCCAGTTGAGCCGCATCATCTTCGACCCGAGTGACTACTTCTTTTGCACCGGCGCTGCTGGAACTGCCGTTGCTGCGATTGGGGTTGCCAGCTGGTTTTTGTGACGGGGAGCCATCGTGGCGATCGAGTGCAGCCAGAGCGTTCTCGGCCGTGGCGACCACTTCCACGCCGTTCTCGGTCGGGCGATTGGAGAGAATCAAGGTTCCCTCTCCAAACGTCAGACGTGCTTTGGCGAGTGCTTCGCGTGAGGTGGCTGCGGTAAAGCGTTGAATGTTCATGATGATGCGCCTCTCAAAATCGGGCCAATGCGGATGGTGTGGGTTTCAGGAATTTCGCTGTGCGCCAGTACCTGCAGGCGGGGGGCGACGCGGCGTACCAGACGCGAAATTGCGCTGCGGATCTGATCGGGTACCAGCAAGCAGGCGGGCACGCCGATCTCTTCTTGTTTCAGGGCCGTCTCAGCCGCATGGCGGGTCAGCATATCGGCCACGCCAGGGTCCAGAGCCGGTCCGGAGGCATTGCCCAGAGCCTGAACCAGCAGGCGCTCCAGGCTGGGATCAATGGCGATGACGCTCAGCTCGCGGGTCGATCCGTAGATCTGCTGGACGATCGCAGGTGACAGCGCTACGCGTACCCGACGCGCCAATTCGGCCGGATCGGTAGTGGAGCTGGCGTGCTCTGCGATGGATTCAATGATGGTGCGAATGTCGCGGATATGCACCGACTCATCCAGCAGCAGTTGCAGCACTTTCTGAAAAACGGCGATCGAAACCATCTTGGGTACTACTTCTTCGATCAGTTTGGGGGCCAGTTTGGCGACGTGTTCCACGAGTTGTTGGGTCTCTGTTCTGCTGAGTAGTTTGGATGCTTGAACCTGCATCAAGTGTGACAAATGGGTTGCCATCACAGTCTCTGAATCAACCACGGTAAATCCGGCCATTTGCGCCGCTTCCTTCTGCCGTTCGTCGATCCAGTGCGCGGGCAATCCGAAGGCTGGGTCGGTCGTGGCCGTTCCGATCAAGGGCGTGGTGACGCCGCCCGGGTTGATGGCCAGAAACATGCCAGGGAATGCTTCACCCTCTCCCACGATGACGCCGCGCAGGGTAATGCGGTAGGCGCTGGGCTTGAGCTCCAGGTTGTCGCGCACATGCACAGGCGGGGGCAGGAAGCCGACTTCTTGCG
>JAYTRR010000254.1:0-8659 GCA_043746005.1 Burkholderiales bacterium
TCCCCGGGTGCCTTGTGCTCTCGCATAGTCTTTCCGGAGAGTAGCACCAGGCGAATGACTTCGAGCTGCCCTGCTTTGAGGACTGCCGTGGTCCTGGCGTCGCTCAACTGACCGTTCAAAGGCAGTACGTTCACAATTTGACCGGATTGCGCGTGTTGCAGAGCCATTTGGGTACCTCCATCGCGAGTTTTCATTCGCTTGCTGATACTGCCACCAACGGCGGGACGCGTCCAGTGCTCACTGGAGAATACCCTCCCCCGTCGCATTGTCTTCTCAACAGGCGCGAACTGAAATTTCTGAAAATACTGAAAATACTGAAAATACTGAAAATACTGAAAATACTGAAAATTCAGAAAGTACCGAATGAACCTGCCGCCTCTGACCCAGCGTTTTGTTCTTCATTTTGGTGAAATGGGGAGCCGCTGGGGCATCAACCGCACTGTCGGACAGATCTACGCTTTGCTTTACGTGTCTGCCAAGCCGCTCAATGCGGACGAAGTGGGCGAGGCACTGGCCTTTTCGCGCTCGAATGTGAGCATGGGCCTTAAGGAACTGCAGTCCTGGAGCTTGGTACGCCTGATTCACCAGCCCAACGACAGGCGCGAATACTTTCAGGCCCCGGAAGATGTTTGGGCGATTTTTCGAACGCTGGCAAAGGAACGACGAAAGCGAGAGATCGACCCGACTCTGTCGATGCTACGTGATGCGCTGATGGAGCAACCGAGTGCGCCCGAAGACTTTCATGCACAAGAGCGCATGCGCCAGATGCACGCGTTCATCGAGCTCATGACCGACTGGCTTGACGACGTGCAAAAAATGGACTCTGCCACTCTGGCAAGTCTCATGAAGATGGGCTCCACAGTGCAAAAGCTCATCCAAGCAAAAGACCGCGTGAAGCAGGCATTCAGCCTGACACTCCATGCGGAACCTGCACAAGTGAATCACATTGAGGCAATTCAAGATGGAAACGTTTGATCCTGTCGTACTGGCCCGCGTGCAGTTTGCGGCCAACATGACCTTCCATATTTTGTTCCCCACCATCAGCATTTCGATGGGATGGGCGCTGCTATTCTTCAAGACCCGTTTTGTCGCCACGGGACAGCGCCACTGGATGGATGCTTACCAATTCTGGGTCAAGATCTTCGCCCTGACTTTCGCCTTGGGCGTGGTGAGTGGTATCACCATGAGCTTCCAGTTTGGAACCAATTGGCCAGGTTTCATGAATACCGTGGGCAATGTGGCTGGACCGCTACTAGCCTACGAAGTGCTCACGGCCTTTTTTCTGGAAGCCACTATGCTGGGCATCATGCTTTTTGGGCGCGGCCGCGTGAGCGAACGGGTGCACACCACAGCCACGTTTTTGGTGGCAGCGGGAACTACCCTCTCAGCCTTCTGGATTCTGGCGCTGAACTCCTGGATGCACACACCAGCAGGCTTTAAAATGATCAACGGTCAGGCCCACGTGACCAGCTGGGTGGCGGTGATTTTTAATCCATCCTTCCCCTACCGCCTGGCCCACATGCTGATCGCATCGGGACTGACTGTGGGTTTCTTGCTGGCTGGGGTCAGCGCTTACCGATGGCTCAAAAACGACCGTGGTGCAGATGTGCTGGCAACCCTGCGCACCGGAGTTTTCGCCGCTGCGGTTTTGATCCCCATTCAAATTGTGGTGGGCGACCTACATGGCGTGAACACATTGCACCACCAACCCGGCAAGATTGCGGCGATGGAAAGCATCTGGAAAACTGAAAGAGGAGCCGCAGCGGTGCTGTTCGCTCTACCTGATGCCGCCACACAAAGCAACAAGTTCGAGATTGCGATACCCAAGCTCGCGTCGCTTTACCTCACACACGACTGGAACGGCGAGGTCAAAGGCATAGATTCCTTTGGAGACAAACACCCGCCTGTAGCACCCGTGTTTTTCGCTTTTCGGGCCATGGTGGGCATGGGCATGTTGATGTTGGCTGTTAGCTGGTTCAGTGCGTGGCAATTAGGCCGTCGCAAGACGATTCAACCTTGGCTGGCACGCGTGCTGGTGGCGATGACCTTTGCGGGCTGGGTCGCGCTATTGGCGGGCTGGTATGTCACCGAGATTGGTCGCCAGCCCTGGCTTGTGCAGGGAGTGTTGACTGCGGCGCAGGCAGCCTCAACCGTGCCGGCTGCCAACATTGCATTCACGCTGGTGATGTACCTCACGCTCTATATTGCGCTCTTGGCGGCTTATGTGTCAGTCGTGTTTCACCTGGCCAAAAAAGCGACCGCTCATGAGACCACCCGTATGGTGAGCGGCAACGCTGCACAGCCCGGCGCGATGCGAGTTCAACATGTTTGATTCGATACCCGATCTGAGCCAGCCTGCCGGCTGGCTGCCACTGGTGTTTGCACTGGTCATGGCCTTGGCCATGCTGGCCTACGTGATCCTGGATGGTTACGACTTGGGCGTTGGCATACTACTGCGCAGGGCTGACAACGAGACCCAGAAAGACAACATGATTGCCAGCATTGGCCCTTTTTGGGACGCCAATGAGACTTGGCTGGTGCTTGGCGTGGGCGTCTTGTTGGTAGCCTTTCCGATGGCGCACGGTGTCATTTTGGGCGCACTGTACCTGCCAGTGGCATTGATGTTGGTGTCACTCACGCTGCGCGGTGTGGCGTTTGACTTTCGGGTCAAGGCCCGCGCCGAGCACAAGCCGCTCTGGGACCGTGCGTTTTATACAGGCTCACTCTTGGCCGGGTGGTCCCAGGGTTTCATGCTCGGGAGTCTGATCACCGGTTTTAAGGGCAACTTATGGAGCACCATCTTCAGCGGCCTGATCGGTCTGTGCCTGGTGGCTGCCTATTGCCTGCTGGGCGCCGGCTGGCTCATCATGAAATCCGAAGGCACCCTGCAGCTCAAAGCCGTTGCCTGGGCACGGGGCAGTCTGTGGTTTACCGCGGCAGGCGTGCTGGCAATCTCGCTGGCAACGCCGCTGGTGAGTACGCGTATTCTTGAGAAATGGTTCAGCTTCCCCAATGTAATTCTGCTGCTTCCGATACCGGCTGTCACGTTGACGCTTTTCATCGTGATCGCCCGCAGCTTGAAGCGGCTGCCCACCCGCTTGGCGCAAAACAACCAATACGGCGCCGCAGTGCCATTCGCCAGCACGGTTGGCATATTTTTGCTGGCGTTTTATGGGCTCGCCTACAGCCTGTTTCCGTGGCTTGTAGTCGACCAGATCACGGTCTGGCAGGCTGCCAGTTCGACTGAGGCACTGCGAGTTATCTTTTACGGCGTGGTTGTCGTATTGCCGATGATCATTGGCTACACGGTTTTTGCCTACCGGATTTTTTGGGGCAAATCGACTGCCCTGCAATATTGACGTTAGTACGAAGCCTAAAGGTTTGGATTTTTTCCCCGCGGCTCTATTGCATGCCAGCCAAACCGGCAATTGCCAGCGCATACCCATTGACCCCGAACCCTGCCATCACCGCCTTGGCGGCGGGTGAAATATAGGAGTGGTGGCGGAACGCCTCGCGGGCGTGCACATTGCTGATGTGCAGTTCAATCAGCGTGATGCCAGTGCCCTTGATGGCATCGTGCAGAGCGACACTGGTATGGGTGTAGGCCCCCGCATTCAAAATTACCCCGGCCAGGGTGCCGGCCGCCTGCAAGCGCCCTGCTTCGTGGAGCCAGTCCACCAGCATGCCTTCGTGATTGGTCTGGCGAAAATCCAGCGCAAAGCCGTTGGCAGCGCAGGCGCGCTCGCACAGCGATTCGACGTCGGCCAGTGTTTGCGATCCATAGACCTGAGGCTCACGGGTGCCGAGCAGATTGAGGTTGGGGCCATTGAGAATGAGCGCTGTTTTCATAGACTCTCCGAAGGGTGGATAAGCTTGGCTTACGCCCGGCCAGCGATGGGGGGCAAGGTGGTACCCACGTCTGCGCACTGGGCACGGCGGCGCAGAGCGTGCTCCATCACTACCAGCGCCAGCATGGCTTCGGCAATGGGTGTCGCACGGATGCCGACGCACGGGTCGTGGCGACCCTTGGTAATCACTTGTGTGGGGTTGCCCGCCACGTCAATCGAATCGCGCGGCGTGATGATCGAACTGGTGGGCTTGATGGCAATACTCACTTCCAGATCCTGACCAGTCGAAATGCCGCCAAGCACGCCACCGGCGTTGTTGCCCATGAAGCCTTGCGGCGACAGTGAGTCACCGTGCGTGGTGCCGCGCTGTGCGACGCTGGCAAAGCCCGCGCCAATTTCCACACCCTTGACCGCATTGATGCCCATCATCGCATAGGCAATGTCGGCATCCATCTTGTCAAACAGGGGCTCGCCCAAACCGACTGGCACGCGCGATGCACTCACACGGATGCGCGCGCCGCACGAGTCCCCTGCCTTACGCAGGGCGTCCATGTAGTCTTCCAGTGCCTGCACATCACTCACCGGCGCAAAGAAAGGGTTGTTGGGCACATGGTCCCAGGATTCGAATGAAATCACGGTATCGCCGATCTGCGTCATGCAGCCGCGGAACTCGGTGCCGTATTTTTCTTTGAGCCACTTCTTGGCCACCGCACCGGCTGCCACCATCGGCGCGGTCAGACGGGCGCTGGATCGACCACCGCCCCGCGGATCGCGAATGCCGTACTTTTGAAAATAGGTGTAGTCGGCATGACCGGGCCGAAAGGATTCAAGGATATTACCGTAGTCCTTGCTGCGCTGGTCGGTGTTCTGAATGAGCAGTGCAATGGGCGTGCCGGTAGTCTTTCCTTGGTAGACGCCGCTCAATATTTGCACCGCATCGGGTTCATTGCGCTGGGTTACGTGGCGACTGGTGCCTGGGCGGCGACGGTCCAGGTCAGCCTGGATGTCGGCCTCGCACAGGTCCATTCCGGGAGGACAGCCGTCAATCACGCAGCCAATGGCTGGGCCGTGGGATTCACCAAAATTGGTGACTGCGAAGAGATTTCCAAAAGTATTGCCGCTCATGGTTGCAGATTATCCCCGACGGCTCTGCCAAAAGACGGGATTTTCGCTATATTGCGTCCAGTTCACATCTGGAGTTAAACGTGCAATTGACCATCAACGGCAAATCGCTGCAAACCGAAGCCGACCCCACTATGCCCTTGCTGTGGGTTCTGCGGGATGTGCTGAACATGACAGGTACCAAGTTCGGATGTGGCGTTGCCGCGTGCGGCGCGTGCACCGTGCACATCGACGGGCAGGCCGTTCGCTCCTGTGTGATGCCCCTGTCTGCTGTAGCCGGCAAGCGCATAGACACCATCGAAAGCTTGGGTACTTCCGAGAAACCCCACGCCCTGCAAAAGGCCTGGATCGCCGAGCAAGTGCCCCAGTGCGGCTACTGTCAGAGCGGCATGCTGATGGCGGCAGCGTCTTTACTGGCCCGCACCCCAAAACCGTCCGATGCGGATATTGATGCCGCGATGACCAACATTTGCCGCTGTGGAACGTACCCACGCGTGCGCGCCGCCATTCACCGCGCTGCAGCCGAATTGGCCGGCGCACCGGCCGTCGCCAGTGCCTCGACTCTGGAGAAGCAAGCATGAAAAGACGCACATGGTTGTTGAGCGCTGCGGGCGCCGCTGGAGCGCTGGTAGTTGGGTGGGGGGTTATGCCGGCACGCTCGCGCATGGGCAGCGGAGATTTGATGGCGCTGCAGTCCGGCGAGGTGGCCTTCAACGGCTGGATCAAGGTCACCAGCGGCGGCCAGGTCGTGATGGCCATGCCCCGCAGCGAAATGGGCCAGGGCGTGCACACCGCACTGCCCATGCTGGTCGCAGAAGAGCTGGACATCCCGCTGAGTGCCGTGCGCCTGGAGCAAGCGAGCGCTGACAAGATCTATGGCAATGTTGCCATGCTGGTAGGCAGCCTGCCCTTTCATCCATTAGATTCGGAAGGCGACGAGAAACCGGCAAGAGTCAGGGTTGGCGAATGGATGGTAGGCAAGATTGCCCGTGAACTGGGCATTAACGCCACCGGTGGTTCGTCCAGCGTCGCTGATGCCTGGGACGTCGTGCGCATGGCTGCCGCGACCGTGCGGGCTAGCTTACTGGAGGCCGCGTCGGCCCAATGGAAAGTTCCGTTGGCCGAGTTGCAAATTAAGGACGGTGCAGTAACCCATGCCAGCGGGAAGTCCGCACATTTCGGTGAACTGGCCCAGGCCGCAGCGGGCATTCGGCCAACCCAAGTAGCGCTCAAAGATCGAAAAGACTGGAAACTGATTGGTCAATCGGCGCCGCGTGCCGACATTCCGGCAAAAATCAATGGCACAGCCCAGTATGGTCTGGATGTGCGCCTGCCGGGCATGGTGTTTGCTGCTGTGCGCCACTGTCCCATGATCGGTGGCTCGGTCGGCACCCTGGACGACAAGGCCGCTTTGGCAATGGGAGGGGTGCAGGGCCTGGTTCGACTGGCTTCGTACGGGGAGTCAACCGAAGGCTTTGCCGTCGTGGCAACAACCTGGTGGCAGGCCCAGCAGGCAGCCCTGACAGCCGATGTGAAGTGGCTACCGCGTCCGGCAGGGAACCTGGATTCCGCCAAAATTCGAGACGCACTGGAAGCTGCGGTCAAAAGCCCGGATGGCCACACGTTTCATGAGCGGGGCGACATTGCGCAGGCCGAACAACAGGCAGCCGGCAAGATTGAGAGCCTGTACAGCGCGCCTTACCTTGCACACGCCACGCTGGAACCGATGAACTGCACCGCCGTCGTGGCGGGTGGCAAGGTGGAGGTATGGGCTCCGACCCAAGTGCCGCAAATGGCACGCGCACTGGCGGCCAGGGTTGCGGGTGTGGATATTGAAAACGTCACGCTGCATGTCACCTTGCTTGGAGGCGGGTTTGGTCGGCGACTGGAAGTGGACTCAGTGGGTCAGGCCGTACGCGTGGCGATGGAAACCGGTGGCAAGCCGGTGCAACTGATCTGGTCACGCGAAGAGGACACGACCCACGACTTCTATCGCCCCATGCATGTGGCGCAGCTAACGGGTAGCCTGGATGCCCAGGGCAACGTGACCGGCCTGCGCATTGCATCTGCCGGCGACGCCATCACCCCGCGCTGGATGGCGCGCGGTATTCCTGCGCTATCTGGCCCGTTCGACACACCCGACAAAACAACCGCGGAAGGTTTGTTTGATTTGCCCTATGGCTTTGCCAACCAGAAGATGGTGCATGCGGCCACGAGGATGGGCGTTCCCGTGGGCTTTTGGCGGTCGGTCGGCCATTCCCACAATGCGTTCTTTTCAGAAAGCTTTGTTGACGAACTGGCCGCTTCCACGCAACAAGACCCTCTGGCCCTGCGGCGCAAGCTGCTAGCGCAGGCACCACGCTATCTCGCCGTACTGAACCTGGCAGCTGACAAAGCGGGCTGGGGCAAAACGTTACCCGCAGGACGTGCCCACGGCATCGCGTTGCATGAGTCTTTTGGCTCCATCGTGGCAGAGGTGGCGGAGGTTTCATTGCCAGATGGCAAGACTCCCCGCGTGCACCGGGTGGTCTGCGCCATTGACTGCGGCACCGTAGTCAACCCCGGCATCGTGGCCCAGCAGATGGAAGGGGCTGTCATGTTCGGCCTGACCGCCGCGCTGTATAGCCGCATTGACATTGTCGACGGCGTAGTGCAGCAAAGCAGCTTTCCCGGCTACCCCATGGTCAAGCTGGCGGAATCACCGATTGTTGAAACCTGGATTGTGCCCAGCGAACGCCACCCCGGTGGCGTCGGTGAACCGGGTGTACCGCCGCTGGCACCGGCGGTAGCCAACGCACTGTTCAAACTGACTGGCAAGCGCCAGCGGAGCCTGCCATTGATCAGCGTTTGACGCTTCAGCCCGACGCAGAATTATCTTCGTCGGGCCAGTCGCGAATGTAGGCTTTGAGCATCTTGTTTTCGAAGTTCTGGCTGTCCACCACGGTCTTGGCCACATCATAGAAGCTGATTACGCCCATCAGCATGCCCTGGTCCATCACCGGCATGTAGCGGGCATGGCGATCCAGCATCATGCGTCGCACTTCGTCCATATCGGTTTCCAGGGTGCAGATGAGTGGCCCCGAATCCATCGCACGATAAACAGTCGTGGCGTCGAACGAGCCCCCATTTTTCACTACCGCCTGAATGACCTCGCGAAATGTGAGCATTCCCACGACCAGTCCGTGGGAAATAACGACCAGGGAGCCAATATCACGTTCTGCCATCAAAGTGGCAGCATCTGCCAGCGTGTCTTCTGGTGTGATGGTGTAGAGCGTGGTGCCCTTGACGCGAAGGATGTCGCTGACTTTCATGATTCTTCCTCTTGACACATTATTGAATTTTGTCAACTTAATATAGCCCACAATCACGCAGTTACACCATCTTTTACACCCGGAGAACCCTATGCCCGGCTACGCTGACCCCGGATTTGACACACTGGCCCTGCACGCGGGCGCCGTTCCCGACGCCACCGGGGCGCGGGCTGTGCCCATTCACCTTACCACCTCGTTTGTTTTTGAGTCCAGCGAGCATGCGCAGTCGCTGTTCAACCTGGAACGAGCCGGACACGTCTACAGCCGCATCAGCAACCCGACCACGGCGGTGCTGGAGGAGCGCATTGCCGCGCTCGAAGGCGGCGCAGGCGCCA
Organism: Burkholderiales bacterium; assembly: GCA_043746005.1. GTDB lineage: Bacteria > Pseudomonadota > Gammaproteobacteria > Burkholderiales > Burkholderiaceae_C > Allorhodoferax. Next base: position 8,617 of record JAYTRR010000254.1, read on the forward strand.
TCGCCACCGCCAGCGGCCAGGCGGCCCTGCACCTGGCCATTGC
>JAYTRR010000255.1:0-2769 GCA_043746005.1 Burkholderiales bacterium
GCCCAGGAGCACGAAGTGACCGACCTGGCTTCCGGTGCGCAGTCGGCGGTGCTGGCGCAACTGGTGCCAGGCGGTTTTGGCGTGGTGCTGGGGTCGGAACTGGCCCGTTCCATGGGCGTACGCACGGGCGACAAGGTGACCCTGGTGGCACCCAGTGGCCAGGTTACGCCGGCAGGCGTGGTGCCCCGCCTCAAACAGATGACGGTGGTGGGCACCTTCGATTCCGGCCATTTTGAATACGACTCCACTCTGGCCATGGTGCATTGGGAAGATGCTGCCAAAATATTCCGGCTGGAAGGCCCATCGGGCATCCGGCTCAAACTGCGCGACCTGCACCAGGCGCGCCAGGTGGCCGATGAACTCAGCCGCACCTTGACCGGCGACCTGTATCTGCGCGACTGGACGCGCCAGAACCGCACCTGGTTTGCTGCCGTTCAGGTCGAAAAACGCATGATGTTCATCATCCTCACGCTCATCGTGGCCGTGGCCGCCTTCAACCTGGTGAGCACGCTGGTAATGACGGTGACCGACAAGCGCGCCGACATAGCCATCCTGCGCACGCTGGGCGCGAGCCCGGCCAGCATCATGGGCATCTTCGTGGTGCAGGGCGCCATGGTGGGCGTGATCGGCACGCTGGCGGGTTTGCTGCTGGGGCTGGGTGTGGCCTTCAATATTGATGTGATCGTGCCCGCGCTGGAGCACTTGCTGGGAGCCACGTTCTTGCCAAAAGATATCTATCTGATCAGCCGCATGCCGAGTGATCCGCAGCAGGCCGACATCCTGCCGATTGCAGTGATTGCCCTGGTGATGGCCTTTGTCGCCACCCTTTACCCCAGCTGGCGCGCCAGCAAGGTCAACCCGGCGGAGGCCTTGCGCTATGAATAACATGACCCCCACGCTTGTCGCTTCGCGTACTGCGCTGCCCCCCGAGGGGGCCCTCACCGGCTTGGGGCGGCCCGGCACCAGTGCTGAAATTGTCTTGAAAGCCCAGGGTCTGACCAAGCGTTTTCACGAAGGCAGCCTCGACGTCACGGTGTTGCAGGGTGTTGATTTGCAGGTGCACCGCGGTGAAACGCTGGCTATCGTGGGCACCTCCGGTTCCGGCAAGAGCACGCTGTTGCATTTGCTGGGTGGGCTGGATGCTCCCACCAGTGGATCGGTCGAACTGTTTGGCCAAAATCTGGCGGGTTTGAGCGCGGCCCAGCAGGGCCGGTTACGCAACCGCCATTTGGGCTTTGTGTACCAGTTTCACCATTTGCTGCCCGAATTCAGCGCACTCGACAACGTCGCCATGCCATTGACAATTCGACGTGTAGCCCCCGCAGATGCTGCGCAGGAAGCTATGAAAATGCTAGCAAGTGTGGGGCTGGAGAGTCGCGTGAACCACCGCCCGGCCGAACTGTCCGGTGGTGAGCGCCAGCGCGTGGCCATTGCCCGTGCGCTAGTCACCCGCCCCGATTGCGTGCTGGCCGATGAGCCGACAGGTAACCTGGACCGCAGCACAGCCGATGGCGTGTTTGACCTGATGCTGGAGCTGGCACGCGTGCATGGCACGGCGTTTGTGCTGGTGACGCACGACGCGACCCTGGCTGCGCGGTGCAGCCGACAGTTGAAGCTGGTGTCGGGCAAGTTGAGCGAGGCGGGTTAGCCCGTGACTGGCTGCAGAGTGAAACTGAATGCCCCTCCGCTGGATCGACACCCATTGCCACCTGGATGCTCCCGAGTTCACTGCGGATAGCGGCGCCGTGCGTGCACGGGCCCGCGCGCTGGGTGTGGCGCATTGCGTGATTCCTGCCGTTCAGGTCTGCGGCTTCGACGCGGTTCGCAATCTTGCCCATGCTGGTGGCGACAGTTATTGCCTGGGCATTCACCCGGTGTTAGTGAAGCATGCCAGTCCAGCGGACCTGTTGGCGCTGGATGCCTGTCTGCAGGCCCATTGCGATGACCCGCGGCTGGTGGCGGTGGGGGAGATCGGGTTGGACTACTTTGTTCCCGAGCTGTGCGAGAGCCCGCTGCGCGAACAGCAAGAGCATTTCTACCGCGAACAACTCAAGCTGGCGCGCAAACACGGGCTGCCGGTGGTGCTGCATGTGCGCCGCTCAGCGGATCGTCTACTCAAGCATTTACGCGAAGTGGGGCAGAGCGGCGGTGCATGGACAGGCATTGCCCACGCCTTCAATGGAAGCGACGCACAGGCGCAGGAATTCATTAAGTTGGGGTTCAAGCTGGGTTTGGGTGGCGCGGTCACCTTTGAGCGGGCCTTGCAGCTGCGCCGCCTGGCGCAAACGCTGCCGCTGGACGCGATTGTTATAGAAACGGATTCACCGGACATGCCACCCCACTGGCTGTACGCCACCGCGCAAGAGCGCGTGAAGGGTGCCGGGCAGGGGCGCAATGAGCCGGGTGAATTGCCCCGCATTGCCAGCGTGGTGGCGCAGCTGCGTGGCATGACCCTGGAGGCGCTGGCGCAGGCCACCACGCACAACGCCTGCCAGGCGTTGCCGAAGCTGTCGGCACTGCTGGTATAAATCCTCATGGCAAGAAACGAACCGATCACCCTACCCGAAGTCAATTTTTCCGACGAAGGCCCCATTCGACACCTGCATCTGGACAGTATCTGGATCCAGGGCTCCATGCTGGTAGATGCACCTACGGTCTTGGTGCATGAGTACATCCAGCGCATGATGGCCTGGCTGCTGTTTGTGGACCCTGCAAGCGTGTCGAAACGCCAGGCTCTGCAACTCGGGCTGGGTGCGGCGTCGCTCACCA
>JAYTRR010000256.1:0-8651 GCA_043746005.1 Burkholderiales bacterium
GTTTTCGCCTCAAAAAGTCCTACTGCTTCCATGATGCTCTCCATTGGCTCCAGATGCGGTTTAAAAAAGTTGGTTGATTCAACCAGATTTTACCATTTCCCCAAACGCCGCGCCCTTCCCAAATACCGATAAAACCGAAAACTGTCAGAATCAAAGGCCAAGCATCAAGCCTACTTTGCAGTTTTGTAGGTTCTCAGATTCTCAGAAAGCACCTTCCATGGACATGAAGACCTCCCCAATCTCTCTGCTCAAAGACCCTAGCCTGCTCAAGACCGATGCCTTCGTCAACGGCCAGTGGCTTGCAGGCAGCGCACGTTTTGACGTGCATGACCCATCGTACGGCCTCAAGCTGGCAGACGTGGCCAACCTCGGCCCAAAAGACGCTGAAGCCGCCATCGCGGCTGCCAACGCAGCCTTACCGGCCTGGCGCAGCAAAACCGGTAAAGAGCGCCACGCCATTCTGATGAAGTGGTACCAGCTTTTGATGGCCAATGTGGAAGATCTGGGCCGCATCCTGACCGCCGAGCAAGGCAAGCCCTATGCCGAGGCGAAAGGCGAAATCAGCTACGGAGCTAGCTTTGTCGAGTGGTACGCCGAAGAAGCCAAGCGCGTCAATGGCGAGACCCTGCCCCAGTTCGACAACAGCCGCCGGCTGACGGTTTTGAAGCAGCCGATTGGTGTTTGCGCCGCCATTACGCCATGGAACTTTCCGCTGGCCATGATTACCCGCAAGGTGGCACCTGCGCTAGCCGCCGGTTGCACCGTTGTCATCAAGCCGGCAGAGCTGACACCCCTGACGGCACTGGCCGCCGCCGAGTTGGCCATGCGTGCAGGCATACCAGCTGGCGTGCTCAATGTCTTGACTGCCGACAGTGACAACTCGATTGCTGTTGGCAAGGTATTTTGCGCCAGTGACATCGTGCGCCACATCAGCTTTACCGGCTCCACAGAGGTCGGCCGTATTTTGCTGGCGCAAAGTGCGCCCTCGGTCAAAAAACTGTCGCTGGAGCTGGGCGGCAACGCACCGTTTATCGTGTTTGACGATGCCGATGTGGATTCAGCCGTTGAAGGTGCCATGGCCAGCAAATACCGCAACGCAGGCCAGACTTGCGTGTGCGCCAACCGCATCTACGTGCAAGACGCGGTCTACGAGCAATTTGTTGAAAAGTTTGCAGCCAAAGTCAAAACACTCAAAGTGGGTAACGGTTTTGAAGAAGGTGTGAGCCAGGGGCCATTGATTGAAGATGCCGCTGTAGCAAAAGTGCAGCGCCATGTTGACGACGCAATTGCCAAAGGCGGCAAGCTGCTCACGGGTGGCCACAAACTCAGCGGACAATTTTTTGAACCTACAGTTGTATCTGATGCCACCGCCGACATGCTGTGCGCCAAGGAAGAGACCTTTGGCCCGTTTGCGCCGGTGTTCAAGTTCACCACCGAGCAGGAAGTCATTGATGCGGCCAACGCCACCGAGTTCGGCCTGGCCAGCTATTTCTACAGCCGCGACATCGGCCGCATCTACCGCGTGGGTGAGGCGCTGGAGTACGGCATGGTGGGCGTCAACGTGGGCATTCTGGCCACCGAACACGTGCCGTTTGGCGGCGTCAAACAATCCGGCCTGGGCCGCGAGGGTTCGCACTTTGGCATGGACGACTATGTGGAAATCAAATACCTCTGCATTGGCGACATTCAGAAGTAGCAGAAGTCGGCGGTTGACCCATGCCGGTACTTAGGTTGAACCGCTGCTGTCCGGCAAGCGGCATGGCCCAATTGGCTAGCACCTGCGCAAAGTGAGGGATGATGTTGACGATGAATCAACTGAATCCTTTGGAGCTACCTTTGTCTGATGAAATTCATTTCTACGAACCCCGCAATGGCCATGGCCTGCCGCATGATCCCTTCAACGCCATCGTGGGGCCACGCCCTATCGGCTGGATTTCTTCGCGTAGCGCGGCGGGCGCGTTGAACCTGGCGCCATACAGCTTTTTCAACGCTTTTAACTACACGCCACCTATCGTTGGGTTTGCCAGCATTGGCTACAAAGATACGGTCCGCAACATAGAAGAAACGGGCGAGTTCGGGTGGAACCTCACCACGCGCGCACTGGCCGAAGCCATGAACCAGACCTGCGCTCCGGTACCGCCCCATGTCAGCGAATTCACACTGGCAGGGCTAACGTCCGTCGCCTCTCGCGTCATCGCCGCGCCGCGGGTGGCCGAGAGCCCGGTGTCGTTTGAATGCCGCCTGACGCAAATTCTGCAGTTGCAGGGAGCCGATGGCGAAAAGGTGCCTACTTGGCTGGTACTGGGCGAAGTAGTGGCTGTGCACATTGCCAAAGCCCTGCTTAAAGACGGCGTTTACATCACGGCCGAGGCCGGTCACGTGTTGCGCGGCGGCGGCCCAGCGGACTATTTCTCCGTGGGGCCGGATCAATTGTTTCGGATGGTCCGGCCCGGCTGAACAAACGACTGTTATTTGGAACTGCCGCTGTTGTTCACCGACCAGGGAATAACCGTGGCAGCAACATCCAGAGGCTTGGCCTTGGTAAAGAGCGCCTGCCAAAAAAAGCCGCCCTGAAAAGCGATGACTTCAAACAGGATGTAGCTTTGCGAACTGCTGGAGAGCCACAGGTTATAGGTCGGGTAAAAAACAACGGGGGAAACCAGCAGAGGCAGCACGATTCGCTCCACCTGCACCGATTCCAGCCCCCGGCCCATATTGAACAGGTCCCAGTAGTAATTCGAGAACATGCCCATCGTCATCCAGCACGCCAGGTGCCACACGAACACAATACCGTGGTTGCGGGCCAGCAGGCCAATCCAGTACGGCGAGGCCTCATCCGCATTCACGATGAGCACCATGAACGCCCCCGTGGTGACGAACACCACGAAATAGATGAACATTAAAACTTTGAGCGCTCTGGACATGTTTTCCCCGGGTAATGTCAAGGCATCTTAACCGGAGTGGGGAGTCGCCTAAACCAGTTGTACGCCGGTTTTGGCCTGCAGTTCTTCCGCAGTGACACCCGGTGCCATTTCAACCACTTTGAGTCCGTGCGGGGTCACGTCCAGCACGGCCAAATCGGTGATGATGCGGTCCACCACACCCACGCCCGTCAATGGCAGCGTGCAGCTTGGCAGGATTTTGAGGTCGATGGTGCCGTCCTTCTTTTTGGCGACATGCTCCATCAGCACGACTACGCTCTTGACGCCCGCCACCAGGTCCATGGCACCGCCCATGCCCTTGACCATCTTGCCGGGGATCATCCAGTTGGCCAGATCGCCCTTTTCACTGACCTGCATGGCACCCAGAATGCTCAGGTTGATCTTGCCACCGCGAATCATGGCAAAGCTGTCGTGACTGCCAAAAATGCTGGAGCCGGAAATGGTGGTGACGGTCTGCTTGCCGGCGTTGATGAGGTCGGCATCGACCGCGTCTTCAGTGGGGAACGGGCCAATGCCGAGCATGCCGTTTTCACTCTGAAGCCAGACTTCAATATCGGGATTTACAAAGTTGGCCACCAGGGTTGGCAAGCCAATACCCAGGTTGACGTAAAACCCGTCGTGCAGTTCGCGTGCAGCAATCGCTGCCATTTGGTCGTGTGTCCAGGCCATGTTCAGACTCCTGCTTTCTCGGGTGATTTTTCGGTAATGGTTCTCTTCTCGATGCGCTTTTCAGGATTTGCGTTCAGCACGATCCGGTGCACATAGATGCCAGGCAGGTGCACTGCGTCGGGATCAAAAGTACCGGTCTCCACGATTTCTTCCACCTCCACCACCGTGACCTTGCCAGCCATGGCAACGGCCGGGTTGAAGTTGCGCGCAGTGCGACGGAAAATCAGATTCCCGCTCTTGTCGGCCTTCCAGGCCTTGACCAGCGACACATCGGGCAGCAGCGCAAGCTCCATGACGTGCACATGGCCATTGAACTCCCGTATTTCCTTGCCTTCGGCCACAAGGGTGCCCACGCCCGTGCGGGTGTAGAACGCCGGAATGCCGGCACCGCCCGCACGCAGCTTTTCTGCCAGCGTGCCCTGGGGCGTGAATTCCAGCTGCAGTTCACCGACCAGGTACTGGCGCTCAAACTCCTTGTTCTCGCCCACGTAGCTGGAGATCATTTTCTTGATCTGACGGGTTTCCAGCAGCTTGCCCAGGCCAAAGCCATCGACACCCGCGTTGTTGGAGATAACTGTCAGGTCTTTGACGCCGCTGTCGCGCAGCGCATCAATCAGCGCTTCCGGAATGCCACACAGGCCAAAACCACCCACCGCCATGAGTTGGCCGTCGTGGACGATGCCTTGCAGCGCCTGGGCTGCACTGGGGAAAATCTTGTTCATTGAAACAGTCTCCTGTGAAGAATCAATGGCCGTACGATACTACCTATTCCTATACGTAGTTTTTCGTAAAGTCTAACCCTATGCCGATGGACATTGACTACCAGTTGGCGTTTGACCTGGCCCCGGTGGGCCTTGCGCTTTCGCGCAACCGCACCATCATGGACTGCAACCAGCGCCTGTGCGAGATGTTTGGCACGACGCGAGAACAGCTGATCGGGCAATCCTTTCAAGTGCTGTACCCCAGCGCGGACGAGTTCGAGCGCACGGGCGCGCGCATCAGCCCCATTCTGAACCGCAGTGGCACCTATGCCGATGACCGCATCATGCGTCGCCTAGAGGGTCGCCTCAAGGGCGAAGCCTTCTGGTGCCACGTGACGGGACGGGCGCTGAACCGCGAAGCGCCGCACGAAGCGGGCATCTGGTCGTTTGAAGACCTGAGCGCGCGCCGCCCCGTCAAGGCCGAACTGACCCCCCGCGAGCGCGAAGTAGCTGCCCAACTGATGCAGGGCCTCACTTCCAAGCAAATCGGCAAGACGCTCACCATCAGCCACCGCACGGTCGAAATCTACCGCGCACGCCTGATGCGCAAGTACAAATCATCCACCACCGGGGATCTGATTCACAAGCTGATGGCCGGGTAGCCCGCCCATAGCCCCATAAAGCCTATAGGCTAATTAAATCAAACGTTTGATTTAATTCGATAGAATCGGAACCTATGTCAACTTCAGCCCTCTCTCCCACTGCGGCCAAGCCGCTGCGCAGCGATGGCGCCGAGGCGCGCAACCGCCTGCTGGAAGCAGCCCTGGCGTTATTCGCGGAAAAAGGATTCACCAAGACATCCACCCGCAAGATTGCGCTGGCCGCACAGGTCAACATCGCCTCCATCAGCTACTACTTTGGCGACAAGGCCGGCCTGTACCGCGCTGTCTGGCTCGATCCGCGCTGCAATCCGGATGTATCGACCCAGATCATGGATGGCGCCGCCTTGACCCTTGAGCAGGCCATCGCAGGAATGTTTCGGGGGTTTGTGGAGCCGCTCAAACAGGGTCAAATGATGCAGCAGTGCATGAAACTGCACTTTCGCGAAATGCTGGAACCCACTGGCATCTGGCAAGAAGAGATTGACACCCACATCAAGCCCGCACACATGGCGCTGGTGGGGGTTCTGTGCCGCCACCTGGATGTCACAGAGGCGGACGACGATATCCACCGCCTGGCTTTCTCGATCGCGGGTCTGGGCATGATGCTGCACGTCGGCAGCGATGTAATCAACGCCGTTCGCCCGCAGTTGATGGCCGCACCCGGCGCCCTGGATCAGTATGGCGATCGGTTGGTGTCCTACGCAATGGCTTTGGTCGACGCCGAAACACGGCGACGCACGGCGCAGGTGCCACCTTCACATTCAACCCGCAAGTCCCTCCAATGATCTCGCACCCCTTACATAAACTCGCTTCCCTGGCAGCCGTGCTGGCACTGTCCGCTTGCTCCACCCTGATGCCGCTCACCCGGGTGAACCCGGTGGTTGCGCCGCAGTGGCAGGCGCCCTTGCCTCACCAGGGCACAGTCGGCTCACTGGCCCAGTGGTGGCAACAGCAAGGCGACCCGCTGCTGGCAGAACTGATCACCGCCGCCCAGGGCGTGAACCCCTCGGTGGCACAGGCGCTGTCGCGTATTGAGGCGGCTCGTTCACAGCAAGCCACGGCCCATGCCGCGCTACTACCGGGCGTGAGTGCCCAGTTGAGCGCCAGCCGCGGCGTGAGCCTGCCCAATGAGCCGGTGGCGACAACCCAGCAAATCGGTCTGCAGGCCGCGTGGGAACTGGACCTGGTCGGAGCCAACCGCGCGGTCAGCAATGCGGCACAGGCTCAGGTGCAGGGCACGCAGGCCCACTGGCACGACGCACGGGTGTCGGTGGCCGCCGAGGTGGCCAAGCTCTACTACAACCTGGCCACCTGCAACCAGCAGTTGGCCGTAGCGCAACGCGATGCGGCATCCCGCCAGGAGACTGCGCGGCTGACGGCCATCAACGCCCGGGTCGGTTTTGTGGCGCCCTCGCTGGCCTCCATGGCACGCGCCAGCGCCGCTGACAGCAGTAGCCGCCTCACCCAGCAGGCCGGGCAGTGCGATCTGTTCACGAAAGGACTGGTGGCGCTGACAGCTATTCCCGAGCCAGAATTGCGGTCAAAACTGGCTGCAGCCCTTGTAAAACCTGCTCAGAAAGCTCCTGTTTCGATAGCAAGTGTGCCGGCCCAGACCCTCTCCCAACGCCCGGATGTGTTTGCCGCCGAACGCGATGTGGTGGTGGCCAGCGCCCAGGTGGGCAGCGCGAAGGCACAGCGCTTGCCACGCCTCAGCCTCAACGGCTCCATTGGCGCACTGCGGGTGAGCAGCGGCGCCGGCGAACAAAATCTCACGACCTGGTCGTTCGGCCCCCTGTCACTGAGTGTTCCCCTGTTCGATGGCGGCCAGCGGGTGGCGGCCGTGCAGGCGTCCGAGGCCAACTACCAAGCGGTGGTGGCGGTGTACCAGGGCAAGGTACGCCAGGCCGTGCAGGAGGTGGAAGAGGCACTGGTCAATCTACACACCACCGACCTTCGCAGCGCGGATGCCACCATTTCATCGCAGGGCTATGCCGAATCACTGGCGGCCACCCAGGCGCGTTTTGGCCAGGGCTTGGCCAGTCTGATTGAGCTAGAGGACACGCGCCGCAGTGCACTGACTTCCGAGTCCGCCGTGCTCACACTGGCACTGGAGCGCAATCTGGCATGGGTTGCCCTGTACCGCGCACTCGGTGGCGGCTTTGAACCCGACGCCACTCCCTGATTTTTGACACCGACCCCAACACCCCTGGTCGACCCGACGCGAGCACACCATGAACCTCTTTCTGAACCGATTTGCAATCAAACCCCTGACCCTGGGCCTGGCCGGCGCCAGCCTGATCACGCTGGCCGCGCTGGGTCTTTTTGTGACCCACTCCCAGGCGGCTGACACCACCAAACAAGGGGCAGCAGCCCCCAAGGCGGCGCTGACGGTGACGGGTTCACACGCCACCAGCGGCTCCCTGCCCATCAAGCTGGCCGCCAACGGTGGCGTGGCAGCCTGGCAGGAAGCCAGCGTGGGATCCGAAGTCGGGGGCCTGCGGGTACTGGAACTCAAAGCCCAGATCGGTGATGTGGTGCAACGTGGCCAGGTGCTGGCAACGTTTGCCGCCGAGAGCGTGCAGGCCGATGTGGCCCTGACCCGAGCGAGCTTTGCCGAAGCGCAAGCCAACGCCGCCGAGGCCACCGCCAACGCCGACCGCGCCCGCGCAGTGCAAGGCAGCGGTGCCATCAGTGCCCAGCAAGTCACCCAGTACCTGACCCAGGAACAAACCGCCCGGGCCCGGGTGGAGTCCGCCAAAGCGCAACTGGACTCCCAGTTGCTGCGCCTTAAACACACCCAGTTGCTGGCCCCGGACGGCGGCATCATCTCCGCGCGCAATGCCACCGTGGGATCGGTGGTGGCCGCGGGCACCGAAATGTTCAAGCTCATCCGCCAGGGCCGGCTAGAGTGGCGCGGTGAAGTCACTTCCAGTGAACTCGCCCGCGTGACCCCGGGTACCGCGGTCACCGTGACCGCGCCTGGTGGCGCGCAAGCCAAAGGCCGTGTGCGCATGGTGTCGCCCACGGTGGATGTGGCCACCCGCAACGGTTTGGTCTATGTAGATCTGGATACGCGGCAAGTGTCCGCCGGGTCGCCCCAGGGAAAAAGCGTGGGCGCTGGGTTCAAGCCAGGCATGTTTGCGCGTGGGGAATTTGAGCTGGGCAGTTCGCAGGCCCTAACCGTGCCACAAACCGCGGTGCTGGTGCGTGACGGTTTCAGCTATGTCTACCGCATCGGTACCGACAACCGGGTGAACCAGCTCAAGGTCCAGACCGGCCGTGTGGTGGGTGACCAGGTTGAGGTGCTCAGCGGCGTGAAGCCCGAAGACACGCTGGTCACCAGCGGCGGCAGTTTTCTGAGCGATGGCGACCTGATTCGTGTGGTCAATAGTGCTGTAGCCCCCGCAAAGCCTGCGCAAGCTGCTAGCAAATAAGGAGCAAATATGAACCCCCACACTCACATGCGTTCGTTGCCCCCCAAGGGGGTGCATGCCTCCTTTGAGGCGGCTCGGCAGGCGGCACTATGAATGTTTCCGCGTGGTCCATCAAAAACCCGATTCCGGCGGCGATGCTGTTTGTCCTGTTGACCTTTGCGGGTCTGCTGTCGTTTCAAGCCATGAAGGTGCAGCAATTCCCTGATCTGGAATTGCCGACCGTCACCGTCAGCGCGTCCCTGC
>JAYTRR010000257.1:0-8641 GCA_043746005.1 Burkholderiales bacterium
TGCGGTTGATAACGCGCAATTATCGGACCCCCGGGCGCGGCGGTGGCGAGATTGACCTCATCATGCGCGCGCCCGACGGCACCACCGTGTTTGTGGAGGTGCGCAAACGCGCATCGGCGCGCCACGGAGGCGCCGCCGCCAGCGTGGGGGGCGTCAAGCAGCGGCGCATCATATTTGCAGCCCGCCACTACCTGATGCGCCTGCCCGCGCTGCCGCCTTGCCGGTTTGATGTGGTGGTGATGGAAGCCGCCGGGGTGCAGTGGTTGCAGGCTGCCTTTGACGCCTATTAGCTTATTTGGGCCAGTCACCATGGTTTGCTGCAGCGCGGTATCATCCGAGCCATGCTGGAACAACGAATTCAACAACACTTTATCGACAGCGCTGACCTGAAATACCAGTCGGCGCAAGTCCTGAGCAAACCCATAGCGGCTGCGGTGCAGGCTATGCTGGCCTGCGTAACCAGCGGGGGCAAGGTGCTGGTGTGTGGTAACGGCGGGTCGGCGGCGGATGCCCAGCATTTCGCCGCTGAATTTGTTGGCCGTTTCGAGCGCGAGCGCCCCGAGCTGGGTGCCATCGCCTTGACGACAGACACCTCCATCATCACCGCCATTGCCAACGACTACAGCTTTGACGTCATCTTCTCCCGCCAGGTGCGGGCGCTGGGCTCGCCCGGCGACGTGCTGCTGGCGATTTCTACCAGTGGCAACTCAGCCAACGTGCTGGCGGCCATTGAAGCCGCCCATGCGCGCGAAATGGTGGTGGTGGGATTGACGGGACGCGGAGGCGGCAAGATGGCGCAGGTTTTGCGCGACACCGATGTGCATATTTGTGTGCCACACGAGCGCACTGCACGCATTCAGGAAGTGCATCTTTTGGTCTTGCATTGCATTTGTGATGCGGTCGATGCCCAGCTTTTGGGCGAACAGGAGTCCAACACATGAGTATTTCATTGCGAAGCGCGGGCCTTGCGCTGGTACTGGCCGGCAGTTTGGTGAGTCTGACGGCTTGCTTTCCATTGGTGATGGGTGGCGCAGTCGTCGGCGGACTTGTCGCAACCGACCGCCGTACCTCGGGCACCGTGGTGGAGGACGAGGGAATCGAGCTGCGGGCCAGCAGCCGCATTCGCGAGAATGTGGGTGAGCGCGTGCACGTCAATATCACCAGCTACAACCGCCAGGTACTGATCACGGGCGAAGTACCCAGTGCGCAGGACAAGCAGCTGGTGGAGCAAATCGTCTCCGGTGTGGATAACGTGCGCAACATCGTGAATGAGCTGGCCGTCATGGGCGTGTCAAACTACACGCAGCGCTCGTCGGATACCCTGGTGACCGGCAAAGTCAAAGCCTCATTGCTGGACGCCAAAGACCTGTTTTCCAATTCCTTCAAGATCACTACCGAGCGTGGTACGGTCTACATGATGGGCCGGGTGACGCAACGCGAAGCCAAGCGGGCGACTGAGATCATCAGCGGTATTTCAGGCGTGCAGCGCGTCGTGCGCGTGATGGAAATCATCAGCGAAGACGAACTGGCGCGCCAGTTGCCGCAACCGGCCGCGACAGGCAAATAAAAAAAGCCCCGCTCATCGGGGCTTTTTTTTTGGCTTTTTTACTTCAGCCGCTTGATCAGGCTCGAAGTATCCCATCGGTTGCCGCCCATGTGCTGTACGTCGGCGTAAAACTGGTCTACCAGTGCGGTCACGGGCAGGCGTGCACCATTGCGTTTGGCCTCGTCCAGTACCAGCCCCAGGTCTTTGCGCATCCAGTCCACCGCAAAGCCGAAATCGAATTGGTCGGCCACCATGGTCTTGCCGCGGTTGTCGAGCTGCCAGCTTTGGGCCGCACCCTTGCCAATCACGTCCAGCACCTGGTTCATGTCCAGCCCGGCCTGCTGCCCAAAGGCGATAGCCTCGCTCAGGCCCTGCACCAGCCCGGCTATGCAGATCTGGTTGACCATCTTGGCCAGCTGACCCGCGCCGTTGTCGCCGAGCAAGGTGAAGGCGCGCGAGAATGCCATGGCCGCCGGCTGCGCGGCTTCAAAAGCGGCGCTGTTGCCGCCGCACATCACGGTCAGCATGCCGTTTTGCGCACCCGCTTGCCCACCGGATACCGGCGCATCCACAAAGTGCACACCCATGTGCTGTGCGGTAGCGCCGAGCTCGCGGGCCACGCTGGCGGATGCCGTGGTGTGGTCCACAAAGATGGCGCCAGGCTTCATGCCGGCAAAGGCGCCGTCTGGCCCCAGCGTGACGCTGCGCAAGTCGGTGTCATTGCCCACACAGCAAAAAACGATATCGGCGTTGTGTGCGGCCAGTCGGGGCGTTGCGGCATGCGAATGCGCGCCTCTTGTGCTGCTAGCCCGCGTGTATTCTGCGCACCACGCTATTGATTTAATAGCAGTTCGGTTGTACACCGTAACCTGATGGCCCGCCAGCGCCAGATGGCCCGCCATGGGGTAACCCATGACGCCCAGGCCCAGAAAGGCGACGGTCAAAGGCGGGGTGGCTTCGTATGTTTTGGGGTTGGTGCTGGACATTGTTTGGCTGGAGTGGGTTTAGACAATGGCAAAGTTTTCGGTGCCGGCGCTCAAATCACTCGATTTGGCGCGTTGGCTGTTGAGCTTGATCTGCAAGCGCAGGTCATTCAGGGAGTCGGCGTTGCGCAGCGCGTCCTCGTAGGTGATCATCTGTTTCTCGTACATGTCAAACAGCGCCTGGTCAAAGGTCTGCATGCCGGCCTGGCGGCTCTTCTTCATGATCTCCTTGATTTCGGTAACCTCACCCTTGAAGATCAGGTCCGATATCAGCGGCGAGTTGATCATGATCTCCACCGCAGCGGATCGGCCTTTGCCGTCTTGCTTGGGAATCAGCCGCTGTGACACCAGAGCCTTCAGGTTGAGCGACAGGTCCATCAACAACTGGCTGCGTCGCTCTTCCGGGAAGAAGTTGATGATGCGGTCCAGCGCCTGATTGGCGCTGTTGGCGTGCAGCGTGGCCAGACACAGGTGGCCGGTTTCGGCGAAGGCCACGGCGTGCTCCATGGTTTCCCGGTCGCGAATCTCGCCCATCAAGATCACATCGGGTGCCTGGCGCAGCGTGTTCTTGAGAGCCGCCGCCCAGCTGTCGGTGTCCAGCCCTACTTCGCGCTGGGTCACCACGCAGTTCTTGTGCATGTGCACAAACTCCACCGGGTCCTCAATCGTGATGATGTGTCCGTAGGAGTTTTCATTGCGCCAGTCGACCATGGCCGCCAGCGTGGTCGATTTGCCCGACCCCGTGGCGCCCACCATGATGCACAAGCCGCGCTTGGACTGAGCGATCTCTTTCAGAATTTGGGGCACACCCAAGCCGTCAATCGTCGGCAATATGGATGGAATCACCCGCAGCACCATGCCCACCTTGCCCTGCTGGATGAAGGCGTTGACCCGAAAACGGCCAATGTTGGGTGGAGAAATGGCGAAATTGCTTTCTTTGGTGCGCTCAAAATCGGCGACCTGCTTATCGCTCATGATGGAGCGCGCCAGGGCCAGTGTGTGCGTCGCATTCAGGGGCTGGGGTGACACTTTCGTCACCTTGCCATCGACCTTGATGGCGGGCGGAAAATCGCCCGTGATGAACAGGTCACTGCCATTGCGGCTGACCATCAGCTTGAGCAAATCGTTGATGAACTTGGTTGCCTGATCGCGTTCCATGGAATATCCCTTGCGCTTGATTTATGGGGTGACACCGGGATCGCTCAGCCGTGCGCTCACCGCTCGCAAGCGCAGCGACAACTTGCGTGCCAGCAATGCAATCAGGCTGGCAGCCAGCATAGGTTCGGTCTCCATCATTTCATCCAGAGCGCCGGCGCTCAGGATGGCAATTCTGCAGTCCGTAATGGTGGTGCAGCTGGAGAACCGGATGCCACTGTCGAGTAAGGACATTTCGCCCAAAATATCGCCCGGGTGGGACTCTGCGAGTCGCAGGTTTTCGCCCCAGGGCTGGTGCCGATCGATGCTCATGGTGCCCGACAAGAGCACCAGCATGAAGTTGCCGTATTCTTCCTGGCGAATCACATCGCGTCCGCCGGGTACGCTGGCAAAGTCAAAGAAGCGCTGCAGGTTCAGAACGGCTTTGCCATCCAGGTGGCTCATGTAGCGGTCCTTGATCCAGAGCTTCTGCATCATTTTTACGCCCTGGCTGGGACTGATGCGCGCAGCGCCAATTTCGACGGCCCGGGCATCCCACGGTACCAGCAGCGAGGGGGTGACCCCTTGTCCGGCAAAGGCGGAGGCGAAGAGGGTGGTGTCGGTGGTGTCCTCGTTCGCTCGGGGTGCAGGCCCTATCTTGGCCCTGAGAAGTGCAAGAATTCCTTTCATGTGCGCCTTTGTTAGCCGGGAAAGTTTTCAGGGATCTTGGCCTTGCTGCGGGCCTCTGCAGCACTGATGACATTGCGCTTGACCAGGTCGGTGAGGTCCTGGTCCAGCGTTTTCATGCCCACGCTGTTACCGGTCTGGATGCTGGAATACATTTGCGCCACCTTGGCCTCACGGATCAGGTTGCGAATGGCGCTGGTGCCCAGCATGATCTCGTGGGCGGCCACGCGGCCCTGGCCGTCCTTGGTCTTGCACAGGGTCTGCGAGATGACGGCCTGCAGGGATTCGGAGAGCATGGCCCGTACCATTTCTTTCTCGTCCGCCGGGAACACGTCAATGATCCGGTCGATGGTTTTGGCCGCACTCGACGTGTGCAGTGTGCCAAACACCAGGTGACCGGTTTCGGCCGCCGTCATGGCCAGGCGAATGGTTTCCAGGTCGCGCATTTCGCCCACCAGAATACAGTCGGGGTCTTCACGCAAGGCGGAGCGCAGCGCGGCGGCAAAGCTCAGCGTGTGCGGCCCGACCTCGCGCTGGTTCACCAGGCATTTCTTGGATTCGTGGACGAATTCGATCGGATCTTCCACGGTCAGGATGTGGCCGAACTCGGTCTCATTGAGGTAGTTGACCATGGCCGCCAGCGTGGTGGATTTGCCGGAGCCCGTGGGTCCTGTCACCAGCACCATGCCGCGCGGCTTTAAGGCCAGGTCGGCGAAGATCTTGGGGGCATTGAGTTGCTCCAGCGAGAGGATCTTGCTGGGAATGGTCCGGAACACCGCGCCGGCGCCACGGTTGTGGTTGAACGCGTTGACCCGAAAACGTGCCAGACCGTCAATTTCAAACGAGAAGTCAATCTCCAGAAACTCTTCGTAGTGCTTGCGCTGGGTGTCGTTCATGATGTCGTACACCATGGCGTGAACCTGCTTGTGGTCCAGCGCCTCCACGTTGATACGGCGAACGTCGCCGTGGACACGAATCATGGGTGGCAACCCGGCCGAGAGGTGCAAATCCGAGGCTTTGTTTTTGACGCTAAAAGCCAGCAATTGGGTAATGTCCACGGAGTCCTCTTCAGGGTTGATCTTTGTTTGTTAGGCTTGACAGATTATGACCATGATTGCAGCCAATCTCCAAGACGTGCGCGCCCGCATTGCACAGGCGTGTACACAGGCCAACAGACCGGTTGACGCCGTGGCGCTGCTCGCCGTTTCCAAGACCTTCGGCGCCGATGCGGTGGCCCAGGCCTATGCTGCGGGCCAGACCGCTTTTGGTGAAAACTACATTCAGGAAGCGGTGGACAAAATCACCGCATTGCACGCTTTGCCGTTGCAGTGGCATTGCATTGGCCCGATTCAAAGCAACAAGACGCGGCTGGTGGCCGAGCATTTCGATTGGGTCCACACGATTGACCGTCTGAAGATTGCCCAACGCCTGAGCGAGCAGCGCCCTTCGCATCTGGCACCGCTGCAGGTGTGCATTCAGGTCAATGTGGATGGGGGCGTGACCAAGTCCGGCGTGGTGCCTGCCGATGCGCTGGAGCTGGCGCATGCGGTGGCCGGATTGCCCCGCCTGCAGTTGCGCGGCCTGATGTGCATTCCCGAGCCTGCTCCTGATTTTGTAGCTGCTTGCGCAGTGTTTGCGAGGGCTAGAGCCCTGTTTGATGCGGTAAACCATGCAGGGCTGACTTTGGACACGCTCTCCATGGGCATGAGCAGCGACCTGGACGCTGCCATTGCTTCGGGCAGCACCCTGGTGCGTGTGGGCAGCGCCATTTTCGGTGCGCGCACCTAAGCGGTTCAGACTCAGGTGCGCACCCGCCTGTCACCGGTCAGCATGGATAGCTCGACAAAGCTGGACGCCACGTGATCCGTGCGTGAAAAGTCCACCTGGAATCCGCCAAAGGACTGGTTGGAAATGCTTTCCAGCCCGCGGATCAGGCCCTCGCGCCCGCCCTTGCCGCCCGCGCGGCGCAGGCCTTCGGCCATGACTTTGGCCGCCACAAACCCCTCCATGCTGGAGAAGTTGACCTGCACGGCACCATTGGTTTTGCGAACTGCCTCATTGAATTCACGCGTGACGGCGCGCGTGTTGTTGTAGGGCGAGGGCATCACCTGAGAGACCACCACGCCAGCGCCGGCTTTACCCAGCTCGTCTGCAAGCGCCTGTGTGCCGACAAAGGACACGTTGTAGAACACGCCGCCATATCCGGCTGCGCGTGCAGCCTTGATGTAGGCGGCGCATCCCTTGTAAGCGCCAATCTGCACCACGGCATCTGGCGCCGCGGCGTTGAGGGTTTCCACGGCCTTGGCAACGTCAACCGAGTTGCGCTCCACCGTGGCAGTGGCCACTGGCTTGAGGTTCAGTGCAGCCAGAGCCAGCGTCACGCCGTCCAGGCCCGCCTTGCCGTAGGCATCGTTTTGGTGAAAAACCGCAATCTTCTTGAGTCCCAGGTTGGTGAGGTGTTTGACGATGAGCGCCGTCTCGTCGTTGTACGAAGCGCGCACATGAAAGGCGTAGCGGTTCAAGGGGACGCGCAGCGCCATCGCACCGGTGAACGGTGCCACAAACGGCATCTTTGCCTTGGTGGCCAGAGGCAGGGCCACCACGCTGGTGGGCGTGCCAATGTAGCCAAACAGACTGAACACCTCGTCATCAATGAACTTGCGGGTGTTCTCTGCGCAGCGATCGGGTTCATATCCGTCGTCCAGGTGCCGGATTTCCACACTATGGCCACCCACTCCGCCGTCGGCATTGAGCAGGTCAAAGTACAGCTTGGCACCCGCATGGAACTGGATGCCCAGCTGCGCGGTGGGACCTGTAAAAGGGGCCGACTGCCCCAGAATGATTTTGTCGGACTGTGCGTGAACAGCCGGAAATCCACCCAGGGCGGCGGCGGAGAGGGAAAATTGGCGTCGAGTAATCATGCCCGTCATTCTGACTGATTGCTCACCGCCTCAATAAAGGGTTTGTATCTACAGCAAAGGCAGTCGGGTCGTGTTTTTCACCTCTTCCATCACGGCATAGGTGCGCGTCTCGCGCACGCCGGGCAACTGCCACAGCACGGTGCCGGCGAAGGCACGGTAGGCCTCCATGTCAGCCATGCGGGTTTTGAGCAGGTAGTCAAAACCGCCCGCCACCATGTGGCATTCCATGATCTCGGGCCGCACCTGCACCGCCGCTTTGAAGGCGTCAAACACGTTCGGCGTGGTGCGGTCCAGCAGCACTTCGACGAACACCATCAGGCCGGCGCCGAGCTTCGCGGGGTCGAGCTGCGCCTCATAGCCCAGGATGTAGCCGCCCCGCGTAAGGCGTTGCACGCGCGCCAGCACGGCGGTGGGCGACAGCGCCACGCTTTCGGCCAGCTTGAGGTTCGAAACACGGCCGTCCTGCTGCAGAACATTCAGTATTTTCAGGTCGATGCGATCTATTGCGGGTAAATCTTGGTTCATTGCTAGTGAATAAGTTTGTTAAATAAAGGAAATTTAGCGGGAAATTCAATGTCGATCAAGCCACCATGAGGGCATTCACCCTTTCATTCCTTCTTGCCGGAGTATTCGCATGCCTGTCTCGTCCCCCGCACCGCGCCTGCCCTTTCCCTATCGCCTCGAATCGGCCGTGGTGTCGTCGCACCTGCAGGCCCTGGCCGGCGCGCTCGACTGGGCGGCGGCGGCGCAGGCGGCCCGGCCGTGGGTACACGCGGTGCGCAGCAACCCGCCGCCGTTCTGGGCCATGGAAAGTTTGCTGAAGGAATATCCGATATCGAGTGCCGAAGGTCTGGCGCTGATGCGCTTGGCGGAGGCATTGCTGCGCGTGCCCGATGCGCAAACCGCGATTGAACTCACCGCCGACCAGCTCGGCCGCGCCGACTTTGATTCGGCCGGTGACGGCATGATGGCGCGGCTGTCGGCATCCAGCATTGCCCTGTCCAAAAAGTTTTTGCCGCAGGACGGCCAGCCCAGCCTGATGAGCAAGCTGGGCGCGCGCAGCGTGGTCGCCGCTACGGTGCGTGCGGTGCAGTTGCTGGGGCGGCAATTTGTGCTCGGCCAGACGATTTCGGATGCGATGAACGAGGCAGAAGATTCCAGGAAAAAAACCGCGAATCTCAGGTTCAGCTACGACATGCTCGGCGAAGGCGCACGCACCGACAAGGACGCGCTGGCCTACCTTGCCAGTTATACAGACGCTATTAAATCAATAGCTGCCTGCGCACATATTGATTGGGCTTGCGAGCAAAATGACGGAATATCCATCAAATTGAGCGCCTTGCACCCGCGCTACGAAGACGCGCAGCATG
>JAYTRR010000258.1:0-2744 GCA_043746005.1 Burkholderiales bacterium
CCACCACACCATGAACAGTCCAGAACAATCCCAGTTGGGCAAGGCATCCGCCTACATCGACCAGTACGACGCGTCCCTGTTGTTTCCCATTCCCCGCGCGGGCAAGCGGGCCGAAATCGGCATCACGGGTGCGTCGCCATTCTTTGGTGCCGACATGTGGACCGCGTTTGAGCTGAGCTGGCTCAATCTGCGCGGCAAGCCGCAGGTGGCGCTGGCGCACTTCACGGTGCCCTGCGAATCGGTCAACATTGTGGAGAGCAAGTCTTTCAAGCTCTACCTCAACAGCTTCAACAACACGAAGTTCGTTGATGCCAGCGCGGTGCGGGACCGCTTGCGCTCCGACATCACCGAAGCCGTGTGGCGCAATGCCGAGGCGGCGGGCGTCATGCCATCGTCCATTGGCGTCACGCTGCTCGGCCCCGACCTGTTTGACCGCGAACCGGTGCACGAACTCGATGGCCTGAACCTGGACCGGCTTGACATTGAATGCGCGCAGTACACCCCCGCGCCCGAGCTGCTGACCGCTACCCGCAACGAGGCACCAGTGTCCGAAGTGTTCGTCAGCAACCTGCTCAAGAGCAATTGCCTGGTCACCGGGCAGCCCGATTGGGGCAGCGTGCAGATCAGCTACACGGGTGACCAGATCGAGCAGGGCGGCCTGCTGCAGTATTTGGTGAGCTTTCGCAACCACAATGAGTTTCACGAGCAATGTGTGGAGCGCATCTTCATGGACATCTGGACGCGCTGCCAACCGATGCGCCTCGCTGTGTATGCCCGTTACACGCGCCGCGGCGGGCTGGATATCAACCCGTTTCGCACCAGCCACCCGCAGGCGTTGCCGCGCAATATTCGCACCGCGCGGCAGTAATTGCTATTGAAAACATAGCTTCTCGCGCATATTCCACGCGGGCTAAAGGCCAATTTCGCTAAAAGATTTCAACGTTGCCAGCGCAGGGAAGTCGCCCGGGCGCTTGGTCTTCATGGCCATCACGGCTTCCATTACATGGCGGTTGCTCCAGATCGCACCCTGCAGCCAGCCCATTTGTTTGAGCGCGTCGTCCACCGAGTGATCGCGCGTGTAGTTTGAGCGCGTCGTCCACCGAGTGATCGCGCGTGTAGTGAATGGCCTGCTTGGTACCCCAGATGGCAATGGGCGGCTTGGACGCAATCTCGGCCGCGCACATCAGTGCGGCTTCCAGCATGGCCTCGGGCGTTTCGAACACCGCGTTGACCAACCCGTATTGCAGAGCGCGGTCGGCGCCCAATCGACGGCCCGTGTAGGCCATTTCTTTCACGATGGCCAGCGGAATGAGCTTGGGCAGGCGCTGCAGGGTGCCCACGTCGGCCACCATGCCGATGTTGATTTCCTGGATGCAGAAGAAGGATTGCGGCGTGGCGTAGCGAATGCAGCAGGCGCTGACCATGTCGACCGCGCCGCCAATGCAGCCACCCTGAATGGCCGCAATCACCGGCATGCGCAGGGTTTCCAGCTTGGTGAAGGTGGCCTGCATTTCGCCCAGCAGGTCAAAAATAGCGGCGCGGCCTTCAGGGCTCTGGTCGTCCATTTGAATGGCGCCCGCAAAGGTTTCCAGCGCCATGCCGGCGCTGAAATGCTTGCCGGTGCTGCTGATGACCAGCGCGCGCGCCGAGCCGTCTTTGTGCAGCCGGGTCAGCACCGCGTCCAGCTCGCGCCAGAAGGTGGGGTGCATGGTGTTCATGGTCTCAGGCTGGTTCAAGACCAGGTGGGCAACATGATTGGCCTCGGTGAGGGTGAAGCAGGTCAGGGGCAGGGTGGGTAGAGTCATTTTTTGACTGTAGTGCAGTTTTTTAGGTTGACCTGTCTCCAACAAGCAGTGGTGCGCCTGCGCCGCGAGAACGACAACTAGCGCCCAGCCATGGGTTGACGCTGAAAAAATCATGCGGCATGATGGCATGACGTTGTGGAAGGAGTCACCATGCTCAAGGAAGTTGGCGCCAGCGGCCAGATCTCGCTGGGTAAAAAGTACGCGGGGCAGCTGTTTGAAGTGGATCTGCAAGCCGATGGCAGCATCTTGATGCGTCCAGTCAAAGTCGTGCCCATCACGACGGTGGTTCGTGAGTCGCAACCCGATTACGGGCCGCCGCAGACCGCGCGCCAAAACGACAGCCAGGCCACGCGTGAATGGGCTGACGCGCATGCGTCTGAAATTGAGCAATACAACACCTGGGCCAGCCAGAACGAACCGTACTCGCAGCGGGTGCGGCGCTGGCGCGAAGCCTGAGCCAGCATGGCGCGCTTTGACATTTACCCCAATCCGATTGGGGAAGACCGGCCGATTTTCCCCTTTGTGCTCGAAATCCAGAGCGACCTGCTCTACCGCTTTGTGGAGCGCGTGTGCGTGCCGCTGGTGCGCGCAGGCGTCATTCCCGGCATGACCGAGCGATTCAACCCCGCGATAACCGTAGACGGTGAATCGGTGCATTTGCACCCACTGGGCATTGCCGTTTTTTACGCCAATGAACTACGCAGCGCCGTCGGCTCTGCCAGCGCAGCCACGCTGGAAATTGAAACCGCGCTGGACATGCTGTTGCGCGGCTACTGATGGCACTCACCAACCCAATACCCATGACCCCCCCAACAATTCATCGCCAAATGGGGCCCCGGCGGCCCCGCCAGTGACCTGAACGAACGCCAAGGCGCGCAGCCCCACTTCATCGACCTGTGCCAACTGCTGGGCGTGCCCCTGCCGGGCAGCCTTGCGGGC
>JAYTRR010000259.1:0-8575 GCA_043746005.1 Burkholderiales bacterium
GAACCTGCGATCCACGTCCGGGCCGGTACTCGAAAAGCCCAAGGATCTGGCCGCCATCCTCACCAACCTTGAGAAGAACGACGTTCTTTTCATCGACGAGATCCACCGCCTGTCTGCCGTGGTGGAGGAGATTTTGTACCCCGCGCGGGAGGACTACAAGATCGACATCATGATTGGCGGGGGGCCTGCAGCGCGCTCCATCAAGCTGGACTTGCAGCCCTTCACGCTGGTGGGTGCCACCACGCGTGCTGGCATGCTGACCAACCCGCTGCGCGACCGCTTTGGCATCGTGGCGCGGCTGGAGTTTTACACCCCTGAAGAACTGGCGCGCATCGTCAAGCGCAGCGCCGGCCTGCTCAAAGCCCCGATGGACGCCGATGGCGGCTTTGAAATTGCCCGGCGCTCGCGCGGCACGCCCCGCATTGCCAACCGCCTGCTGCGCCGCGTGCGCGATTACGCTGACGTCAAGGGCATTGGTCATATCACGCTGGACATTGCCAACCGCGCACTGGTGATGCTGGATGTGGACCCGCAAGGGTTCGATCTGATGGACCGCAAACTGCTGGAAGCCGTGATTCACCGCTTTGACGGCGGCCCGGTGGGGCTGGACAATATTGCCGCCAGCATCGGCGAAGAGCGTGAAACCATTGAAGACGTGATTGAGCCCTATCTGATTCAGCAAGGTTATTTGCAGCGCACCCCGCGCGGTCGCATTGCCACGCTGGCGGCGTACCGGCACCTGGGGGTGACGCCGAAGAACCGGGACGAGAACCTGCCGGAAGGGTGAGGACGCCCCACGGTGGGGTGCACCAGCAACAAGGAGCATGCGTGCAATCAGCAAGTGACCAGTGGTTTGACGAGGCGTACTACCAGCGCTACTACTTCAACAAGAAGACCAGCGTGGTCGACCCCGAGCATGTCGAACGGCTGGGCGCTTTTGTGTGCAGCTACCTCAAGTACCTGCGCGTGCCCGTCAAGAGGGTGCTTGATGTGGGCTGCGGCATCGGCCTGTGGCAGGGTGCAGTGGCCAGGCACTTTCCCGACGCCAGCTACCACGGTGTGGAGTACAGCGAATACCTGTGCGGGCGCTTTGGGTGGGAGCGCGGATCGGTGGTGGACTACCCGTGCGCCGAGCCGTTTGACCTGGTGATCTGCCAGGGCGTGCTGCCCTACCTGAGCGCGGCAGACCTGCAGCTGGCGCTGCGCAACCTGGGCAGGTTGAGCCGGGGCGCGCTGTATGTGGAAGCCGTGGCGCGCGAGGACTATGAGCGCGGCACCCTTGACGAGGAGCTGACCGACCCCCGCCTGTTCCGCCACCGGGCACAGCTGTACCGGCGCGGCCTGTCAGAAGGTTTCACAGAGCTGGGTGGCGGCGTATGGCTGAGCCGCAAGGCTGAGGTTCCGCTGTTTGAACTCGAAGGCGCGTGCGGCCGCTGACGGTGACCGCCACCATTTTTTCATGCGATCTAATCGCTGGATGACCCGTCACTTGCGCTTTTTCTCCAGCCTTTGAGCTTTAGCCGCCATTGCCCGAGTGGACTGTGCGGGTCGGCATCAGCCGCCTTGGTCGATGCGTCGATCAGGCGGTCTATGAGCTTTTGCTGCGCGGCAGTTTCGGCGTGGTGAAACGTCGGCACCACCGTTACCAAGAAATCGCCACGGGGCCCCCGAGGCTCCACCGGGAATCCCTGGCCGCGAAGCCGGTACACCAGGGCATTTCGGTTGAGGCGCATTTGCTGCAGACCCCCCGGCACCGGCACATCGACCCATCTGTTGGCGGCCCAGGCGTAGCCGTCCACCGGCATCTCACAGCGCAGCTGTCCATCCTGCAGAACGAAAAAAGGGTGCTCCTCAAACGCTACATGAATTTCCAGGCACAGGTCCAAGCCACTATGGTGGGTGCTTGGCACCGTCAGCACATCGCCCGCGCGCACACCCGCTGGCAGGCGCACGCTGTGTTGGTACTTCACCGAACACTCGCCTTTGCCGTCGCAAGGCGCGCAGTGCTCACGCTGGCGTCCATCGCCGCCGCAGTCCTTGCAGGCCTCTTCGGTCCACAGCCAGCCAAACAGCGCCGCCCGTCTGATGGCGCCACTGCCTTGGCAGCCCGTGCAGGCCTGCGCCAAAACGCGTTGCCCCTTGCCGGCGCACGACCGGCACTCATAGGTGTAACGGCCCCGCAAAGACCGGATGCAGCCCAGGGTTGCATCGTCGATCGATAGCCGCACCTCGCGCACAAACACCTGTTTGTCAGCTTGAGGTGGGGCATCACTTGCACTGTTCTCACGGCTTGGCACATCCTCCTGCGGGTCAGCCGATCCGTTTCGATGCTGACACAGGTGGTGGTAGGCTTTGTTGATGCGCTGAATCCGAAGGGGCGCCTCCGACGTTCGGTTGCGGTCGGGGTGCCAGCGTGAAACAAGCCGTCGCCAACCGGCTTTCAGTTGCGCATCATTGACGCTGGGGTCCAGCCCCAGCTCTTTGTAGGCATCAGAAGTATCCATGGGTGGGGCGGGCAGCGCTTAAGTGGAGTAAGGCAACAGCGCCTTCGCCGCGTCAATGCGCAAATGCAGATCGACAGCAGCATCGTTCATCACCTTGCGCAAGAAGCGCTTGGGGTCCTGCTCATCGCCGCTAGCGGCAACGCTTCCGGTAACTGCGAGGTTCGCTACCGGGCTACGATTGACCGGCACCCCGGCGGGCTGCAGCAAGCTCAAAGCCGATTCCCATGCAGCGGGCTGGATGCTTTGAAGGCGACACAAAATATCGGCTTGCCCATCGACACCCGGCTGCCGGTCCAGCCAGGGCTCTTCAGCAAAGATGGATGCCAAATCCTGGGTCACGAAAGCCGACCAGTGACCCGTTTCCTCTTGTAGCGCAGGCACCATTTTCACGGGCATCAAGGGCAGAGAAGGCATCAAGCGCACGCGCTGTGGGGCCACGTCGCCCAGATAGCGCTCGCGCAACGCTTCAAGAAACGCCTGCGCTTGCGCCACCGGCACCGATGCAGTGAGCGAGAACCAAAGCTGATAACCATCAATGCCCGAGACCGCAATGGCAGGGGCCGGTAGCGCCAGATCAGTCTGAACCCCCTTCCACATGGCCGAGAGTGCGTGCCAGTCGGCGGGACGCGCCAGCTCAAGCACCATGGCGCGCACCGGTCCATCGCCATCGACAGCGCCATCGTGGACAAGGTAGAGGCGGTGCAACTCCGATTGCAGTCGGTTCATCGCTGGGGCTGTGCAGGGGTTATCAAACATGTGCGACTCTTCCCCAGTCAATTCGGCTGCTTGCTGAGCGCAAGCCGTTTGAGGTCGAACCCTTTGCTGGCAAGCCGAACCAGCAGGGCGTTATAAGCGGCTTGCTCTACTTGGGCCGTCCGCGACAAAACCCACAGGTACTCGCGCGTGGGCTCGCTCACGGCCACCAACTGGTACGCCGGGTCCAGGTCGATCACCCAATAGTCACCCCAAACCGCCGGAATGAACGACAGCCACGCCGGCGCAAAACGCACCTCCAGCTTGGGCGAATGCGTGTCACCCACCTGCCGCGCCGCGCCAACCGCCACCTTCATCTCGCCGTCTGCCTGACGGCAACGGTTGACAACCTGCACCTTGCCATCCGGCTGCACGCTGTAGTCAGCCCGGGTGTCGGCCACGCATTTTTTCTGAAAACTGTTCGGATACTTCGCAATCTCGTACCACGTGCCCATATAGCGGGGCACGTCCAGACTGGCGATGGTCGTCAAGTTGGGTACAGGGGGCGTCGCACCCTCAGCGGCATTGGCAAACGCAGCGCTAACGGCGAGAAGGGTTGCGAGGATTGTTTTCATGGGTCCAATTATCAGGCCGCGACCGACGCCACCAAGGCCTCGGCCCACGGGGCCATACGCCCAGCGCTACGACTTCGACAAGAGAGCCAGCATGGTCGACCGATGGTCAGGAACCGCAATAGTGCTTTGTGCGCCGACCCGCAACTCCTTTTCCGCTTTCACTCCCCGCCCGACACCCGCCCTCGCAGCTTTTTGACATCCCCCCGCGTCGCCTTGGTATCCAGCCGCTTGCGCTGGGAGCTACGGGTCGGCTTGGTTGGTTTGCGGCGTTTGGGCAGCACGGCCACGCTGTCCACCAGGGCCTGCAGGCGCTCAATGGCGTCTGCCTTGTTCTGCTCCTGGCTGCGGGTGGTTTGCGCCTTGATCACCACCACGCCATCCGCCGTGATGCGCTGATCGCTCAGCGCCAGCAGACGCTCCTTGATCTCCTCGGGCAGCGAAGAGTCGGGTATGGAGTAGCGCAGGTGAATGGCGCTGGACACCTTGTTCACGTTCTGGCCGCCCGCGCCTTGGGCACGGATGGCGGTGAACTCGATTTCATCCTCCAGCAACGGTATCAATGGTTCGGGCATACAGGGTGGTCGTTCGTGGACTTGATTTCCATCAGACATTTTCAGCGAAATGGCGCGCATACTGGCACGATGGAATTCAAAGACTATTACAAGGCGCTTGGCATTGAACGCACAGCGTCCGAGGACGAGGTCCGCAAAGCCTACCGCAAGCTGGCGCGCAAATACCACCCCGATGTCAGCAAGGAAGCTGACGCCCAGGTGCGCATGCGCGATATCAACGAAGCCAAGGATGTCCTGGGCGACAAGGAAAAGCGTGCAGCCTATGATGCGCTGACGGACCGCGTGGTCCGTGGGGGCCATGCCGGCGGCGCAGGTGATGGCTTTCAACCGCCACCGGGCTGGGACGAGGGTTTTGAATTCCACCGCGGTCCGGGCCAGGGGCCGGCGGACCATGCGGACTTCAGTGAATTCTTTTCTTCGGTGTTCGGCAAGGGCGAACAACGGGGTTCTGCCCGCCGCAGTTACCGCGCGCGCGGCGAAGACCACCACGCCGCTATCGAGATATCGATTGAAGACGCCCTCAAGGGCACCGAGCGCGAGATCGTGCTCCGTGCGATGGAGACCGACGCGCAGGGCAAGCCCGCATTCGTCAATCGCACCCTCAGCGTGAAGATCCCGCCCGGCGTGCACCCGGGCCAATTCATCCGGCTCACCGGTCACGGCATGCCGGGGCAGGGGGGCGAGGCGGCGGGCGATTTGTATCTGGAGGTGCGCATTGCCCCGCACAAACTCTACCGCGTGGAGGGAAGCGACATTTATATGACGCTGCCCGTCACTCCCACCGAGGCGGCTTTGGGAGCGCAGGTGCAGGTGCCCACGCCCGCTGGCAGTGTGGTGGAGGTGACCGTGCCGCCGAATGCGCGCAGCGGTCTGAAACTGCGCCTCAAAGACCGCGGTCTGCCAGGCAAGCCACCCGGCCATTTGTACCTGTTGCTGGACATTGCATTGCCGCCCGCCGACACCGAGGCCGCCCGCAAGGCCTATGAACAGTTGGCGCAGGCTGCACCATTCAATCCAAGGCGCCATCTGGGCGTGGAAGGCGCGTAATCATGAACCTTTACACAACGACGACCGTCATCACCGCCACGGCGATCAGCCGCGAGAACCCGATCGCGGCGCATGAGTTGGCGCACGCCTGTGGGGCCGATCTGGACTGGGTGGCCCAACTGGTGGAGGCCGGCATCGTGGACCTTGAGTCTCCGGCCGCAGCCCCGGCGGATTGGTGCTTCTACAGCGCGGACCTGCAGCATGCGCTGGAGGCAAGCCGATTGCAGCGCGACTTTGGCGTGGGGCTGGAGGCTGCTGCGCTGATCCTGGACCTGCAGCATGAGGTGCGCAGGCTCAAGGCGGCACTGCGGGTGCGCGGGCTGTAGCTGGTCTGCCCTCGACGTCCAATACGGGCACCTTTGCGGGTGCAGCGAGGGGTTAGGCCTGATTGCCACCAGAGAGCTCCGACTGCAGCCAGGATGATGCCCGCCACTGCGAAGAGCCGAACGGCGAGTGCGTAGACAGTCTCGTGGATCATCGACCCCCGGAACGTTCGACGGACAGGGCTCAGCTGCAACAGGGCGGCCCAGGCGGCAAACGTACCGGCGAACGAAGTAGTGACCTTGCCGTAGTCAAGTGGCAGGGCCGGATGAACCTTGCCCGCGCCAGCACCGATGGCAGCGGCGATGACTGCTAGTGCAACAGCGATCAAGCTGGTGTTCAGCAATGTTCTGCGCAATTGCTTCAGGTCCAGCAAGGCTCGCGTGCTCGCCTCGTCAAGCCAACTTGGCGGTGGGAACTTGCCGCTGCGATACGCCTCGGCCATTTGCTCGGACTCAAGCTCTGCCGCCAAGTTGTGCGGAATCGCCAGCGCGAGGTGGCGCTGCGTATTGAACACAGAAGCTAGGGCCGCAATCGCGCTTGCGCGTTTTGGGTGAAGCTTGGCATTCGACATGAGGTCTAACGTTGGCGTTGTCCGGCGCGCAGCCCGCGCCGCGAAGCGGCAACCTGCGGCTGCGCGTCCGTGACGAGCAACAGGTTAAGGAGCGCTCTATTCGAAGAGAAGGCAACTACGGAATGCATGCTTGAACCCCAGACGTTTCAAAATAAACACCACAGAACAAGAACACTATGTAGCTGACTACGATAACGCTCGCCGCCCCGACAATCCTTTTAATTGGCCCCAGTCGAGGCAAGCTACCCGCCACCAAAGCGGCCAAAATGGCAAAGCCTGCGGCTCGTGTTTCGAGTCTCAGGGCATCTGCCATGTCCCCGTAAGAGCCTGTCTTCAGATCCCCTGCGCAACCGGCCTCATACATTGACGCCATTGCCATGCCAAAACACGCAATTGCGCCGAGCAAGATAGCGGAACGAATGAGGCTATGTGACACGGCACGCATAAGCGCCTTAACGTAATGTAGATCGTTGGATATTCTGGCCGACCAGTTTATCCGGTCGGATAAGCTGGGGCACCAGCCTGACTCCTGCTGGACAAAAGCTCTCCACTCCGCTTGACATCTCGCTTGTTGGTGTAAATACTGTGTTTTTGTACATAGTTTTGATTCTATGAACTCTGTCGCCTATCTTCCCCAGTCCAAGCGCCTGCTGGAGCAGGTGAGCGAGGTGCTGCGCTACAAACACTATAGTCTGAAAACCGAACAGGCTTACCTCTACTGAACCCGCTTCTACGCACGTTGGCATGGACGCGACGGGCAAATGCAGCACCCCCGCAGCATGGGTGCTGCGGGGGTAACGCAGTTTCTGACAATGCTCGCCACCGAGCGCAACGTTTCGGTCTCAACGCACAACCAGGCACTCAGTGCGCTCCTGTTTTTGTACCGTCAGGTGCTGGCAATTGATCTGCCCTAGCTGACCGAGGTGCAGCGTCCGACCCGTCCCAGACGAATTCCCTCTGTGTTGACCAAGGGCGAAGTTGCGTCTTTTTTGGGTTGCATGGATGGCGAAATGGCTTTGTTGGCCAAGCTGCTGTATGGCACCGGGATGCGTTTGATGGAGGGTTTGCGGCTGCGGGTCAAAGATGTGGACTTTGATCCCCAGGTGGTCGTTGTGCGCGAGGCTAAGGGTGGCAAAGACCGGGTAGTGATGCTGCCGCGCTCCTTGCATGAACCCCTAAAGGCACAGGTGCTGCGGGCACGGGCCGCATGGACGCATGACCGCGAAGCGGGCTGGGCCGGTGTTGAGGTGCCTGATGCCTTGGCAGTCAAGTATCCTGCCCTTGGTATGCGGTGGGGTTGGTTTTGGGTGTTCCCGGCACCCAAGCTCTCGATTGACCCTCGCTCCCGGGTCGAGCGTCGGCACCTTCTCTATGAAGAGCGCTTGCAGCGCGCCACCAAATTGGCCTGTGCTGCTGCCCAAATTATCAAGCCAGTATCGGTTCATACGCTTCGCCATTCGTTCGCCACCCACTTGTTGCAGGCGGGCACCGGCATCCGCACCGTGCAAGAGTTGTTGGGTCACAGTGATGTGAGCATCACCATGATTTATACCCATGTGCTCAAGGTCGCTGCGGGAGGAACGGCCTCACCATTGGATTCACTTTTGCAAGCCCAATGAGTGCTGTGGAGAAACTGCGCAACTGGCTGCAAACTTAAACATAACCAGCCTGTCACAGTATCTCAACGAATCCCCGCTTCTGCTCGACGTCCGATCTCCAGCGTGGGTGCAACGTGTGAAGTTACCGACGCTCCTCAGCCCTTGCGGGCGTTGTGCACGATCAGCATCTGCGCGCAGTAGTAGGTCGCCAGAATCCACAGCGATGACAGCGCCAAGGGCGTAACAAACTTGTTGATGGCAATCAGCGAGTCGCTGACCATGAAGACGCAGGCGCCCACCGCCACCCAGCGCGACGCGTTGTCGCCCAGCACAACGGCGCGGCCAATGGCCTGCGCTGCCATGAGCGAGATGACCGTGACATAGGCCGCCACGGCAATCTTCAGGACCGGGTCACCCAGACCGCTCCACACAATCCCGTACATGGTTGCGCCAAAGAGCAGCACGATAGCCAGCGCACGGCGACTGGGAAACCAGGGCTGCCCCTGGCGAAACATCACGATGTAAAACAGGTGCGCCACCAGAAACGATGCCAGGCCCGGAATGAAATAGTTGCCTGGCAGCATCAGGAATACGTCGCCGCCCAGCGAAAAAACCAGCGCAACGATCAATA
>JAYTRR010000260.1:0-8555 GCA_043746005.1 Burkholderiales bacterium
GCCAGACCCAGGCCGGCGGCGACGGCATGCTTGATGGCCTCGTTGCTGCCCAGGCTCATGGCAATACGGGGAACGAAACCCACCTGTGCAAAGTGCGACTCTGCGGCCATGCGTGTGCCGCTGCCGGTCTCGCGCATGAGCCAGCGTTCCGCATCCAGACGCTTAAGCGCCACCCGCCGGCCGGCCAGCGGGTGATTGATTGCTGCGATTACCACCAGCGGGTTATCCAGGAACGCAAGCACCTCCAGCGGTACGTCCTGCGGCGGCAACATCATCACTGCCAAGTCATCCTGCGAGCGCTGCAAACGCTCCACCACGCGGTCGCGGTTCTCTACCGCCAGCTCAATGTCCACACCGGGATGCTCGCGCGCAAACGGCCCCAGCAGGTCGGGTACGAAGTATTCGGCGGTGGTAACGGCCGCAATGCGCAGCCGCCCCCGTACCAAGCCGTGCACCTCGGCCAGGCGCGCCTCCAGCCGCTGCCAGCAGCCGCTGACCTCAGCCACCGTGTCTTGCAACAGTTCCCCGGCTTGTGTCATGCGCAGTCGACGCCCCACGGTCTCGAACAGCGGCTCGCCCAGGGCGCTGGCAATCTCGCGCAGCTGCACGCTGACCGTGGGTTGTGACACGTGCAACTCCCGGGCCGAGGCGGTCACGGAGTGCAGACGCGCCACGGCCTCAAAGGCGCGCAGCTGTTGGGGTGTGATGCGTTGCAACCGTCGAAGCAGAGTAGTCATAGCTTAAAACCTATAGATTAAATGAAAACAAAGTATTTTTAATTATGGCATTTACCGCCTACAGTCGCCTCACTTTCAACTGAGGATATGCCATGAAGATTGATAATGTCACCCTGCTTGCCGCCGCTGCCGTACCGGAAACAATGGAGAAAACTGCGATCACCATTGCCCACGGCGACGGTATCGGCCCAGAGATCATGGCCGCAACGCTGCGTGTGCTGGAGGCGGCGGGCGCGCGCATTGCACCCGAGACTATTGAGATCGGAGAGAAGGTCTACCTGGGTGGCAACAGCGCCGGCATTGCGCCGGAAGCCTGGGCCAGTCTGCGGACCACCCGCGTGTTCCTGAAGGCCCCGATTACCACCCCGTCCGGCGGCGGCTACAAGAGTCTGAATGTGACCATCCGCAAGACGCTGGGCCTGTACGCCAATGTGCGACCTTGCATCAGCTACGCACCGTTCGTTGCCACCAAACACCTGACCATGGACCTGGTCATCGTGCGCGAAAACGAGGAAGACCTGTACGCCGGCATTGAGCACCGCCAGAGCGACGAGGTGTTCCAGTGCCTCAAGCTCATCACCCGCCCCGGCTGCGAAAAGATCGTGCGCTATGCGTTCGAGTACGCCCGCAGCCATGGCCGCAAAAAAGTTACCTGCATGACCAAGGACAACATCATGAAGATGACCGACGGTCTGTTCCACAAGGTGTTCGACGAGATCAAGGCGGACTACCCGGAAATTGCCACCGAGCATTTCATCATCGACATCGGCGCCGCGCGCCTGGCCACACGCCCGGAGCGCTTTGACGTCATCGTCACGCCTAACCTGTACGGCGACATCATCAGCGACATTGCAGCGGAGATGACCGGCAGCGTGGGCCTTGCCGGCAGCGCCAACATCGGCGAGCACGTGGCCATGTTCGAGGCCATCCACGGCAGCGCGCCCGACATTGCCGGCAAAGGCATTGCAAACCCTTCCGGGCTTTTGCTGGCGGCCGTGATGATGTTGGTACACATCCGCCAGGCCAGCATCGCCACCCGCATCCACAACGCTTGGCTAACCACGCTCGAAGATGGCGTGTTTACGGCCGATCTGCAAGGCCAGGGGCAGGCAGCCATCGGCCGCCCCTTTGGCAGCATGGATTTTGCCGACGCGGTGATCGAACGCTTGGGCCTCCAGCCCCAAAAACTAAAACCCGTGCAGTACGTCAACGTAGCGCCCACCAGCGCCATGGCCAAGCCGCTCTATATCCGCGCAAAACCAGCCCGCAAAGAAATGGTGGGCGTGGATGTGTTTGTGCACGACGCGCAGTGCAGCCCTGAGTTTTTGGCCGGGCGGCTGTCTACCCTCGCCACGCCAGCGCTGCAGCTGCAAATGATTACCAACCGCGGCGTCAAAGTGTGGCCGGGTGGCTTTCCAGAGACTTTCTGCACGGACCACTGGCGCTGCCGCTTTGTAGCCAAGACAGATGACGGCCACATCGCCCACAGCCACATCATCGACCTGCTGGCGCGGGTTACGCAGGGCGGCGTAGACGTGATTAAGACGGAAAACCTCTGCACTTTCGACGGTGAGCAGGGCTTCGCGCTCGGCCAAGGGCAGTAGGCCACCTGCTTTTGCTCCTGCGCACCACAGTCATCCCACCGCAGTGGGTCGCGTGCCGGGGTGAGGCGGGAGGGAGCCTCGCTGTCCACACCGATGTGCTCCAGAATCTGCTTCACCGCAAACTTGAGATGCCTGATTGAGAGTAGAAAAGCCGCGCAGCCCCCGTAGCTATTGCGCGAAAAGCTACTGATTTAATAGCAGTTTACGAGGATCGCGATGCGTTTACTTCCTCGCCGACGGCAAATCCGTACAGCTGCCGTGCGCGACCTCCGCCGCCATGCCGATGGATTCGCCAAGCGTGGGATGGGGTGAATCGTCTTGGCGATGTCTACCGCATCTGCACCCATCTCGATGACCAGCGCAATCTCGCCAATCATGTCGCCCGCATGGGTGCCGACCATGCCGCCGACGCTTGGCGTTACAACGTCTTTGTTGGGCGCGATGACAACGCGTATGCGGAGTCGCTGTTTCGCACAGCCAAATACCGACCGGAATTCCCCGCCAAGGGTATGCGGCTGGGCATCCCATCTTGCAACGGCAAGTCCGGTACAGAATGATTATTTTGAGTGCATGCCGTCTCTGGCTGTCTCGATGCCGTGAATTCGACCCAGAAAACGCTGCCAACACCCACGCTACTTTCGGCGCCAATGGTGCCGCCCATCAGCTCAACCATCTTCTTGGTAACAACGAGTCCGATGCCCGTGCCTTGCTCGGTACCGCCCTCTCGTCCCAATCGGTTGAAGGGCTGAAACAGTTGATCCACCTGCTCCGGCGTCAGTCCGGCGCCGGTATTGCTGACGGACAGGCGCAGTCTGTCATTTCCTGTAGCCACACACTGGACGACGACCGAGCCGCCCGCCTGGTTGTATTCGATCGCATTGGACAACAGATTGAGTAGCACTTGCTTCAGCCGCGTGCGATCGGCAAGAACATGATGGATCTGCTCGAACCCGGGGATCGCCATCGCCAGTCCACGCTGCTGCGCCTGGGGCCCGACCATGAAAAGACAATCCTGCCACACTTCCCTCAACGACACTGACTCCTGGGACATTGTGACGGTGCTCGACTCAATCGTCGATAAATCGAGAATTCCATTGATCATGTCCAGCAAGTGCCCGCCTGCCTGCAAAATCTGGTGGGTTGAGCGCATCTGAGATGCTGAGGGCGGTGGCGTGCCTGATTCAATCAACTGGGCAAACCCCAGTACAGCATTCAGGGGTGAGCGCAATTCATGGCTCATGCTGGAGAGGAAATCCGACTTGGCCAAGTTCGCCTTTTCGGCGATCGACTTCGCGCGTTGCAATTCCTCGTTGTTGTCATTGAGCACGTGCTCAAGCTGTCTGCGATCGGTGATGTCAACGGCTGTCACAATCACGCCTGTGGGCTTCTCACTGGGCCCCAGCGGCACCGAGTTGATTGAAATCCAGGTTAATTCACTGCAGTATCCCTATATCTTTTCCGATGATTTCTTCGGCGGAATAGCCAAACATGGCCTGCGCTCCGGGGTTCCAGCTGGTCACAATGCCATCGAGTAATTGGCTCATGATGGCGTCATCGGATGAATTGACAACGATCCGCGATTGGTGCGACTCCGCCTCCAGTTGTTTCAGCTCGGTAATGTCTCTGAAAACCAGGCTGAAGTTGTTGCCACCCATGGAGTTTGCACAGACGCGGAACCATTGCGCATGCGCCGCGCTGTATTCATCGAAACACACCACTTTTTGAGTTTGGACGACCTGGCTGTAACGATGCAGCCACTCCGGTTCAACCGGTGTGAGAACGCCAGAAACTCGCCAACCAACCGCCTGCTCCCGAGTGATGCCGGTGTGCCGCTCGTAGGCAGGGTTCACATCGAGGATGACAACATCGACAGCATTTCCCTCGTCGTCCATGATGCGCTCACACAACTGCACCGGGTCAGCCATTCCATCGACAAATGCACGGAGGCGCTGTGCTGCAACGTCACCATGGATGTTCAGCCCTTTATCCAATGAAGATCCTTTGATGCGGCAAGCAGCCGGTCGGCATAGGCCTGCCAGGACGCATTCTTTTCCAGGCCGTCGAACACCCCGCCCCGGGCCTGATCGGCCACCCATTGCTGCTTGTCGGCAATGGCGCGGGCCATAAACGGCTCAAACCCGGCTTCCTGCACCGTATTGGCCGCTTCACGCATTTCCTCGGCGCGGCGCTGGCCGTGTTGCACTACGCGGCTGAAAAAATAGGCTCCGGCCTGCTCCCAGTCAATGCTGGGAAAAGTCTCGGCCAGGGTGGGCAGCACGTGGGCTTCCACCCCATAGGTGCGGGCGGTGGTGTAGCTCTCGATCACCAATGCCTCCAAGCCTTTGATCATCACGCTGCGGCACATCTTGATGGCGCTCGCGACACCCAATTTTTCAGAAACGGCCTTGGCATCCATGCCCCAAGCCATGAGCACATCAGCCAATTCAGCCGCACGCGCGCCACCCAGCAGCATGGGCACCCGAACGCCGTAAGGCGGTACGGAGGTCATCACACCCGCTTCCACATAGTGCGCACCGGCAGCATCAATCAGTGCCGCAGCCTGCTGCTTGGTTCCGGGAGATGCAGAGTTGAGATCCAGAAAGATCGCCCCGGGCCGGATGTGCATGGCTGCCGCTTGCGCCACCGCCAGCGTGTTGGAAGCGGTAACCGCGGAAATCACCAAGTCCGCACTACTGCAGAGTTGTGCAATGGAACTGCAGGCCATAACGCTCGATTGCGCAGCATGGGCCAGCGGCTCCTGCGCCAATGTGAGAGATTCAAACTTCAGGTCCCAGGCACTGATGACACTCGCGTTGGGCTTGAGCCCCGCGCTGAAAATTCTGCCAACTTCGCCGTAACCGATCATGCCGATGTAGTCAAATTTCACAGGCCGCCCTCCTCTTCATTGCAGATGGACTGCGCAATTATTGCTGCGGAATTTTGGCACGCACGATGACGTCGCCCCAGCGCTTGATCTCACTGGCCAGCAACTCGGAAGCCTGCTCAGGCGAACTCGATTGGGCCTCCACATTCTGGTCGTGCAGCCGCTTTTTGACGTCGGGTGCATTGAGCGCGGCCACCACGTCCTTGTTCAAACGGGCGATCACACCTTTGGGCGTCTTGGCCGGTGCAGCCAGCGCATTCCAGCTGGTCGCCACAAAGGTAGGTAAACCACTTTCTTTGGCGGTCGGCACATCCGGCAAAACGGCGACGCGTTTGGCACCGGTGACGGCCAGCGCACGCACGGCTTTGGCATTGATTTGCGGCAGCATGGGTGCCAATATCTCAATGGCAGCTTCAACCTGCCCACCCCGAAGGGCCGTCACCACCGCGGGGGAACCGTTGTAGGGCACGATTTGCAGGTCGATACCGGCTGCAGTTTTGAACAACTCGGCAGCCAGATTCTGTGTGCTGCCAATGTTGATGGTGCCCAGGTTCAGCTTGCCAGGGTTGGCTTTGGCAAAGGCCAGCAGGTCGCCCAGGGTTTTGAATGGGGAATCAGCCGGCACGACGATGGCCAGGTCGAAGAAGCCCAGGGTGGACACCGGGGCAAAGTCGCGCGTTGTATCAAACGGCAAAGCCTTGAACAAGCCTGCACTGACAGCCGTGCCGTTGGACATCAGCAGCAGGGTGTGGCCATCGGGCTCGGCCTTGGCGACCGCATCGCCCGCCACCACACCGCCGGCGCCGGGCTTGTTGTCGATCACCACCGGTTGTCCCAATGACTCGCTGAGCTTCTGGGCCACGGTGCGCGCCGTCAAATCGGCCACACCGCCAGCACCGAACGGCACCACGATGCGAATGGGTTTGGAAGGAAATGTCTGGGCCCATGCCGACCCAGTCAGCAAGACACCAGCGCAAAGGACCAGACCCAGGGATTTCAACAACTGTTTCATATGTTTCAGGCCTCTAGCCCCCGTGGAATATGCGTGAGCAGCTATACAAATAATAGCAAACCGCTTCAACTGACTCTAGCGTGCCACACCCAGCAGTTTGTCGAGCAATGCCGGTTGCTCCTGCAGACTGGCTGCAGTTCCCGCGTGCACCACAGTGCCACGGTCCAGCACAGCAGCCGTGTCCGAAATCGCCAGAATCGCCTGGGGATGCTGCTCCACAATGATGGCCGACAGCCCTTCTTCACGCGTAATCCGGCGAATGGCGCGCAGCAACTCCTGCACGATGATGGGCGCCAGGCCTTCCAGCGGTTCGTCCAGCAACAGCAAGGTGGGGTTCAGCACGAGTGCTCGGCCCACGGCCAGCATCTGCTGCTCGCCGCCCGAAAGCTGCGTACCCAGATTGGTTTTGCGCTCAGCCAGACGAGGAAACATGTCGTACACGCGTGCGGGCGTCCACGGGCTGGTGGTTTTGCCTGCCCGCCCGGGCCGTGTCACCGCCGTGAGGTTTTCGTCCACCGTGAGCGATTTGAAGATGTTGCGCTCTTGTGGCACCCAGCCAATACCCGCTGCCGCCCGCTCATGCGAGGGAAGCTTGTGGAGGGCCACACCACCCAGTATGATACTGCCGGCGTGCTGGCGCGTGGCACCCGCCAATGTGTTGATGAGCGTGGTCTTCCCGGTGCCGTTGCGTCCCAGCAGCGCGAGTGTTTGCCCTTCAGCCAGCGACAGGGAGATGCCCGTCAGCACAACTGCCTCGCCATAACCGGCGCTCAAAGCCCTCACTTTTAATAGCTCACGCATGGCCCGCCTCCTCGCCATGTCCCAGATAGACTGCCTTGACCTGCAGATCGTTGGCAATCTGATCCGGATCACCCTCGGTCAACACCGTGCCGTTGACCAGCACCGTCATGCGGTTGGCAAAACTGAAAACCAGGTCCATATCGTGCTCGATCAATAAAACAGACACGTCTGCAGGCAGGGCCGCGACGGTTCTCAACAGCTCCTCACGCTCGCCCGCGGGCACACCAGCGACGGGCTCGTCGAGCAGCAGTACGCGGGGCTCACAGGCCAGCGCAATGGCTATTTCAAGCAGGCGGCGTTTGCCATAAGCCAGCACATGGGTAGGCTGGTTCATGACTTCCGTTAAGTGGAACTGCTCCAGCAGCTCGGCACAGCGGTCTATTACCCGGTCGTTGCGGCCCAACGCTTGCCACCAGCTTGTACCCAGACCCTGCTGTTGAGACACCGTGAGCGCCAGCGTTTGCAAAGGCGTGAGTGAATCAAACAGCTGGTTGATCTGGAAGGTACGCACCATGCCGCGCTTGACGCGCCGGTGTGGTGCCAGCCGCGTGATGTCTTCGCCCAGCAGCGTGATACGCCCTTCGGTGGGCTGCAGCACGCCCGTGAGCAGATTGATCAGTGTCGTCTTGCCTGCACCGTTGGGGCCGATCAGCGCATGCCGTGCGCCTTTTTTCAAATCGAGCGTGACGTTGTTGGTGGCTGTGATGCCGCCAAAGCGCATCACCAGGCCTTCGGCAGACAGCACTGTTTCGTGCGTGTTCCGGTTCATGTGCGGCTCCTGCCAAGCCATCGGGCTTTCCAGGTCCAGGGGCGCAGCAGCGTCTCGCGGCCGACCAGCATCAGCACCACCAGAAACAGGCCAATCCAGAACGTCCAGTACTGCGGGGTGATGGATGAAATCACGTCCTGCATCAGCTTGAACACAATCGCACCCGCGATGCCACCATAGAGCCAGCCGGTGCCGCCAATCACCAGTATCAGCATGACATCTGCCGAGCGGTCAAATGCAAACACATCGAGTGATGCGAAGCCTGTGGTCTGCGCCAGCAGCGCACCAGCCGCCCCGGCAACGCCTGCAGACACCGCGTAAATTATGGCTAGATTCGACGACACTGGCACGCCAATGGCCATGGCGCGCAGGCGGTTGTCACGAATGGCCATCAGGGTCGCACCAAATGACGAACTGGTCAGCCTGCGGGCCAGCACAAACAGCACCAGCACCACCACAAGCGAATAGCAGGCCGAGGTACGCCCGGCCAGATCAAACTCGAACCGGCCCAGCAGCGGCCCCATCACCACGCCCTGCAGGCCGTCTGCGCCGCCAGTGAGCCAATCCAGCTTGTTGGCCAGCTCCAGCAGCAGCAATGCCACGCCGAGCGTGACCATCAGCCGGGTCAAATCACTGCCACGCAGCACGGTCAGGCTGCACAAGCCGCCCAGCATCGCAGACACCCCTATGGCGACGGCCAGACCAACCAGTGGGTCAGGCATCACGAGCTTGGCGAACAGCGCTGCCG
>JAYTRR010000261.1:0-8553 GCA_043746005.1 Burkholderiales bacterium
AAACTGTCCCTACTCGATTTTGGTTTTTTATCGCAGAGACCTACACCATCATCACCGGTCTGATAGCCAAAATTGCCGAGACGCTGAAGCTCAGCAACAAGATGCCGCCTATGGGCAATACGCTGGTGTCCAACGTACCGGGGCCAGCGCACACCATGTACCTCAAAGGCGCGCGCATGCAGGAGATGCACCCCATCAGCACGCTGCCACCCAGCAACCTGCTCAACATCACGCTGTTCAGCTACGCCGGTGAGCTGTTCTTCGGTCTGATTGCTACCGATGAGCTACCCCACCTGGAGCGCCTGGGCGAGTACGTTTCAGAGGCTTTTACCGAGCTGGAAAAATCGGTGAGCGAGGCGCACCTGTAGCTATTTCACCGCCACAACCGCGTTGCGTCCTTGCGCTTTTGCCTCGTAGAGCGCTGCATCCACCCGCTGAAACCAGGCCGCAACATCTTCTCCGTGCCCCAATTCGGCTACGCCAAAAGATGCTGGCAGAAAGATTTGGTGAGGACCTTCGGTAACAAAAGTCTGGGCAAGCGCTTCCCGTAGTCGCTCTGCCAGCAAGACTGCCGCTGCACCGTGGGTCATGGGCAAGAGCGCCAGGAACTCTTCTCCACCCACCCGTGCCAGCATGTCACCATCGCGCAATGCGGCCGCTACGGTGTGCGAGACCTCCTGCAGCGCCTTGTCACCCACCGGGTGACCATAGTGGTCGTTCACCGATTTGAAGTGGTCCAGATCAAACATGACGAGGCAGACCGGGACATCATGGCGGGTCTTGATCGCGACCATGTGCGCCAACTGATCAAAAATATACCGGCGGCTGAAGGCTCCGGTGAGCTGGTCCCGGGTCACCAGTTCATTCAGGCGCTCCATAGCCGACTTAAGCTCATCATTCTTCCCCTTGATCTCCACATTGGTCTGGTTGAGGTCGCCACGCGCCTGCGTCAGCAAGGTGACCAAGAGGGCGTTGCGCACCGAGTGGTCGAGTTCACTGAAAAGCTCCTTCTCCAACCCCCGTGCGGACCAGACCTGCACGGCAAACATGATGACCCAGCCCACGAAGACCTGCGCCCAGATCGGGTTGTCGACGACGACCAGTTGCACCAAAGGGAGTAGCAGCATGCCCACAGAAAAGAAAAACGTGGCCGAACGTACCGGCGACATGGTCATCATGCAGATGCCCGATACACCCACAAGAATAATCAGGTCGGTCAGGTAGTACAGGAACTGACCTTCAACCCAGGTGAACCAGACCGATGAACCCCACGTCAGGCCGAGCATGCCTGCGCAAGCGATTTGTGTCCGGGTCCAGAAAATGGGGTCTTCCTTGCGGGATATGCTGAGTCGGTAGCGGTAGCCAATACCGACGGTGGACAGCGCAACTGCTGAGATCAAGCATGCCCAAATGACGGCCTTTGTCGATCCGGCAGCGCTGTAAATAATCCACGCCAACAGTAATATGCCGAGTGGCGATGAATACGCCGATACAACCAAACGTTCGCTGAAAATACGCGCGCGTTCTGCCTCCACCTTGCTGGCAATATGCGCTTCATCCAGATCCAATGTGTTCTGAACGTCCATGGTCTCTTTCATTTTGGAGACCATTATTGCGCAAGCGGGTTGGCGAAAATCTACCTCGCGGCTGATTCAGAGCAAGGCCGCTCCTGATCGTGTCCAATAGAGAGCATGGAAAAACCAAATAACACCGATCAGCGCCTGACCGATCTGGAAATCAAGGCCAGCTTCACCGAAGACTTGCTGGATCAACTCAACCAGATCATCGTGCGCCAGCAAGAGGAAATTGCCATGCTGATTCGTGAGGTGGGCCAGTTACGCCAGCAAATGCCTGATGGCGCCAGTGCCGGCTTCAGCCCGGCCAGCGAAGAGCTGCCTCCGCACTATTGAACCGATTTGCGCGAGTGCGCTGTAGCTTTCTGGAGGGTGTCTGTTTCCTGAAGATCGACCTGATCAAGCCGGACAAAAACGAAGCCCTTGCGCAGCAATTGCAGCAAACCCACGGACAGACCCTCGGCTGACTCCGATGCGGGTTTATTCATGTGGGCAATGACAACGTCGCCGGCCTTGACGTGCTGCAGCCGCTCTTCGATGGCGGCCATCTTCAAGGTGGCACCCGAATCCGCGTTGATGGAAAAACCGGCAATCTGGTAGCCCAGCCGGTTGATTTCTTCAATGGCCTGGGGGTCGTATTCTGCAGTGGCGCCGCGGTACCAGCGGGGTGCAATGCCGGTAACCGATTGAACCGCGCGTGCCCCTTCGGTGACTTCACGCCGCAGGTGAATGAGGTCGGGCTCACCCACAATTCCGTAAACCTTGCGACCCACGCCAATCACGGCCGGAATGTGGTTCTCGCCGTGGTCTTCCACATCGAACAAATCCAGATTCGACTTGATCACGGAGACTCCATACGGATTTTTGTCGAGCCACTTCTTGGTTGCAAAAATCGTGGCCGGTATGCGGTTGCGAATCAGAAACTGAATCAGGCCATCGTCGTATTTGCCCGAGCACGCATCCAGTGTCAACGCCACGCGCGATGTTGCAGCTGCTTGCGCCACCATGTGATCATGGATCTCTATCGGTGGGGGCTGCGTTTCCGCAATGGCCTGCGTCAGCAAGAGCGATAAAAATACAAAAGCTAACTTCATGTGCTTGGGTCCTTGCGAACAAAAGCCCCGCCCAGGATGCCCGGGCGGGGCTTTTGTTATTGTGGCCAGTAATTACTTGGCAGGAGCAACCGCTGGGGTCGCTGGCGTTGCCGGTGTGGCAGCAGGCTTCACCATCTTGGCTTTACGGGCAGCAGCGCGGTCCTTCTTGGCCTGTGCGCGGTCAGCCTTCAGTTTTTCCTTGTCAGCCTTGATGACGGCTGGCGCTGCGTTGGCAGCTTTGTCGGTAGACATCTTTTCCTTGTCGGCTTTTACAGCTGCCTTGTCGGCCGCTACAACAGCGGACTTAACGACGGGTGCTGCTGGCGTGGCAGGTGCTGCAGGTGCAGCGGTCTGGGCAAAAGCGCCCATGGAGAAGATGCCGGCGATCAGAGCAGTAGTGGTCAAAGTCTTGAAGTTCATGGAGTCGTCTTTCAGTTGGTTGTTGATACCCATCCTCAACGAGGGCGGGCTTGCGCCAGTTGACTGCCCGCTACAACTTCGCCTGTAAAGAAATGTAATGCGGGCCATGCAACAACCCCGCTCTGCTTAGCTAAACGGAAGTCATGCCGCCATCCACCGTGTGGGCATGGCCGGTTACAAACGAGGCCGCGTCCGAGCTCAGCCACAGCACCACGGCCGCCACTTCATCGGCCTCGCCAATGCGGCCAATGGGGTGCAGTTGCGCAACGGCCGGTCCCACCTTGGGGTCGGCTTGCACGGCGCGGTCAAGCATGGCGGTGCGAATGACACCGGGGCACACCGCGTTGACGCGAATGTTCTTGCGTCCGTACTCCACCGCTGCCGATTTGGTCAGGCCCAGCACCGCATGCTTGCTGGCGCTATAGGCCGCCATCTTGGGCGCGCCCACCAGGCCCGCCACGGATGCCGTGTTGACAATGGCACCGCCGCCTTGCTTGAGCATTTGTGCCAGCTCGTATTTAAGGCACAGCCACACACCCTTGACGTTGACCGCCATGATGCGGTCAAAGGTGTCCTCTGCGCAGTCAGCCAGGCGCATGTGCTCTTCTTCAATGCCTGCATTGTTGAAGGCGCAGTCCAGCTGGCCAAAGTGCGCCACCACCTGCGCCACCATCGCCTCCACCTGTGCGGCCTGCGTCACATCAGTCTGTATGAACAGCGCCTGTGCACCCGTGGCTTCAATGAGCCGGGTTGTCTCGGTGCCCGCTGCCATGTCACGGTCCACCACGGCTACGCGTGCGCCGGCCTTGGCAAACGCCAACGCGCTGGCGCGCCCAATGCCACCACCGCCACCGGTTACCAACACCACCTTGCCGTCAAAATTGCTGTGCATTGAAGTCTCTCCATCGGTTCAAAGATTGATCATAGAGTCCGACCAGGTGACATCACGCCGTTCATCGGCCGCACTGCGTAACCCGTGCGACACACAGTGCACCAGCCCGCTGGCAATAATTGTGGCCTTAACAAGCTAACTGACAGGATGCCCATGAACCGCGTACTCGCCCACACTGGCGCCAAATACCCCATCCTCCAAGCCCCCATGGGCTGGATAGCGCGCACGCAGCTGGCATCGGCCGTCTCGCGCGCCGGGGGCTTGGGCATTATTGAAACCTCGTCGGGCGAGACCGCCAACTGCCAGGCCGAAATCACCCAGATGAGCGCCCTGGGCCTGCCGTTTGGCGTCAACCTGCCGATCCGGTTTTTGAAGGACGACGCCATGCTCCGCTTCGTGTGTGACTCGGGTGTGAAATTTGTCACCACCTCTGCGGGCAGCCCCGCCAAGTTCGTCAAGCCCTTGCAGGACGCGGGCATCATCGTCTACCACGCGGTGCCCACCGTCGACGCAGCGCTCAAGTGTGTGGACGCGGGCATTGACGGCCTGGTGGTGGAGGGCGCAGAGGGCGGTGGTTTCAAGAACCCTGAAGAGGTGTCCACCCTGGTGCTGCTGCAGGCCATCCGCGCACGCACTGACGTACCACTGATTGCCGCAGGCGGCATTTGCGATGGCCGCGGCATGGCGGCCGCTTTTGCGCTCGGTGCCGAGGCCGTGCAAATGGGGACGCGTT
Organism: Burkholderiales bacterium; assembly: GCA_043746005.1. Taxonomy (GTDB): domain Bacteria; phylum Pseudomonadota; class Gammaproteobacteria; order Burkholderiales; family Burkholderiaceae_C; genus Allorhodoferax. Next base: position 4,714 of record JAYTRR010000261.1, read on the forward strand.
TTGTGAGCTGCACCGAGAGCCCGGTGCATGACAACTACAAGAACGCCATCGTGCAAGCCAAAGAAACCGGCACGCTGGTGCTCAACAAAAAATCCTCGCCTTGCATACGCTCGCTCAAGTCGGCACGCACCCAAAGCATTTATGAAGAGGGCGTGATGCCCGCCGATGCCTTGCAGGGCATCTTGGGCGTGTACTTTGGTGGCGACATGGAAGCCGCACCCGCGCTGGCCGGGCAAACCGTGGGCCTGATTGACTCCATCAAGACCGCGCAGCAAATCATTGACGAGACGGTAGCCGAGTTCTTTGCAATCACCGGACGGTTGGGCGCATTGGCACAGGGGCGCATTTTTGGTTAAATAGGCCGCATGATCAAACAAGCGCTGGTTCTACCCTGCGGCCACCATGTGGCCAACCGCATCTGCAAAGCGGCCATGACCGAAGGCCTTGCAAGCGCCAGGGGCCACGCCACTGCGGCCCACAACCGGCTGTATGGCACCTGGGCCCGTGGCGGAGCAGCCGTCTTGTTGACTGGCAACATCATGGTGGACGGGCGCTACCTGGAGCGCGCGGGCAACGTGGTGGTGGAAGACGCCTCTGGCATCGAGCCCCTGCGCAACTGGGCGCAGGCCGTGCATGACGGCGGCAGCCAGCTGTGGGCACAAATCAGCCACCCCGGGCGGCAATGCCCGCGCATGGTCAACCTCACGCCGCTGGCGCCCTCGGCCGTGCAATTGCGCATCGCGGGCAACTTTGGCAAGCCGCGCGCGGCAACCGAGGCCGATATTCAGGACATCATCCAGCGCTTTGCCACCACCGCGGGCGTGTTGCAAGAGGCAGGTTTTGATGGCGTTCAAATCCACGCGGCGCACGGCTACCTGCTGTCGCAGTTTTTGTCGGGCCGCACCAACCAGCGTGCCGACCACTGGGGCCGCACTCTGGCCGACCGGGCCCGCCTGCTGTTGCAAGTGGTGCAGGCCGTGCGCGCCAAAGTGGGCCCGCACTTTCCCATCTCCGTCAAGCTCAACTCGTCCGACTTTGTCAAAGGCGGCTTCACCCTGGATGACAGCGTAGAGGTGGTGCGCTGGCTCAACGACGCAGGCGTTGACCTGCTGGAAGTGTCCGGCGGAACCTATGAGCAGCTGGAGTTTTTCAAGTCGCACCAGGAGGGTGAGATTCGCGATAGCACCCGCGAGCGCGAAGCCATGTTTCTGGAGTACGCCAAGTTCATCAAAGCGGTCGCAAAAATGCCCATCATGGTGACTGGCGGCTTTCGCACCCTGGCAGGTATGCACGATGCGCTGGCCGGTGGCCACACCGACATGATTGGCCTGGCCCGCCCGTTTTGCCTGCAGCCCGACTTTCCCAGGCACATGTTTGCCGGCACGCTGCAACGCCTGCCGGTGCCCGATGACGCGCTGGTGCTGGGGCGCGGCTACTGGGGGCCCAACAGTTCATCCGCGAGCCTGCGCGCGCTGAACAACCAGTGCCAGGCCGGTTGGTACTACCATCAGATTGAGCGCCTGGGTGCTGGCAAGCTGCCGCACCCCAACTTCAGCCCGCTGTGGGCCCTGTTGAGCCACTTTGGCAAAGACGCCGGCCGTGCCCTGCGGCGCAAGCTCGTTTGACTGTGACCATGAACCACCTTGCCGCTTCTTTCATCTCCCCCAAGTGGCCCCGCCTGCTGTTTCTGCGCGTCCTCTTCAGCCTGCTGCTCGGTGCGCTGGCTCTGTCGGCGGCGCACGCCCAGCCCAACTACACCGTGTCGGCAGAGCAGTTGCAGCGGGTGGTGGCAGAGCGTTTTCCGCTGCGCTACCCGGTGGCGGGGCTGCTGGTGCTGGACGTGCAGGCGCCGCATTTGCGCCTGCTGCCCGCTGAAAACCGCGTGCGTGCCGAGATGGCTCTGCAAGCCACGGGCCCGGCGCTGCAGCGCAGCCACGCGGGCACGTTTGATGTGGACTTTGCCCTGCGCTACGAGCCCAGCGACCAAACCATCCGCGCATATCAGCTGAAGTTTCAAAACCTGCACATTAACGACCTGCAGCCGGCAGCCTCAGAGCTGCTCAACGTCTACGGACCCGCCCTGGCCAAACAGTCATTGCAAGAGGTGGTGCTGCACCAACTGCGCCCGCAAGACCTGGTGGTGGCCGATGGCCTGGGCATGCAGCCCGGCAACATCACGGTAACGGGAAAAGGCCTGGTCATCGGCTTTGTACTCAAGCCCCTGTAGCGCTAAAACGTCATGCATGCGCGGGCGCTCCAGATGCCCGCTGCAGGGCCCCATAATGGTCCACAAAATAATCTCAGGGACGGGATAAACACAATGGCTACCCTCATACCGGCGCTTGGCGCCTGTGTGTCGCGCATGACCTCGGGCGAAAGACGCCTGGGCGAGCGGCTTGAACAAAAACTCGACGACGACTACCTGCTCTGGTACGACGTGCCTGTGGGCCCGAAGTATTCGCACCCCGACTTTGTGGTGATGCACCCGCGCCGCGGCATTCTGGTGCTGGAGGTGAAGGACTGGAAGCTCAGCACCATCCAGCAGGCCGACAAGCAAACGTGGACCATTATCCCCGATGGCATTCCCAAAAGCGTGGCCAACCCGCTGGAGCAAGCCCGCCAATACGCGCACCAGGTGGTCAATGCACTGGAGCGTGATGCCCAACTGGTGCAAGCCGATGGTGCGCACCAGGGCAAGCTGGCTTTTCCGTGGAGCTATGGAGTGGTGTTTAGCAACATCACCCGCAAGCAGTTTGACGCGGCCGAGTTGCAGCACGCCATAGAACCCCACCGCGTTATTTGCCAGGACGAAATGCTGGAGAGCGTGGGCGCTGAAGACCTGCAAAGCCGCCTCTGGGGCATGTTTCCCTACATGATGCGCGGCGTGATGAGCCTGCCCCAGCTGGACCGCGTGCGCTGGATCATGTTCCCCCAAGTGCGCGTGCAAACCACCGGCGACTTGTTTGACGACAGCGACGAACAGGCCGAGCTGCCCAGCATCATGCGCGTGATGGACATTCAGCAAGAGCAGCTGGCCCGCAGCTTGGGCGATGGCCACCGCGTTATTCACGGCGTGGCGGGCTCGGGCAAGACGATGATCTTGGGCTACCGCGCAGAGTATCTGGCCAAGGCCTGCACGCCCAGCAGCAAACCTATCCTCATCCTTTGCTTTAACGAACCGCTGGGCGTCAAGTTGGCCAGCGTGATGGAAGCCAAGGGCCTGAGCGACCGGGTGCATGTGCGGCATTTTCATAGCTGGTGCCACCGGCAGCTCACGGCCTATGGGCAAGCCCTGCCCGCGCAAAACATGCCGGTGGGCGCCAAGATGGTTGACATGGTGGACCGCGTCATCCGCGCGGTAGAGCGCAGCCAGATACCCGGCGGCCAATACCCAGCGGTGATGATTGATGAAGGCCACGACTTTGCGCCCGAATGGCTCAAGCTCGTCACCCAAATGGTGGACCCCGCCACCAACAGCCTGCTGGTGCTGTACGACGATGCGCAAAGCATTTACGAACGGGCGCGGAGCAAACAGTTCAGCTTCAAGAGCGTTGGCATCCAGGCGCAGGGCCGCACCACCATTTTGAAGATCAACTACCGCAACACCCGCCAGATATTGCACATCGCCAGCTTGGTGGCCGCAGATCTATTGACCCCAGACGAGCAAGACGATGACGGCATCCCCCTGCTCAAACCCGTGAGCTGCGGGCGCGATGGGCAAGCCCCCGTCATCATCAAGCTACCCACCCTGCGCGACGAAGCATTTGCGATGGTCGACCACCTGGCCAGCGCCCACCAAGAGGGCTTTGCCTGGGGCGACATGGCAGTGCTGTGCGCCGA
>JAYTRR010000262.1:0-24296 GCA_043746005.1 Burkholderiales bacterium
GCACAGGCCGTGGGGCATGCCATGCAAAAGGCCTCGCAGGCCATGAAAAAGGTCAAATTTCTGGCCCAGCACGACGCCTTGACCGAGCTGCCCAATCGCCTGCTGTTTGATGAAGTGGCGGACCACGACCTGGCATTTGCTGGGCGCAGAGGTCAAACGATGGCCTTGCTGGCCGTAGACCTCGATGGCTTTAAGAGCGTCAACGACACACACGGCCACGCTGCAGGCGATGCGGTGTTGAAAGCGGTCGCCCAGCGTATTCAGGAGGTCATTCGTGCCTCTGATATGGCAGCCAGAATTGGCGGCGACGAATTCATCATCATGCTCACGGATGTGAGCCAGGAAAGTGCGCTGGAGACAGCCGAACGCATCATCGCACTGCTCTCCATGCCCTATGCCGACTGCCAGGTTTCCGTGTCTGCCAGCGTGGGTGTGGCGCTTTACCCGGAGTGCGGCGACACCCTGAAAACGCTGACCGCTGCCGCAGACCAGGCCATGTACCTTGCCAAGCAATCGGGCAAACAGCGGGTCGTGCTGGCGCCACCGCGGGCGAGCTGAGTCCTGCGGCCCTTCAGGTCCTTTCCCACACCAGCAAGAGGTTGTTGGTCGGCATCGCGTGCCGTTCAGACAGATGCAGGCCCGCCAGCCTGGCTTCTTGCTCCACGTCTTCACGCTGACGAATGCCCCAGGCCGGGTTTTGGGCACGCAGACTTTGGTCAAACGACTGATTTCCGGGGGATGTGGATACGTCGTCTTCCAGATAGGGGCCGTAGGTAATCAGCACGCCCTTGGTCGCAAGGTGCCGAGCCGCCCCGTGCATCAATGCCGCGCACGTGGCCCAAGGCGCAATGTGCAGCATGTTGGCGCAGTAGATGGCATCAAACACGATGGGGCTCCGTTGGGCGTCCTGCGGCAGCCAGCGCGGTGCCATCACGTCCAGCAGCGCCGGTGCGCGCACATTCTCCAGGTGCTGTTGGGCCACCCAGCCCGCAATGCTGCTCAGCCCGCCCGGCTGTGCGTCGGTGGGCTGCCAGGTCCAGTGCGGCAGGCCGGCCGCAAACCACGCCACATGCTGGCCGGTGCCTGACGCTATCTCCAGAGCGCTGCCATGCGGAGCGAGCACCTGCCGAAGCACTTCAAGGATGGGCTGCTTGTTGCGGTCCGCTGCGGGGCTGAAATCAGGTTGTGGCATGGTGAAATGGGCAAAACCCGGAGTCTATAGATAAAAAACGACCGCTCGCCCCCGTGGAATATGCGCAGGCAGCTATCTATTTGATAGTGAAATGGTCGTGCGAGCCATGCACGCTTGCGTTCACCGGTCTAGCCGCGCCCGTTTGGGCGATGCACAATGGGATGAACACTCGGCCTCATCCAAATTCGATAAGGAAACCCGCCATGGCATCCGGAAAAATACTCGTCGCCCAAGGGGGCGGCCCCACTGCGGTGATCAACCAGTCTCTGGTGGGCGTGGCGCTGGAAGCGCGACGCTTTGGTGGCATTGAGCGCATCTACGGCGCATTGCATGGCGTACGCGGCATCGTGGATGAAAACTTTGTCGATCTCACCCAGGAAACCAGCCACAACCTGGAGCTGGTGGCCAACACACCCTCCAGCGCGCTGGGCTCCACGCGTGACAAGCCCGACCTGGCCTACTGCCAGGAAATCTTCAAGGTGCTACGCGCGCACGAGATCGAGCACTTTTTCTACATTGGCGGCAACGATTCAAGCGACACCGTACGCATCGTCAGCCTGGAGGCGCAAAAGGCGGGCTATCCGCTGCGCAGCATTCACATTCCCAAAACCATCGACAACGACCTGGTGGGCAACGACCATACCCCGGGCTACCCGTCTGCCGCACGTTTTGTGGCGCAGGCCTTTGCGGGCGCCAACCTGGACAACGCCGCGCTGCCCGGCGTTTATGTGGGCGTGGTCATGGGCCGCCACGCCGGCTTTTTGACAGCGGCTTCGGCTCTGGGCAAGAAATTTCCGGATGACGGCCCGCACCTGATCTACCTGCCCGAGCGCACTTTTGTGCTGGAGCAATTTCTGGCGGACGTCAAAGCCACCTACGCGCGCTATGGCCGCTGTGTAATTGCCGTGTCAGAAGGCATTCATGACGCCAGTGGCGCTCCCATCGCCACGTTGCTGGCCAAAGATCTGGAGCACGACGCCCATGGCAACGTGCAGCTCTCGGGCAACGGTGCGCTGGCGGACCTGCTGTGCGAAGAGATCAAAGCCAAGCTGGGCATCAAGCGCGTGCGCGGCGACACCTTTGGCTACCTGCAGCGTTCTTTTATCGGCTGCGTGTCGGATGTGGATCAGCGCGAGGCGCGTGAGGTGGGCGAGAAGGCCGTGCAGTACGCCATGTGGGGCGGGCGCGATGGTTCAGTAGCCATCAAGCGCACTGGTTTTTACTCGGCGGATTACGAGCTGCTGCCGCTCGACGCCGTCGCCGGTAAGACCCGCGTCATGGAAGACGAATTCATTGCCCCCAGTGGCACCGATGTGACCGATGCTTTTCGCATGTACCTGCGCCCATTGCTGGGCTCGGGCATGCCCGACGCGTTCCGGCTACGGCACAACCCGGTGGCCAAGGTCCTCATCAAGGTCTAGCCCCAACAATCCAGACGCGGCCATGCCCAATCTGGGTTTGTGCTGTGCCACTGCTCATTTGCAAGGCACCCGGCTTAAAGCCCCTGCTGGCGCGGGTTTGGTGACTTGTGAACATTGTTATCCACAGCGTGCTCCACAGAAATCAGGGGTAACAATGGGCCTTTGCGGCCAGCAGGGTGTCCTATGCATTGCCGCTATAACTGCTATCACAAAAAAGCGCTTCATTCGAGAAATGACCGAAACCTAATCACGCTGATGCGTATGTTGATTAATTATTAGGCATGATCCGCCAAGCCAGTACTGGTGCGGGTTTGACGGCTTCCCAGTGCGGTTATCCACAGCGTGGCGCACAGTCCGCAGGGGCAACTATTTTTTGGCCTCGATAATCAGCAACCGTGGTCCCACGCACCGCGTGATGGCCCCCTCACTTCCGTTAACCCTGCATGCACACCCTCGAACAACTGCGCAGCGGCGCACTGGCAGGCGCGCGCCGCCTGGACCTGTCTTGTGAACTGAGGGCAGTGCCCTCCGAAGTATTTGCCCTGGCAGACACCCTGGAGGTGCTCAACCTATCGGGCAACCAGCTCAGCAGCTTGCCGCACGACCTGCCACGCCTACACCGGCTCAAGGTCATTTTTTGCTCGGACAATGCTTTCACCCAGTTGCCGGAGGTGCTGGGCGCTTGCCCCGCTTTGCAAGTGGTGGGCTTCAAGGCGAACCGCATTACCGATGTACCTGGCGCCGCGTTGCCGCCCCTGCTGCGCTGGCTGATCCTCACCGACAACGCCATCACCACCCTGCCACCCGAACTGGGCCAGCGAGTCGCACTGCAAAAGCTGATGCTGGCAGGCAACCAGTTGCGCAACTTGCCGCAGGGGCTGGCACAAGCGCACCAGCTGGAGCTGATACGCCTGGCGGCCAACCAGTTGTCGCAATTGCCTGGCTGGCTGACTGAACTGCCACGCCTGAGCTGGTTGGCGCTTTCGGGCAACCCCTTGGGCTGGCACCGCGCCGCGCGCGGGCCCATTGGCGCAGTACCGTGGCACCAGCTGCAAGTGGGCACCCTGCTGGGCGAGGGCGCGTCCGGGCTGATCTATCGGGCGCACCACCATATAAGCGGGGAGAGCCTGGCGCTCAAGGTGTTCAAAGGTGAGGTCACGAGTGATGGCCTGCCCGAGCACGAGCTGGCCGCCTGTCTGGCCGCCGGCCAGCACCCCGCGCTATGCACCCCCAGCGGCGAATTAGTGGGCCATCCGCAAGGCGCGCGCGGCCTGCTGCTGCCGCTGATACCGCCCACCCATATCAACCTGGCCGGGCCGCCCAGTCTGGCAAGCTGCACTCGCGATGTGTACCCACCCAACCTGCGCATTGCAGCCAGCAGCGTGTTGAACGTGGCAAGGCAAATGGCTGCTGCAATAGCCCATTTGCATCAGCAGGGCGTGATGCATGGTGATCTGTATGCCCACAACATTCTCTGGAACCCCGCCAACGGGGAAGCCCTGCTAAGCGACTTTGGCGCCGCGACCTTGTTGCCGCAAGGGCAGTCCGGCCAACGGCGTGCCCTGCAAGCGCTGGAAGTGCGCGCCTTCGGCTGCTTGCTGGACGAGCTGGCTTTGCATGCAGAGTACGACGGCGACCATGCAAGGGTCATGGATGACTTCAATGTTTTGGCGCAGGCATGCCTGACCTTGCCGGCTGACCGGCCTGACATGGGCGAAGTGGTGCGGCAACTGCGCCGCTAACTTTTTCTCGGGTGTTGGGCTGCAGCCGATCGTCTATCGGCAGCCGTGGTCGGGGCACCTCCCCAAGCGCGTAAGGCTCTGAGTAGTGGCCGCTTCTTGGCCTGATGCCCGCCCATGCGTCGCAAAATATCGTCCAGCGAGCGGATCGCGTCGGTAATGTAGGGGCCCTTGTTGAGCATCACGCACTCGGCGCGTACACCCAGGCCGGCGTCTGAAATCTCGGCCCTGGAGGGCACGCCGGTTTTGGCCAGCGTTTCCAGAACCTGCGTGGCCCAGATCACCGGCAAGTGCGCCGCTTCGGCGCACCATAAAATTTCTTCCTGCACTTCGGCCAAACGCTCATAGCCGCATTCAACGGCCAGGTCGCCGCGCGCAATCATCACGCCGGCGGATGACGCTGCCATCGCGGCCAGCATGAGTTCGGGCAGGTTCTCAAAACCCTGCAGCGTTTCAATTTTCAGAATGATGCCCATGTCTTCGCGGTCCAGTCGCTTCAGGTGCTCACGCAGTTCATGAATGTCTGCAGGTTTTTGTACAAATGACAGACCCACCATGTCCGCGCAACTGGCAACGGTGGCCAGGTCCTCCAGGTCTTTTTCAGTCAAGGCGGGCAGATCAAGCTGGCTGTCCGGCAGGTTGATCCCTTTATCGGCGGCCAGTCGTTCGCCCCCCGGACGGGCCTGCGTGATCTCCACCTCCAGCCACTTTTCGGACACATGGCGAATCACCCCACCAATGCGGCCGTCGTCAAACCAGATGCGCTCGCCGATGTGAACCTGGCTAAAAATTTGCGGCAAGGTGCAGGCGATGCGCGCAGGTTCCAGAACTTCGTCCTCGGCGCCGTCTTCCCGCACGGCGGAATGCCCCAACCCCTCTTTGGTCAGGCGAAGAATCTCGCCACGGTGCAGCTGCACCACCCCGGGCGCATCGTCCATGGCCCCCACCACCGTCTGGAACTTCTTCTTTCCGCCGCTGCTGGTCACCGTCAAGGCTGTATCCGGCGTGAGGTAGGCCGACTGGATGCTTTCTGCAATGACCAGTGCGTCATCCTTGGACACCACCATCAGGTGGCGCCTTGCACCGCGTGCATCGGCATAGTCAATTTGCGAGCCCACTTTCAAGCGATTGAGCCATTCTGGATCCACCGCAATGCAGGCATCCACATCGTCTACTGCTCCCGGTAATTCGCCTGAAAAAAGTCCAAGCCGCGCAGGGTGATACACCCTGCCGAAGTCGTCACGGTGCGGGCGCAGGCGCAGCACCGCCGGGCGCGGTTGCACCTCGCCCGTTCTGATTTTTGGTCCACCCAGATCCATCAGGATACGAATCTCGCGCTGGGCCGACTTGGCCGCGCGTTTGACGTGGGTCGCCATGGCCAGCCACGCCTTCGCATCGTCATGCGCGCAGTTGATGCGGGCAATGTTCATACCCGCCTTCACCAGATTGCGCACCACTTCGGAGTCATGGGCCGCCTCGCTCGGCAGTGTGACCATGATGCGTACCGGCCGGCCGACGTTGGGGGCACCCAGCAACGCAGCGGTGTGCCGTTGCAGGAGCTGGCGGCCGCTGACACTCCCGATCGGTTCCTCGGGCGACCGGTCGTACCAGGGTTGACCCGTCAAACGGTGCAATATCCCCAAGACCTTGTCCAGGTTTGCCAACACGTGCGATTCAGACCGCCCCAGTGAGGACAATCCCAGCCAGGCCAGTTTGTCTTGCAGGTCGCGCATGTCGACGCTGCGCATGGCCAGGTAATGAATCAGATTTCTGGCGCTCTGCTGGTATCCGGGCTGCACCTGCTGCAACTCGGTTGCAAAGACAGGCTCCAGGTCCAGCATGGTTTGGCGCAGCGTCCATAGACTCTGGATCAGCGACAGGCACACCTCCTGGCTCCAAACCTCATCTGGCAGTACTTTGTCCGGGGTATGTTTGCTGGAATCTTGGCTATTGCGCATGGCGCAATACTGCGCCTGATTCATGACATTTTGATGAATCTGGCAGGCGTGGGGGGTGTTTGCCTTTGGCCCGCTATTTTCTGTTTCGAATGACCAGGGCAATGCCGCCCAAAATGGCGACAGATGCCAGCACCATGGAGAGCGCCAAGGGTTCGCCCAGCAAGACGACTCCGCCCAGGGCTGCAATGACCGGCACACTGAGTTGCACGGTGGCAGCGTGGGTGGCCTGGATCACGGGCAGAACCCGGTACCAAACGGCATAACCCAAGCCGGAAGCCACTGCACCCGACGCCACGGCAAGCGCAATGCCATTGCCGTCCAGCGACTGATGTCCGTGCATCACCAGACTCAACCCCAGTGCCATGGGCACGGCGCGCAAAAAGTTGCCCGCGGTTACCTGCGTCGGGTCACTCGGACTTGTGCTTTGCATGCGCTTGCCGCGCAGTGAATAGACGCCCCAGGCCATGCCTGCGAACAGCATGGACAGCGATCCGCTCAGGCTGGGCGTGGCCAGCCCCGGCAGCATCAGCGCCACCAACCCGGCCAGAGCCAATGCAAAACCGGTGACCTGAAGTGGGCGCATGCGCTCGCCCCGGGCAACACCGTATCCAATCATGGTGGCCTGAACTGCGCCAAACAGCAGCAAGGCGCCTGTGGCTGCGGACATGCCAACATAGGCAAACGAAAACCCTGCGGCATAAGCAAACAACGCCAGTGCCGATAGCCAGTCGCCACCACGCGGCTGGCCACTGCCGCTACGCAGACGCACCAGCAGCCACAGCATGAAGGCGCCTGACGCAAGCCGTACCGTGGTGAAGCTGGCAGCATCAATCGTGGTGTGCTTCAGCGCCATGCGACACAAGAGAGAATTGCCTGCAAAGGCCAGCATGGCCAGTGCAATCAGCAGGGGGGTACGGGGTACCATCAGGGCCGAATGTAGCTCCAGCCCTGCTTTTGGCGCGTCATCAATTCGACGACGCCCGCAGGCACATAGCCAATGTCAGCGTTCATGTCCGCCTTGGTGAGATTGGCGACGGTCATTGTGTTTTCGCACGCAACAATGTTCACCCCACTTTTGACCGCGGCGCTGACGCGGTTGGCGATGGGTGCCTCCGCCTTGAGCATGCCGATGCCTGGTCCATAAACGACGATTTCGATGTCCACATTCGCGGCGCCAAAGCTGTCCTGAACGTTCCTGGCGTTGTTCAGCGCCAGGTTCCACTTCTTGGAGTCGTCATCACTGACCTGGAAAACCACGCGGTCCCGGGCGGGTGGTGTCGTGGCGCAGCCGGTAACCAGTGCGCCAAGCGCGAGAAGGCCTGCGAGGATAAATGAGTTGCGACGCATGATTGTTGTCTCCGATTGTTATGGTACGTATTGTCTAAAACGCAGACCCTGGCTCGCTCAAAAAGGCGATTTCCAGCGCGCTGGAGGTGCGCCCCAGGATCTGGTTGCGGTGGGGGTAGCGGTCAAAGCGCTCGATTATGGCCTTGTGTCGCAGCGCAAAACTCAAGTTGCCTTCCAGTCCGGGTTGCCTGAACAAGTGCACGGACTCCTGGTGTATCAGCCGTGACTCACTGTGCATGTAGGGCATATAGGCGAATGCGCGATGCTCTGTCGATAAATCCCTGTCATGCCGCCCAGCCACCAGTTCCTGGGCCAGCACCAGCGCCAGCGGGTCCTGTGCAAATGCGCGTGGCGTATCGCGGTAGACGTTGCGTGAAAACTGGTCCAGCACCAGTATCTCCGCCAGGCGACCTTCTGCAGTGGTACGCCAGGCAAACAGTTCGCATTGTTCTGCGGCCTCCAGGGTTGGCCCGAAGCGGGCGCGCATCGACGCGTCCAGCGCCGGGTCTTTGATGAAGTGATCCTTGTCGCTCAGCTCTTCAAACCAAAAGTGGAGGATATCTGCGGCCTGCATGGAGGTGCTCGGGCAATCGGCTTGATGGATGGAGTTAGTGGGTGACGAACTCGTACGCCACGGCTTCGCTCTCCACCATGTCCAGGATGTCGTTGAGCACGTCTTCATCTTCGGTGCTGCTCCAGGTCTCTTCCGGGTCGGTGGTGAACAGCGGCTCGATGGCCATATCCATGAACTGGCCATTGGGCAGCTTGACTACGGGAGTACCTTCGGAGGTTTCGGCCAACTCCCAATCGTCCGGCACGGACATTTCCAGCTGGATGGTGACGTTGAGTTTTTTCATGGTGATTTCTTTCGTTTGTAGGTGGGGGAGGGTAACCGAAGATAGAAAAATGGGCAGATACAGCGATGGAGGGGGGGGCGGTTTACGTCAAGCCGCTGGCAACTGCTCCAGTAGCAGACGGCGTACGTTGCCGCCCATGATGTCGGCTATATCAGCGTCGCTGGAACCGGCCTCCAGCAGGCCTTGCGTCAGCAACACCAGGCCGGTGGTGTCAAATGCGACACGAATTGCGCCGTCGAAGTCGGAGCCCAGTGCCACGTGCTTGACGCCCAGCAGGTTCACCGCATAGCGAATCGCTTTCACGATATTAGTGACGCTCGGGTCGCACACTGCATAGTGGAAATACGCTACGGCAATGACGCCGCCTTTCTCCAGGCCATGGGCCGAGGCCGCCGACTTCGTTGTCAGTGAGGTGTGTCAGTCCGGTGATGCGAAAGCCCGCGTCAAAGAGCCTGTCCACGTTCTCCAGTTTGCCCTCCAGCGGGTGCAGGCCTTCGGTGGACAGAATGGCGGCGAGCAGTCCATTGACGGGAGTTTGCGTCTTCAGCAGTTCGGCCAAGTCCGCCTGCGTACGCACAATGCGCAATTTTTCGCCGCTGCCAGCGGCTACCTTGTGTCGTGTTTCACTTTGGTAGAGCGCCCGCTCCAGGTTGATGTTCTTCGGTGTTTTCGTCACCGCGGAAAACACCTGCAAGCCCACGCGCCGGGCCTGAAGCCGCGGCAGATCGGTGTGGCTATACGCGTAGCGCTTCAGCAGATCACGCGACCACAGAAGCGCGTCGTCGTGCATGTCGGCTATGAACAGTTTGTCATGCAGTGCCCGCGCACGTTCGCTGGCGTTGTAAGGCGGCGCAAGCTCCACGACGTTCATGCGCCTGTCCACGATCGTTGGCAGACTCAAGAAAATTCCCAGCGCCACAAGAACGAGAACGATGACAGCAATCAGAAGTTTGCGCATGACCACGGCTTCAGGGCGCCAGGGTGCGCTGGCTGATGCACAGGATAATGAACTCGGCGGGCTTCACCAGCGCCACCCTGATCAGGCAGACGAGCCGTCCGTTGTCGAGGTCGTCCTGGGTCATCGTCGTGCGGTCACAGCGCACAAAAAATACCTCAAGCGGCTTGCTGCCGAGCAGCCCGCCGTTTTGCCACTCGGTGGTGAGAAAGTCAGAAACCGTCTGGCGCATGGCGACCCACAGGGTGCCTCGGTCGATAGACGCACCCAGATAATTGAAGTAACGACGCACGTTGACGTATTTCCACTCGGGGTCGCGCGACGTCGTGCGGCCGCCCCACACGCGAAGCCCCCGGCCGGTAAACGCGCGCAGGCAGTTCACGCCCACCGGGTTCAGTAGTTCGTGTTCGCTCGTGTTCAGCTCGCGCTCGAAGCGCAAAGCGCCCAGCACCTCCTCATTCGCAGGTGAGTGATGCACGCCGCGCGCGGTGTCGCTGCGTGCATAGGTGCCGCACACGAAGCCCGAGGGCGGAAGCGCAATCTCCGCAGGCTACCTGCTTTTTGGGCCTGCGAGCGGGTTCGCCGTGAAGACCCACGGGTAGTACAAGGCGGCGCGTGTGGAGTCAAAGAGCCCTGGCAACGCTTGCATTTCGGTCGGCGTTGCGCCAGGCGGCGAGTCCAGTACCGCCATGCGGTAGCGCAAGGGGTCGGCAACATGCGCGAGACATCGCTGTCTGAATGGCGCGGTAGACCGCCCCTTGACTCAGGTCAGAAAAGGCCGAATAGCCCGGTGCTGCGACGATGGAGATATCGCCAAAACCCTCCAGGCTGGCGAAGGCCGCAGCGTACCCGTCGGCGTCCGGGAGCACGGCGCCTTTTCCGGTACGAAAGCCCGCCACCACGCGCACAACATGGAGCCGCATGCCGCCGTTGTCGAAAAACGCCCGCGCTGAGTGGGCGAGGTAGTTGCGGCGGTGTAGCGCCTTCTTGTCAATGGCAAACGGAAGGTCTTTCACGCCACCGTAGATGCGCTCGTAGTCAGTAAAACTCGTCAAAGGTCCTGAGGCAACGCCCACTGGCCCTTTGGTGGTGGGGCCGACGAAGGCGCAGGTGCTGGTCGGCACGCCGTCGATGTTCCTGGACCGTGCACTCGTTTCCTCTACATGGACGCCGGGTGCAATGTAGTTGGGCATGGCACACCTCCTTTGCGCGGATTTTTGCAGAAATGGCACCGCTCGACCAGCTTCATGCCAAAGAACGCGCGTATTTCTTTTACGTTCACTGCTTTGCCTTGCCCATAAAAGGGAGCAAATCCTCCGCTTGTAGACGACTGGTCTACTTTTGCTAGAATTCATGCATGACAGTCGATCAACCCACCGCCAAAGACCACATCCTCGATTGCGGCGAACGCCTGATCGCGAACAAAGGTTTTGTGGGCGTCGGGCTGGCTGAAATTTTGACGGCTGCGGGCATTCCCAAAGGCTCCTTCTATCACTACTTCAGTTCCAAAGAGCGCTTTGGCGAGGCGCTGCTGGTGCGCTATCTCGACCAGTATCTCGCCCGCCTGGATGGGTTGCTGAAGACCGATGGCACCTCTGCGCGCACGCGCTTGATGCGCTACTGGTCTTACTGGAATGTTTCGCAGTGCGACATTGCCCAAGACGGTTGTACCGAGTCCGCCGGGGGCTCCAAATGCCTGATTGTCAAGCTCAGCGCCGAGGTGGCCGACATTTCGGAAACCATGCGCCTGGCCCTGCGCGATGGTACGGACCGCGTGGTCCAGCGCATTGCCCAGTGCATTGAAGAGGGGCGCACGGATGGCTCCATTGCCCGTGCGCTGCAAGCCGACACCACCGCGTTGACCCTGTACCAGCTGTGGCTGGGTGCCAGCTTGCTGGCCAAGCTGCGCCGGGATGCCAGTCCGTTTGAACACGCCACCCGCAGCACCGAGTTGTTGCTCAGTTAGTCACCCAATTGAAAATTTTCTAAAACCTCCATTTGTTGATTTACTAGCCGACCGGTCTACTTTTTTAATTGATTTGAACCACATCCCCACAACCCAAAGGACTCCCATGCTGAATTTTGACTTTTACAACCCCACACACATTGTTTTTGGCAAAGACCGAATGGCTGACCTTGCTACCCTGGTCCCGGCCCACGCCAAAGTGCTGATCCTAGTGGGTGGTGCCAGCGCCGAGAAGACCGGCACGCTCGCCGAAGTGCGCCAGGCTCTGGGCGCACGCCAGTACAGCACGTTTTCCGGCATCGAGCCCAACCCCAGCTTTGACACCGCAATGAAAGCCGTGGCACAAGTGCGCGGAGGGGGCTTTGACTTTCTGCTGGCGGTGGGCGGTGGCTCGGTCATTGACGCCGCCAAGTTCATCGCCGCAGCGGTGCTGTTTGAAGGCGATGCCTGGAACATCTTGCTGCAGGGCGGGCGCAACATCACATCCGCCCTGCCATTCGGCACGGTGCTGACCCTGCCTGCCACCGGCTCCGAGATGAACAACGGCGGCGTCATTACCCGACGCGATATTGGTGCCAAGCTGCCGTTTCGCAGCCGCCATGTATTTCCCTTGTTCTCCCTGCTGGACCCAACCAAAACCTACACGTTGCCGCTGCAGCAACTGGGCAATGGCGTGGTCGATGCCTTTGTGCACACCGTTGAGCAATACCTTACCTACCCGGTGAACGCGCCCGTGCAGGACCGCTTCGCCGAAGGCCTGTTGCAAACGCTGGTTGAGATTGGCCCGCGCCTGCTGGCGGACCAGGAACCCAACTACGACGACCGCGCCAGCCTCATGTGGGCGGCTACCCAGGCCTTGAACGGCCTCATTGGCGCCGGTGTGCCACAAGACTGGGCCACCCACATGATCGGCCACGAACTGACCGCCCTGCACAACATTGACCACGCCCGCACGCTGGCCATTGTTTTGCCCGCCATGCTCCATGAACGCCGGGGTCAAAAACACGACAAACTGCTGCAGTATGGCGAGCGCGTGTGGGGTATTCGCACCGGCACCGACGACGAGCGCATTACTGCCGCCATCGACCAAACCCGTGACTTCTTCGAGCGCATGGGCATTCCCACTCGCTTGTTTGCCTATGGGCTCGGCGCAGATGCCATTGACGTGGTGATCAAACAGCTGGAAGCCCATGGCATGACCAAGCTGAGCGAACACCGGGACGTCACTCCCGCCGTCAGCCGCCGGGTGCTCGAAGCCGCGCTGTGAACCACTTCCTGATCCACATCGAAACCCACCTCAATCCATTCACCCACAACTGAAAGAAATCTCATGAAAAAAATCCTGATGGTGCTGACCTCGCACGACCAACTCGGCAACACCGGCGCCAAAACCGGCTTCTGGCTGGAAGAATTTGCCGCCCCTTATTACGCGTTCAAAGAAGCAGGTGCCGCCATCACGCTGGCGTCGCCCCTGGGTGGCCAGCCGCCGCTGGACCCCAAGAGCGACGACGCCGCTTCGCAGACAGATGCCACCCGCCGTTTCAAAGCCGATGCCGATGCCCAGGCGTTGTTGGCCAGCACCCACAAACTGAGTGACATGACGGCTGGCGCTTTTGACGCCGTGTTTTACCCCGGTGGCCATGGCCCGCTGTGGGACCTGGCGGAAGACAAGAACTCCATCGCCCTGATTGAAGCCATGCTGACCGCGGGCAAACCGGTGGCCGCCGTGTGCCACGCGCCGGCCGTGTTGCGTCACCCGAAAATCAATGGCAAATCGGTCGTGCACGGCAAGACCGTGACCGGCTTTACCAACACCGAAGAAGCTGCTGTGGGCCTGACCGACATCGTTCCCTTTCTGGTGGAAGACATGCTGACCGGCAACGGCGGTAACTACTCCAAAGGTGCTGACTGGCAACCCTATGTGCTGACCGACGGCTTGTTGATCACCGGGCAAAATCCGGCATCTTCCGAGCCGGCGGCGCATGCGCTGCTGGACGTGCTCAAGACGCTGTGAAATAGGGCGCAAGCCGCGCGTTGACGTCCGCTGTATCGGGCTGCGCAAACACCGTGTTGTGCTGGTCCGTCAGCGGGCCGCCACCGGGCTCCACGGCGCCTGCAGCGTCGTAGCCTACGGCCTTGAACTTCCACACCCCGCCCACGCGCTTGAGGTTGCCCACATGCGCACCATCTGGCAGATGCACGCTGTGCACATTGGCGTTGACCGAGGTGAGGGTGAGGGTTGTGGGCATTGGTCAAGTTTACCTTCAGCCCGCGTGGAGCAAGCGCAAGTAGCTATACAAATAATAGCAATCGCCCGACCTTTGTATTGCAGTTAACGTTGACAGGGAACGGGTGCGCACGCGAATAGGCCTTGCTGCACCACGTTTGATGTGGTTGATTTCTCTTCAACAACGATCTTGTTTTGGAGGGTACGCTCATGTCTCACTTGTTCAGAATCGCCACATTATTGGCCCTGCTTCTGGCAATCATCGGCTGCGCGCCACTCAACCCGAGTTTGAAAATTGACGATACCCCCGTTGGCAGCGCTGCCAGCGCGGAGTTTGGAATCAACAGCAACACGGCCACCATTCTCGGGTCCAGCTTGCTCATCACGGGACCGGTGGACCCCAAATGCAAGCTCGGTGGACTTTCAAGTGCTGGAGCCTGATGGTTGTTTCACTTTTAACTTCAGCGCTCCGCCACCCGGTGCGAGCCCCTGGACGCCCAGCACTCAAGGTTGGTCGGCCTCACAGTTTTTTGTGGGCGACACCGATGTGCTGGCCAGCCAAACGGCCATTCCAGGACTCCTCCCTTTGAATAATCAGCTTGATCTGCTGATTCATCCCAACGCGTTGCGCGCCAGTTCTACCGTGCCGCTGTGGAGAACCGATGTGCAGTCACCGTCACTGGAAAAAAATGCCGCTTGGCAAACAGCCACCGGCATTCAATACTGGATCAGCGCCAGCCGGTACACGAATTTGAATTTGCAGGTGCAATCCGTCTTGCGCGTGCGCAAGGCCGACGGCACCATCGCCTTGTTTGCAGAAGGCATGCAAGGCAACCGCGTCTTCTACCCCATCAATACGTGGAGTCCGGTCGTCAGTCCCTTTGCATTGCCAGCGGGGTCTACGGTAGTCGGAGCCATCATCCGCATTTTTGGTTTGCTGCCTCTGCCTGCCGGGCCGGATATCAACATCAAGCTCGGCAGTATCTGTCCGAAGCCGTAGCCCAGAACTTACAGCGTCGGGTAGTCGGTATAGCCCTTGGCGCCCGGCGTATAAAACGTACTCGCATCCGGCACATTGAGCGCCGCGCCGGCTTTGATGCGCGCCGGCAGATCCGGGTTGGCCAGGAAACTGGTGCCAAAGGCCACAACGTCCAGCTTGCTGTCGGTGATGGCCTGCTCGGCCTCCGCAGACGTGTAGCCCATGTTGCCAATCAGCACGCCCTTGTACTTCTCGCGGGCGACTGTCATCACATCGCCTTTTTGCACCTGGTAAAAGTCCGAGCGCATCACGTGCACGTAGGCCAGGTTGAAGGCGTTGAGCTTCTCGGCCAGAAAGCCGATTAGCGCAAGGGGGTCGCTGTCGATCATGCTGTTGTAGCTGTTCAGGGGCGACAGGCGCAGGCCCACACGGTCAGCACCAATGGCTGCAGTCACCGCAGTCAGCACGTCAAACAAAAAGCGTGCGCGGTTCTCCATGGAGCCGCCGTAGGCATCAGTGCGCTTGTTGGCCCCGTCACGCAGAAACTGGTCGATCAGATAGCCATTGGCGCCATGCACTTCCACACCGTCAAAGCCTGCAGCAATCGCGTTTTTGGCGCCCTGCACATAGGCGGCCACCACGGCGGGAATCTCGTCCGCAGCGAGGGTGCGCGGCACGGCATTGGGCAACTTGCCTCGCGGGGTCTGCACCTCGCCTTCGATGGCGGTGGCTGTTGACGAAACGGTTTCTGCTCCGTCATTCATGGCCGGGTGCGCGGCGCGGCCCGCATGCCATATCTGCATGAAGATGCGCCCGCCCTTGGCGTGCACGGCAACGGTCACCGGCTTCCATGCCTCCACCTGTTCTGCGGAGTAGATACCGGGCTCATTGATGAAGGCCGACGTACCGGGTGCCACCATGGTGCACTCGGTGATCAACAGGCCACCGCTGGCACGCTGGGCGTAGTACTCAGCCATCAGCGCATTGGGCATGTGTCCGGCGTCTGCGCGGGTGCGGGTGAGGGGAGCCAGAAGAATGCGGTTGGGAATGTTCAGCGCGCCGACTTGCAGGGAATGAAAAAGCATGGGAATCCAGTTATTGAAAGGTGGCGCAAGGTATCACCCAACGAATACACGTGGGCGGGGTCTCTGAAATTTTCGCCAGCGATAGCTATGCCACACGCTGAAGCAGCAAGAACCGCGCTGACTCACCTTGCTCAATAAAGAGGCGCTCTCTGCTGAGCCACGGCTGGCGCGGCTTTTGTCGCTTGTGAACATGCTTATCCACAACAAAGCCCACAGACTGCAGGGGCAAGTATTTTTTGGAAATATTGGCAAGCGCGGTGGTTAGCTGGTACTAAATTTGGCGTAGTACTGCGCCACCGCGGGTGTCTGGGCCATGTGCTGCATGTGCGCGCTGACCTTGGGTGCCACCTTCTCCACCAGATTGGTAGGCACATGGTCCAGTTTGCCGGAGATAAGCCCGCGCACAAACACAAAGACCTTCAGGTCGGCAATGGTGAGGCGGTTGTCGGCAAAAAACGCACCGCCATGGGCTTCCAGCTGGGCTTGCAGCCAACTCAGAACCATGGGCAATGGCCCGCGCGGTGCGGGCCTCTTTGAGTGCGGCGCTGGTCAGGCCAAAAGTGGTGCCCAGCTTCACGTTTGCGTCTTCCAGCACGTCCAGCACTTCGTCGCATAGCAGGGCCTGGTAGGCGTCAAGAGGGTACAGGCCGGTGAGCTTGCCCACATAGCGCGTGATGGCGTCGCTTTGGGTGACCTGCACGCCGTCCACATGTAGCGTGGGCACCTGGCCAAAGGGAGTGGTCTTGCGCACCTCGACAAACTCGGGAAAGGCAAAGCGGCGGTCTTCAAACGCAATGCCGCCGATATGCATCGCCAGCCTTGCAGGTTCGCTACGGCCACCGTGCATATCGAAGTAGGTGAGCTTGAGTTGGGTCATGGTGATGTCCTTCCTGTGGTGAGCGAACCGCTATCAATAGCGCAGCAACATTGTGCCGCTAAAATCATTTTCAAAATATAGATAGCGCTGACCCGCAGGGTCCGCGAAACGGGAGTGACAGATATGGCATTGAGGTTTGATGGCACCTTGAAGAAGTTGCATGCCGACCGCGGCTTTGGGTTTATTGCTGCGGACGATGACGGGCAGGAACTGTTTTTCTACATTTCAGTGTTTGCGCGCGATCAACAGTTGCCACTGATCGGCGATCGACTGTCGTTTGAAGTGGAGCCCGACCGCGACGGCAACAAGCGTGCGGTGCGGGTGCGCCGCACCAGCGCTGCGCATGTGGTCCGTGCATCGGCGCCGCTGCGCAGCTTGCAGCGCGATCGCAGGGATGTGCAGACGTCAGGCTACCTGGGCAAACTCATCAGCGTTGCACTCATCAGTGCGATGGCTTGGTATGGTTACAGCCACTACGCGACGCGCTCGGTACAGTCTGAATCTAGACTTCCAGCGCCTTCAACAATCCTGCCCAACGCCTGACTACTATTTCTTCATTCACGCTCTCTGTACCATTGGGACATCCGTCAACAAGACCCCTATGGCAAACACCACACCAAACTCCGTCCTGCAACCCGTTTTCATTCAACACCTGCTGGTCAAGGCCCCGCACCAACCCGGTGGGCAAGCCCACCCAAGTCACCTGAGCGCGGCCAGCGGTCTGGTGCGCCGGGGGCGCCGCTTTGTGGTGGTGGCTGATGATGCCGTACATCTGGGGCTATTTGAAGAAGCCGCCGGCAGCGCCAACCCGGAAAATCCAGACAACCAAGCAGCCCCCGGCACGCTGATGCCCCTGCTGGGGAGTCCTCTGGAAACCCTGGCCCTGCTGCCGCCGCTGCCAGGCTGCCCTGCGGGCGCGCTGCTGGCGCTGGGCTCTGGCATCACACGTAACAATGACACCGGCGTGCTGGCGGTGCTGGACGTGCAGGGCGCGCCCAACGGCCGCATGGCCAGCGTTAACCTGGCCCCGCTCTATGCGCCCTTGCGCAAAAAAATGGATGACCTGAACATTGAAGGTGCGCTGGTTGTCAGCGACGAACTGATCCTGCTGCAGCGGGGCAGCAGAGGGCAGAGCACCTGCATTCGTTACGACTGGAACAAAATGGCCCCTTGGCTGGCGGGCCTGCAGCCGCTGCCGCCGCCCGCCAAAAGCGTGCAGAAGCTGCCGCTGGGCAACGTCAGCGGCGTGCCCCTGAGCATGACCGATGCTACGGCGCTGGAAGGCGGGGAGTGGATGTTTTGCGCCGTGGCCCAGCGCGTGGAGGCCAATGGGCAATACGGCCCCTGCATAGGCTCTTCCATTGGCCTGGTGTCCGCAGAAGGCGAGTTGGGCACCGTCTACCAGCTGCAAGGAGCCCCCAAGGTGGAAGGCATTGCCGCGCAGGCCGACGGTGCGGAGTGGCTGGTGACGCTGGTTGCCGACCCGGCTGCCCCCGCGCTGCCCGCGCAGGTGCTACGGGTGCGCGTGCCGCGTAACTGAAACAGCTTGTAGCTACAACCCGCGCTGCGATGCGTGGCGCAATGGGGCCGATTGCGGGCTGTCAATGGCCTGCTGCACCTCGGCCAGCAAGCGCGCCTTTTCCGCACCCAGCACGCCTTTGAGCGCCAGCCAGTTGGACGCATGGTCGCTGCGAAAGACCGTGCGTTTCAACTCCAGCGCCTGCAAAAATTGCGCTGTTTCAAGAAACAATTCGGATTGATCCAGCGGCCCCCACCCGGGGAAGTATTGCCGGAAACGCGCCTCGCCCTGCGGAAAGCTTACCACCAGCGTCGCCAAAAACTCGGGTTGTGTGGCGTTGATCAGCCGTGCAGATTTTTCCGCATGCTGGCGCGACAATGCACGCCCACCAGCCCATTCAGCAGCATTACCGAGCGGGTAATGCCGGCGGCGCCCAGCTTGTCCAGTGCGTCGCGGGTGGACTCAAAAGTTTCGCCCTTATTCACCCTTTGCAACACGGTGTCGTCGCCCGACTCGGCGCCGATGTAGGTCAGCGTCAAACCCGCTTCGTGCAGCTCCGTCAGCTCTTGCACCGATTTGTTGCGCACGTTGCGCGGCAGGCAGTAGGTTGAAACCGGCCGCACCGCTGGCAAGTGGGTTTTGATGCCCTCAAGGATGGTTATCAGGCGCCGCGTGGACAGCGCCATGGCGTCGCCATCACCCAGAAAGACACGTTGCAACTGGCCCCCGTACAGGGCCGCACAACGCGCAATGGCATCCAGGGTTTCTTGCTCCTCGCGCACAGCAAACTTCTTTTGCGGCTCGGTGTACATCTCGAAATAGGTGCACTTGTTCCAAGAGCAGCCGTTGGTCACTGGAAGGATCAGCGACTGCGCCTCACTGGGCGGTCGAAAGACCGGGTTGATGTAGCGGATGGGGATTTCTTGTGGACGGGTGGACTTGCAGAGTGTGGTTCCAGAGGGATGCGACATTTTGCACTGGGGTTGCTGGCCCCCACCACAAGCCAACGCGCCAAAAGCCACACTGCGCGGTGCTGCTTAAAAACAAGGCAGCGTCTGCAGAGCTAAGGCTGGCGCGGGTTTGACGGCTTGTGAACATGCTTATCCACAACAAAGCCCACAGACTGCAGGGGCAAGTATTTTTTAACAATATTTGCAGTCCGTGAAGTCGGCAGGTCGCTACGGGGCACTACACGGCACGCGTTGATTTTTCATGAAATAGGCGTATAGCCCTGGTGTAATATGCGCAAGCAGCTATTAAAAGCATAGCATATCTGCGCGAAATGGGAGTGAAAATAGGGATGAAAGTCTGACATTGCGGTGTATTCTTTGCTAGTGAGTTTTTCGGGCATTCACCCGGCACGTTTGGGGATTTTTTGATGAACGAATTTGATCTAGTAGTCATTGGCGGTGGTTCTGGTGGCGTGCGCGCCGCACGCATTGCGGCAGGCTACGGCGCCAAGGTGGCCTTGGTGGAGGAATACCGCATGGGTGGCACCTGCGTTATCCGAGGCTGCGTGCCAAAGAAGTTGATGGTGTACGCCTCGCGCTTTGCCCAGGAATTTGAAGAGGCTCACGGCTTTGGCTGGACCCTGGGGGAAAAACGTTTTGACTGGAGCACCCTCAAGACCCGCCGCGATGCGGAGGTGGCGCGCCTGGAGGGCATTTACCGCAGCAATCTGGTGAAAGCCGGGGTACACATTTTTGCAGCCCGCGCGCGTCTGGCCAATGCCACCACCGTGGCACTGTCTGACGGACAGCAACTTTCCACACGCCACATCCTCATTGCGACCGGCGGCAAGCCGGTGAACGGGCCGTCGTTTCCGGGCAGCGAGCTGACCATCGACTCCAACGGCTTTTTTGACCTGGAGCACATGCCCAAACAGGTGGTGGTGCAGGGCGCCGGATACATCGCACTGGAGCTGGCTTGCGTGCTGCAACTGTTGGGCGCAACGGTGCATGTGGTGCTGCGGGGCGACCAGATATTGCGCGGGTTTGATGACGAAACCCGCAAACACCTGGCCGACGAACTGGTCGCCAACGGCATGCAATTTCACTTCGGGCGTGAAGTGCACGCAGTTGCCCGGTCAGCCACCGGCCTGGATGTGCTGCTGGACAACGGCCAAACGCTGGCCGCAGACTGTGTCTTGCGCGCCATCGGGCGCGCACCCCTGACGCAAGACCTGGGTCTGGAAAATGCAGGTGTCGCTCTGAATGCGCAGGGTGCCATTGCAGTCGATGCGTTTTTACAAACCACGGCGGCGGGCATCTATGCGGTGGGTGATGTGACCCACCGGTTCAACCTGACCCCCATGGCTATTCGCGAGGGCCATGCCTTTGCAGACACCGTGTTTGGCAAACGCCCCCGTTCGGTGGACTACACCTTGATCCCCACAGGTGTGTTTACCACCCCCGAGGTGGGCGTGGTGGGGCTTACTGAAGAGCAGGCACTCAAGCGCTTTCCCCAGCTTGATGTCTACAGCACCAGCTTCCGCCCGCTGAAAGCCACCTTGTCAGGCCACCATTCCAGGACCTTGCTGAAGCTGTTGGTGGATCGCGCGACGGACCGTGTAGTGGGCTTCCACGGCGTGGGCCCCGACACCGGTGAAATGGCCCAGCTCATGGGCGTGGCGTTGCAAATGCAAGCCACCAAAAGCGCACTCGATGCCACCCTGGCCGTGCACCCCACCGCCGCCGAAGAGCTGGTGACCATGCGCACGCCGACGCGGCAGCACAATGTGTAGAAAATGGGCCTACAGCCCGCTTCAAGCCGACCTTATGCCTGCCATACGCCAAACCCGGCCGAGCGCAAGTCAATGCCGATTTCGATCTCCTTGTCCACGGCATCCTCACAGCGCATGGGGTTGAAGGCCTCATACAGATCGGGCAGCAGCCGCAGGCCGTATTGCTGCACATAACGGTTGGCCTGGATGCCGGCCTTGTGCTTGTCAAAGCGCACGTCCGGGTCCAGCCCGGTCATGCCCACATAGACGCAGGGCTTGCCTTCGACGTAGCCCGGGTTGCTCTTGCGAAAGCGCGGCTCAAAGAGTACGTCTGGGGAGAGTTCGACCACATAGACGTGGTGGTGCTTGCGGCGGGGCATGGTGTGGGCAGGGTGGTTGCCACGATTATGGGTTGCCCGCGATCCGGGCGACTTTGGTTGGAGGTGGACGCCATCCGGGCGCGCTATTTCGATCTGTATGACCTGGCACCGGTGGGTTATTGCACTCTCAGCGAAAAGGGCCTCATTCTGGAGGTCAACCTCACCGCCGCCAACCTGCTGGGTGTGACCCGCCAGAAGCTGATCAACCAGCCCCACTCCCGCTTCATCCTCACGGCCGACCAGGACATCTACTACCTGCATCGGAAAAAACTCCTGGATCTGGGTGAAGCGCAGTCGTGCGAACTCCGCATAGTCAAGTCCGACGGAATACCGTTTTGGACCCATGTGGTGGCAACGGACGCGCAGGACGCCGATGGCGCGGTAGTGCACCGCGTGGTGCTGAGCGACATCTCGGACCTCAAGCGGATGGAAGTGGATCTGCTGACCAGGAACACCGAGCTGGAGGGCGCCAAGCGCGTGGCAGACAAGGCCAACCCCGCCAACCTGCAGCTGGTTGAGGAACTGGTGGCGCGTCTGCCCCACGTGCGCCTGTTGACTGCTGAAGACGCGTTGCAAGGCATTGCGCTGGCGCGGGCCCACCAGCCTGACGTGATTCTGATGGACATCAATCTTCCGGGCATCAATGGCCTGGAGGCGTTGAAGATTCTGCAGGGAGACGCCACGACCCGCCACATTCCGGTGATGGCCCTGAGCGCCAACGCGATGCCAGGCGATGTCGCACAAGGCTTGCAAGCCGGTTTTTTCCGGTATGTCACCAAGCCGATCAGAATCACTGAGTTCATGGTGGTGCTGGACCATGCGCTGGAGTTTGCACAGGAGCAGGCCGTACGCGGCAATCAGGAAGCGGCTTCCCTATGAGAAGTTTTCCGATTGTGTGCGTGGGTGGCTCCGCAGGTGGACTGGACGCTTGCATACGCTTGCTGCAAAACCTGCCCTGTGACATGGGTGTGGCCATCGTCATCGTGAACCACATCACCCTCATGCCGACCCAACTGCATGAAGTGCTGCCGCGTTACACCACCATGCCGGTGGATCTCATTACGGAAAATCTGCTGATTGAGCCCAACCGCGTGTTCATCATCCCGTCCAACCGCCACCTGCATGTCGACGGCGAACTATTCAAATTACTGCCGATCTCCAAGCCGCGTGGTTGGCCGGATGTGATCACGGTTTTTTTTGCGCTCACTCACCGAATACTGGGACGGCAAGCTGATTGCCGTGATTGTCTCAGGCTACGATGGTGACGCAGCTGTAGCACTGTGCGGCATCCAGCAAGTGGGCGACATTACCATCGCACAAAAACTGGATACCGCGAGCCAGCCCGACATGCCCGAGAGCGCCATTGACAGTGGGTGCATCGATTTCATTCTGTCGCCAGAAGATATCGCCAAGGAAATCGTGCGCATTGCCCACCAAAGCGAGGGGGTTGCCCCCCATCCCGAAACTAACTGCTGACGCGGTTGTGCGCCAGCGGCGGGTTTTTACTGAAATAACCTTCAATACCGCGCATCAGGGCATCGGCCAACTGGTGCTGGTAGGCCTCGCTGTTGAGTTTGGCTTCTTCCGTGGGGTTGCTGATGAAGGCGGCCTCCACCAGCACGCTGGGAATATCGGGTGCCTTCAGCACGGCAAAGGCCGCTTGCTCCACCCGTGGTTTGTGCAGCTTGCCCACGCGGCCAATTTCCCCCAGCAGTGTTTTGCCCAGCTTGAGGCTGTCGTTGATTTGTGCGGTCGTGCTCATGTCCAGCATGGCGCGCAACACCGAGGCGTCTTTGGCCTTGATGTTGAGTCCGCCGATCTGGTCGGCCTTGTTTTCCTTGGCGGCCATCCAGCGTGCGGCGCTGCTGGAGGCTCCCCCCTGGCTCAGCGCAAACACGCTGGCCCCTTGCGGGTCGGGTGTGAAAAACGCGTCGGCGTGCAGGCTCACAAAAAGGTCCGCCTGCACCCGGCGGGCTTTTTGCACCCTGACTTGCAGGGGTACAAAAAAGTCGGCATCGCGGGTCAGGTAGGCGCGCATGGTGTTGCCATTGACCGTGGTGGCGTTGATGCGGTCGCGCAGCAGGTGGGCCAGGCGCAGCACGACATCCTTCTCGCGGGTTCCGGCCGGGCCAATCGCACCAGGGTCTTCGCCGCCGTGGCCGGGGTCCAGCGCGACGATGATGAGTCTGTCAGTACTATTATGGCCGCCAGCCCCCGTGGATGCTGCGCTACGAGCTACAGATTTAGGAGCACTTGTGCCCGGTTTTTGTGTTTGCTGGGTGATAAGGTCACCCAGAGGGTCCGCGCCAGAGTGGGCGGGCGCGGAGGCGGGCAGGGCCGGTGCGGTGGCCGTCGAGCTGTCGCTGAGGCGCTGGGCAATCAGGGCCTCCAGCGGGTCAATTTCCTGCAAGGGGTAGAGGTCAAAAACCAGCCGGTGCTGGTAGGCCGCTACGGGTGTCAGCTTGAAAACCTGAGGGCGAATGGGCAGCTTCAGGTCAATGACCAGACGCACCACATCGGGCGCGAACTGCCCTACGCGAATACCGGCAATGTTGGGGTCATCGGCGCGGACCTTGGCCACCAGCTCCTTGAGGGCCGGGTTCAGGGTAATGCCCTCAATGTCCACGGCCAGGCGCGGTGGGCTGGGCACAAACTGGGGCTTGGCCGTGAGCACACCGTCGGACTCAATGGTGACGCGCGAATACTCCGGTGCAGGCCACACGCGCACCGTCAGAATGGTGGCACCGCGAGCCAGATGGGGCAAGCCCAATGCCAGCACGATGCTGCCGGTTTGCAGGAGGGTGCGACGTTTCACGCAGGGGCTCCGTTCGGTTCGGCGGCTTGCAGCAAGGCCAGACCTGTGGGGGTGTGGGCGCTCAGGGTCACCTGCCGGGCGGCGTCAAGGGTGGTGAGCAGGGTTATTTCCAGATCGGCTTGCGGCAGCATGGGGCCTGCATTTTCGGGCCATTCGGCAAGTTTGAGGCCGGCGCTGGCAAAAAGATCTCTGAAGCCCGCATCTTCCCATTCGCGTGGGTCGGCAAAGCGGTAAAAGTCAAAATGCCACACGTTCAA
>JAYTRR010000263.1:0-8503 GCA_043746005.1 Burkholderiales bacterium
GCACCAAAAGTCAAGAACCTCAAGTGCACTTTCCCACTCAGGCGACAGTTTTGAACGGGCGATGACTGACCGCATAGTCCGTTCTGTGGAGTCCCATAGGCCCTGAAGGCCAGCCAATGCCTCGTCGTCATAGCCTTCCCCCTCATACCGTCCGAGGTCGTCCATGTGCATCCAGTGATACAGGCGTTGTGCGCATATGAATTCCATGGTCCTGGTCGTCAAAGCCTTCGCTGCGGGACGCACGGGGTCTGACGTGGCGAGCAGTTGCTCCCACTCCGCCAGCTTCGCTGCAATGAGCCGTGCCCCGATAGGCTTGGCCTTTTTTAGGTCAGCGGTGCCCGTCGTTGCGCGGTACTTGCCCTTGCCTACTATGTGGTGCAACGCCTTAGGCGGAACCAAGCAAACGTAGTAATTTTGGGTGGTCGCGTTTGCGGGGATATAGAAGTATTGTGGCAAGTCAGATTTTGTTCGTGTGGCACACATAATTGGCACACCTGCTGTTTTTAAGTCCTTGAATTTAAAGGACTTTAATACAAATCAATGACTTACGGAGAATTGGCGGAAGCTGTGAGATTCGAACTCACGGAGGGGATAAACCCTCGCCGGTTTTCAAGACCGGTGCCTTAAACCGCTCGGCCAAGCTTCCATGGGGGCTTATTCTAACTGCAGGCGGTTCCAGGGTCCTTCATGCGGTTCGCAGCATGCCTCTGGTTTCAATGAATGAGACGACTTCCTGCAGTCCCGTGAGAGTCTTCAGATTGGTCATTACGAACGGCTTGAGGCCTTTTGCGGTGGTGCGCATGCGGATGGTGTCGGCTTCCATCACGCTCAGGTCTGCGCCAACGTAGGGCGCGAGGTCAGTTTTGTTGATAACGAACAGGTCGCTCTTGGTGATGCCGGGGCCACCCTTTCGGGGAATTTTTTCACCTGCGGCCACATCAATCACGTAGATCGTGAGGTCGCTCAGTTCCGGGCTGAAGGTGGCGGCCAGGTTGTCGCCGCCGCTTTCCACGAACACGATGTCGGCGTTGGGGTGGTCCACCAGCATGCGGTCGATGGCCTCCAGGTTGATGGAGCAGTCTTCGCGGATGGCAGTGTGCGGGCACCCGCCGGTTTCTACCCCCATGATGCGGTCAGCGGGCAGGGCGCCGCTCACGGTGAGCAGGCGCTGGTCTTCCTTGGTGTAGATGTCGTTCGTGATGGCTACCAGGTCGTACTGCCCGCGCATGGCTTTGCACAGCATTTCCAGCAGCGTGGTTTTGCCGGAGCCCACCGGGCCACCGATACCCACGCGCAGAGGTGGCAGGTTCTTGGTGCGGTTGGCGATGTGGTGAAGAGCTTGGGTCATGGGGGTGGTTTGCTATGAGATGAATAGCTGTTCGCGCATATTCTGCGGGGCTAGGACCTGAAAAGCCTTGAATACTGCACTTCATGCTGGCTGGAGAGAATGGCCAGCATAGGGGAAAAAGCCTGGCGCGTGTCGTCCGTCAAGCTCAGCGCATGGTCAACAGCCGCGGGTATCGCCGCAGTCAGGTTTGAGAGGATGCGTTGTCCCGCGCTTTGGCCCAGCGGTACGGATTTGATAGCGGCTTGCACCATGTTTTCGGCCCAGCCAAAGGAGTAGGCCAACAGGCAGTCGCGCAGCGGAGCCTGTGTAGCACTTGCCGCCAGCGCAAAGGCAATCGGGTAGGTGGGCCCCTGTGCGGCCAGTTGGGCAATCTGCATCGGTGTGGCGGTGGTGTGGTTGCGCAGCCATTCCAATAGGGAGCGGCCCATTTGCTCTGCCTGCGCCCGCAGCTCGCTGCTCTCGCGGGTTTGCAGCACCCAGGTGTTGAGCGCCGCAATGCGTTCATGGTCGGCATCGCGCCACGCGGTGATGGCCTGGGCGACCACGCTCAGGTCAGACCGCGCCAGACTCAGGTGCAGCTGGTCCACCAGCCACTCGGATGCTCCTGATTCTGTAGCTACCCGCGCACTATCCACGGCGGCTTCAAGGCATTCCGAGTAGGAAAATCCGCCTATGGGCAGCGCCGGCGACGCTAGCCACATGAGCTGCATCAGGCTTGAATCATGCATGGGCGTGTGCGTGGTCATGACCATCGTCATGCCCGTGGCGATGTCCGCCGAAGTGGCCACCGGTGGCGTAGGCACCGTTCTCCGGCTCGAAGGGCTCGAGCACTGCGTTCACGATCAGGTGCATGGCCCGGAGCATGTCGGCCAGCACATGGTCGGGCTCGATCTTCAGGTGATCCGGCTTGAGCTCAATGGGCACGTGGCGGTTGCCCAGGTGGTAGGCGGCGCGAATCAGGTCGTACGGCGTTCCGTGTGCCGGGCAGTGGGTGATTTCCAGTACGGCTTGGGGCGCTGCAATCACCTGTATGAGCGAGCCGTCTTCGGCTACCAGCACGTCGCCGCCGCGCACGGCGGTGCCACGGGGCAGGAACACGCCCAGGCTACGGCCTGCGGAGTCCGTTGCGTCAAAGCGGCTTTTCTGGCGCACATCCCAGTCGAGTTCAACGGTGGAGGCGCGCTTGAGTAGTACGGGTGCCAGGCCTGCGCCCTGGGCCATGCATTTGGAAACCTGGATCATCAGTGAGGTCAGAATAAAAAGTAACGTTGGGCCATCGGCAAGCTTACTGCAGGCTCACACGTTAGCAACTGGCCGTCGGCCCGTACCGAGTAGGTCTGCGCATCAATCTCCATGGTGGGCAGGTAGCTGTTGTGCACCATGTGCTGCTTGCGCACGCCGCGAATGTTCTTCACCGCACTCAGTGTCTTGGTCAGGCCGAAACGTTCCTTGATGCCGGCGTTCAATCCGGCCTGCGACACAAAAGTGAGCGAGCCTCTCGCCAGCGCGCCGCCATACGCGCCAAACATGGGGCGGTAGTGCACGGGCTGGGGCGTGGGAATGCTGGCATTGGGGTCGCCCATGGAGGCCATGGCGATGAAACCGCCTTTGAGGATGAGTGCGGGCTTGATGCCAAAGAAGGCCGGTTTCCACACCACCAGGTCGGCCCATTTGCCGACTTCGATGCTGCCCACCTCGTGGCTGATGCCGTGGGCAATGGCCGGGTTGATGGTGTATTTGGCGATGTAGCGTTTGGCGCGAAAGTTGTCGTTGCGCTCCGTGTCGCCAGGCAGCTTGCTGCGCTGCACTTTCATCTTGTGCGCGTTTTGCCAGGTGCGGATGATGACCTCGCCCACGCGGCCCATGGCCTGGCTGTCACTGCTCATCATGCTGATGGCACCCAGGTCGTGCAATATGTCTTCGGCGGCAATGGTTTCTTTGCGGATGCGGCTCTCGGCAAACGCCAGATCTTCGGCAATGGCCGGGTCGAGGTGATGGCAAACCATCAGCATGTCCACATGCTCGTCTAGCGTGTTCACCGTGTAGGGCATGGTCGGGTTGGTAGAGCTGGGCAAGAAGTTTTCCTGGCCCACCACGCGCAGGATGTCGGGGGCATGGCCGCCGCCTGCGCCCTCGGTGTGAAACGCGCACAAGCTGCGGCCTTTGGTGGCTGCAATGGTGTTCTCCACAAAGCCGCTCTCGTTGAGCGTGTCGGAGTGAATCGCCACCTGCACGTCCAGTACTTCGGCCACGTCCAGGCAGTTGCTGATGGCCGCAGGCGTGGTGCCCCAGTCTTCGTGCAGCTTCAGTCCAATCACGCCGGCGTTCACCTGCTCGTGCAGGGCAGCGGGCAGCGATGCATTGCCTTTGCCCAGAAAGCCCAGGTTCATGGGGAACGCGTCGGCCGCCTGCAGCATGCGCTCAATGTTCCAGGGCCCTGGCGTGCAGGTGGTGGCAAAGGTGCCGGTGGCCGGGCCGGTGCCACCGCCCATCATGGTCGTGACGCCGCTGGCCAGCGCCTCTTCAATCTGCTGTGGGCAGATGAAGTGGATGTGGCTGTCAATGCCGCCCGCGGTGACGATGTTGCCCTCGCAACTGATGACTTCGGTGCCCGGCCCGATGATGATGTCCACACCCGGCTGGGTGTCAGGATTGCCCGCCTTGCCAATAGCCACAATACGTCCACCTTTGAGGCCAATGTCGGCCTTGACGATGCCCCAGTGGTCCATGATGAGGGCGTTGGTCATCACGCAATCCACGGCGCCTTCCGCCCGGGTGCGCTGCGATTGCGCCATGCCGTCGCGAATGGTCTTGCCGCCGCCAAATTTCACTTCTTCGCCATAGCCGCCGGCACGCAGGGTGTAGTCCTGCTCCACCTCGATCAGCAGTTCGGTGTCGGCCAGGCGTACGCGGTCACCCACAGTGGGGCCAAAAATTTCCGCGTAGGCGCGGCGTCCAATCGTTGCCATGGTCGATCTTTCAATAGTGGGGTGTGAAGAGGGGGTCTCGGGATGCAGTTGGTTGGCGGCCAGGAAGGTCGGGGGCGAGAGATTTCGTTCGTGTCCCCCGGCCTGCGGCCTCCTCCTTTACCTCACTGCATCTCTCGCCCCCGACCTTCCTGGCGATAACTGCTGCGGGTGTGATGACACTGATGTGTCAATAACGCCTGCCGAGTCGACTGATGGGCTGCTCTGCGCAGCGAAGTAAAGGAGGAGGCCGCAGGCCGGGGGACATTCGCGGAGCAGAGTATCCCGTCAGTCGGCTCCATCAAAGCGCTCCCTGAGTCAAACCGCGAAAGCCATAGACGATGCGGTCACCCGCATAGTCCACCAGCTCCACCGTGCGTTGCTGCCCGGGCTCAAAGCGCACGGCCGAACCCGAAGCAATGTTCAGGCGCATACCCTGGGCGGCCGCACGGTCAAAGCCCAATGCGCCATTGGTCTCGGCAAAGTGGTAGTGCGAGCCCACCTGAATGGGGCGGTCTGCGGTGTTTTGAACGACCAGTGTGAGGGTTCTTCGGCCTGCATTGAGCAGGTGCTCGGGACCGTCAAAGGTGATGATTTCTCCGGGATTCATGGCGTCTCTCTATTCAGGCCATTTGAGCCAGCAAAGCCATGCCCTGCACGGCCACCGCCATTCCTGCAGCGCGGCCTACCCACACATTGGCGCTGCGCAAAACCCAGCCCAGTCCAAGGCCGGCAACATGCAGCAGTACGGTCGCTGTCAGCATGCCGACCAGGGTTTGGGCGGCGTCAGGGCTGTCTGCCATTTCATAGCCATGGGCCAGTCCGTGGAAGATGGCAAACACACCCACCAAAACAGCAGCCCCGATTCCTGGAACCCGCAGGCGCGACACCACCAGCAAGCCAGTCACCAATAGCGATGCGGCGATCATGGGTTCCACGGACGAAACCGTCACACCCTGCAAACCCAGCAAAGCGCCCACCAGCAACATATAGGCAAAGCCGACCGGGCCCCAGAGCAGTTCGGGTCCCGCGCGGCGGGCTGCCAATGCGCTCCACAGGCCCACGGCCACCATCGCTGCCAGATGGTCCATGCCGAAGAGCGGGTGCAAAAAGCCGGTAAAAAAGCTCAGGTGTGCCAGATTATCCACACCAATATGGGCGCTAGCCCCCGCAGATATTGCGCAAGCAGCTATGAAAATGAGAGCAAGTTTCAGTCGGGATTGCATGGCGGTGGTCTCCTGAAGTGGGGCTGGCAGTTACGTGGGCGGTTCAGACAATCGGTTGATGCACCGTGACGAGCTTGGTGCCGTCGGGAAAGGTGGCTTCCACCTGAATGTCGGGAATCATCTCGGCAATGCCGTCCATGACATCGGCACGGGTCAGCACAGCGCGGCCTTCGCTCATGAGCTGTGCCACGGTCTTGCCGTCGCGTGCGCCTTCCATCACGGCAGCGCTGATCAGGGCCATGGCTTCGGGATAATTGAGCTTGAGGCCGCGCGCCTTGCGCCGCTCGGCCAGCAGGGCGGCGGTGAAAAGCAGCAGCTTGTCTTTTTCGCGGGGTGTGAGTTCCATGGCACCGATTAAGCAAGCACCGTGCCTTGTGGCATGGAATCTGCACCGCAACGGTGTGCCGACCGAACCCATTCCATCACCCCCCGCCGATACGCCCCCGCAGCGGGTGGTCAAGATCCGGCGCGACTACAACAATTGGGTGGCCAGCGAGACCATGGAAGACTACGCCCTGCGCTTCACGCCGCAGCGCTTTCGCAAGTGGTCGGAGTGGCGGGTGGCCAATACCGCGTTTGGCGCAGCCTCGTTTTTGATTCTGGAAGCCGTGGGCGCCACGCTGCTGGTGCAATACGGGTTTGTGAACGCCTTCTGGGCCATCCTGGCTACCGGACTGGTGATCTTTCTGGCCGGGCTGCCCATCAGCGTGTACGCCGCCCGCTATGGCGTGGACATGGATCTGCTCACCCGGGGTGCCGGGTTTGGCTACCTCGGCTCCACGCTCACCTCGCTGATCTACGCGTCGTTCACTTTCATCTTCTTTGCGCTGGAGGCCGCCGTCATGGCCTATGCGCTGGAGCTGGCGCTGGATATTCCGCCCACTTGGGGCTATCTGATCTGTGCGCTGGTGGTCATTCCTCTGGTGACCTACGGCGTGTCCACTATCAGCCGCCTGCAACTCTGGACGCAGCCGCTGTGGCTGGTGATGCTGGTAGTGCCTTTTGGCTTTGTATTGGTGCGCGATCCGACTGCCTTTGACGGCATTGCGCACTATGGCGGTGAATCGGGTCTGAGTGGCGCGTTTGATTTGCACCTGTTTGGTGCTGCACTCACCGTCGGCATTGCCCTCATCACGCAAATGGGCGAGCAGGCCGACTACCTGCGCTTCATGCCGGTCCAGACCGCGCACAACCACCGCCGCTGGTGGCTGGGCGTGCTGGTGGGTGGCCCTGGCTGGGTGCTGCTGGGTGTGGTGAAGATGCTGGGCGGCGCATTTCTGGCCTACCTGGCCATTACCCATAGCGTGCCCATTGACCGCGCGGTAGACCCCAATCAGATGTACCTGGCGGCCTATGAATATGTCTTTCCCACGCTGGGCTGGGCGGTAGCGGCGACGGCGCTGTTTGTGGTGGTGTCGCAGATCAAGATCAATGTCACCAATGCCTACGCGGGGTCACTGGCCTGGAGCAATTTCTTCTCGCGCCTCACCCACAGCCACCCGGGGCGTGTGGTGTGGGTGGTGTTCAACAGCCTGATTGCGTTCATGCTGATGGAGATGAATGTGTTCCAGGCGCTGGGCGAGGTGCTGGGGCTTTACTCCAACATTGCCATTGCCTGGATCATGGCCGTGGTGGCCGATCTGGTCATCAACAAGCCGCTGGGCCTGTCGCCCAAGGGTATTGAGTTCAAGCGGGCGCATCTGTACGACATCAACCCGGTGGGTGTCGGGGCCATGGCACTGGCCTCAGTGCTGTCGATTGCGGCGTATCTGGGCCTTTTTGGCACCATGGCGCAGGCGTTCTCAGCGGGGATTGCCATGGTGACGGCATTGGTGGCGGCACCGGCCATTGCCTGGGCTACCAAGGGTCGCTACTACATTGCGCGCAGCAGTGTGGCGCCCCACGAGGGCCGCTGCGTCATTTGTGAGCGTGAATACGAGGGCCCTGACATGGCTCACTGTCCCGCTTACCAGGGCCCGATTTGCTCGCTGTGCTGCACGCTGGATGCGCGCTGTGGCGACGTGTGCAAACCCCACGCCAGCCTGTCTAGCCAGTGGTCGGCCACCTTGCGCTGGGTGCTGCCCCGACGCGTGTGGCCGTTTCTGGATACGGGGCTGGGCCACTTCATCTTGCTAATGCTCATCATCGTGCCGCTGCTGGCCACGGTGTTTGGCATGTTCTATCGGCAGGAGCTGGCGGCTCTGGCCGGGTTGACTGAAACGCAGGCAGCGTTACAGACGGCATTGCGCTCAGGCTTCACCAAAGCCTTTGCTGCGCTGCTGCTGCTATCGGGCATCGTGGCGTGGTGGCTGGTGCTGGCGCACAAGAGCCGCCAGGTCGCGCAGGAAGAATCCAACCGGCAAACCCACTTGCTGATGGAAGAGATTGAATCCCACCGCCAGACGGACGAGGCGCTGCAGGCCGCCAAACAGGTGGCCGAGCGTGCCCGGTTGCAGGCCGACCAGGCCAACCAAGCCAAAAGCCGCTACATCAGCGCCATCAGCCACGAGCTGCGCACCCCGCTCAGCTCCATCGTGAACCTTGCGGGCCTGCTGCTGTCACACGTCGACGGTCCGCTGCTGGCGGAGCAGGAGCGCCAGGTGATGATGATCCGGCAATCCGCCACCTGGCTCACCGATCTGGTGAACGAGCTGCTCGATGTCGCCAAGATCGAGTCGGGCACCGTGGAGCTCCGCGCGGAGGCGTTTCACCTCGGCGCGCTGTTCCGCTCGTTGCGCGGCACGCTGCGTCCGCTGGCCACGAACGAGGCGGTAGCGCTGGTGATCGACGATCCCGACGCCGGACTGGAGCTGTTCACCGACGAGCAGCGAGTCGCGCAGGTCCTCCGCAACTTCATCTCGAATGCGCTCAAGTTCACGACGCAGGGCGAGGTGCGCCTGTCGTCGGCGCTGGAGGACGGGGGAATGATTCGCCTCACCGTGGCGGACACCGGTATCGGCATC
>JAYTRR010000264.1:0-8498 GCA_043746005.1 Burkholderiales bacterium
ACAAAAAAAAGACTTGCGATTTCTCGTAAGTCCTTGATTTATAACCAGTATTCTGGTGGGCGATGCAAGTTTCGAACTTGCGACCCCTGCAGTGTGAATGCAGTGCTCTACCCCTGAGCTAATCGCCCTGAATTTTCATTCAGAATCGTCTGAAATTATACAATGCTTTTCAAGCGGCTTTTCGCCATAGCGTTTTGCCACCGCTGGATTTGTCCATCTGGTTCATCACGTCTTCGTGCGCAGCAAGTTCTTGCGTATTGGCTGCAACCACGGGCAGGTCAAACCCGCGCAAATCAACCTGCACCAGCGCAACACCGCCCTCATCGGGCGAACCGGCATCCATCAACAGGGCATCCTGGCCCCGAGTCATGTTGATATAGACATCCGCCAACAACTCCGCATCCAGAAGCGCCCCGTGCAGGGTACGGCCCGAGTTGTCGACTTCCAGACGGTCGCACAAGGCATTCAAGCCGTTTCGCTTACCTGGAAACATTTCCTTGGCCATTGCCAGGCTGTCGATAACATTCGCAACATGCTGCCGAAACGGAGGACGGCCGGCCAACTCCAGTTCCTTGTTCAAAAACGCAACGTCAAATGCAGCGTTGTGGATGATAACTTCGGCATCCTGCAGATAGGCGACCAGTTCGTCAGCGACGGCCTCGAACTTTGGCTTGTCGCGCAAAAATTCGGTGGTAATGCCGTGCACCTTGAGCGCCTCTTCATGGCTGTCACGCCCGGGGTTCAGATAGAAATGCAAGTTGTTACCGGTGAGCTTGCGGTTGACCAGTTCGACGCAACCGATCTCAATGACCCGGTCGCCCGTCTCTGCGGACAAGCCAGTGGTCTCGGTATCCAGAAAAATTTGGCGCATGGCGGGTATAGCCTCGTGGCGGTTAATGGTTCTCTTTGGCGTGGTTGATGGAGTACTTGGGTATTTCCACCACCAGGTCTTTTTGCGCCAGAATGGCCTGACAGCTCAGGCGGGAGCTGGGCTCCAGGCCCCAGGCACGGTCCAGCATGTCTTCTTCGTTTTCATCCAGCGGATTGAGCGAAGCAAAGCCCTCCCGCACCAGCACATGGCAGGTAGTGCAGGCACAACTCATCTCGCAGGCATGCTCGATTGGAATGTTGTTGTCCAGCAAGGCTTCACAGATGGAAGTACCTGCAGGGGCAGAGATTTCTGCACCCTGCGGGCAATACTCAGGGTGCGGCAGGATTTTGATGACAGGCATGGTGATATTCCGGGTGCAGATTCAAATGGATTCAATATTTTTGCCAGCCAGGGCATGGGCAATGCCCCGGTTCATGCGCTGCGCGGCGAAAGCCTCAGTGGCTTGGCCCAGCGACTTGCTCAGCACCTCAATTGCAGCAGCATCGTCCATCGACGGCGCTTTGGCAAGTGCAACCATTGCGGCGTCGATCTCGGCTCGCTCGGTCGGTTGCAGCAAATCTCCGTCGGCAGTCAGCGCGCTTTGGGTGGCTAGCAGCAGGCGGTCGGCATCCACTCGGGCTTCCACGAGCGCGCGGGAACGCATGTCCTGCTCAGCGGTAGAGAAGCTGTCTTTCAGCATCTGCGCAATCTGGTCGTCACCCAGGCCATAGGAGGGCTTGACGTCAATGTCCGCTTGCACGCCGCTTACCTGCTCCCGCGCAGACACATTGAGCAAGCCGTCGGCATCCACCGTGAAGGTGACGCGGATGCGGGCGGCTCCGGCAGCCATCGGCGGTATGCCGCGCAGCTCAAAACGCGCCAGACTGCGGCAATCAGCCACCATGTCGCGCTCGCCCTGCACCACATGCAGCGCCAGCGCGGTCTGGCCGTCTTTGTAGGTGGTGAAGTCCTGTGCCATGGCCGTGGGAATGGTCTGGTTACGCGGAACAATGCGCTCCACCAGACCCCCCATGGTTTCCACACCCAGCGACAAGGGAATGACGTCCAGCAGCAGCAGATCACCGGAAGAATTGTTGCCCGCGAGCTGGTTGGCCTGAATGGAAGCGCCCAGGGCCACTACCTCGTCGGGGTTGAGGTTGTTGAGCGGAGCACGCCCGAAAAACTGGGTCACTGCGGCCTGGACTTGCGGCATGCGGGTAGAGCCACCGACCATGACGACACCTTGCACGTCTTCGACCGACAGTCGGGCATCGCGCAGCGCCTTGCGGGCTGCAACAAGGGTGCGCGCAGTCAGGGGTTCGGTTACAGCGTGGAACTGGCCATTTTCTACATCAAAATGCACGCTAGCCCCCGTCAGATCTGCGTGGAAAGCTACATTTTTTGTAGCAGATAGTGCCTCCTTGCACGCCCGGGCAGCCAGCTTGAGCGCCGCCTTGTCCGACGCCGTAACGGCTTGCGCGCCGGTTTGTGCCAACACCCAGTCGGCTAGCGCGTGGTCGTAGTCATCACCACCCAATGCCGAATCTCCACCGGTGGCGACTACTTCAAAGACGCCTTGCGTCAGGCGCAGGATAGAAATGTCAAAGGTTCCACCGCCCAGGTCGTAGATGGCGTAGACACCTTCGCTGGCGTTGTCCAAACCGTAGGCGATGGCAGCGGCTGTGGGCTCATTGATCAACCGCAATACATTCAGGCCCGCCAATTGCGCCGCGTCTTTGGTGGCCTGGCGTTGTGCATCATCAAAGTACGCAGGAACGGTAATGACTGCGCCGTAAAGATCGGCGTTAAAAGTGTCTTCGGCTCGGTAGCGCAAGGTGGCCAGAATTTCGGCGCTGACTTCAACCGGCGATTTCTCTCCAGCAACGGTGTGAATACCCAGCATGCCATCATGTTCCGCAAAGCGGTAAGGCAACTTTTCAGCGCCGACCACGTCAGCAAGGCTGCGCCCCATAAACCGCTTGACGGAAGCAATCGTGTTCTCGGGATCAGATACCAGCGCTTGCTGGGCTTCGTGACCCATCTTGCGTCCACCGCTTGCCACATAACGAACAACGGATGGAAGAATCACACGCCCCTCACCGTCGGGCAGGCACTCAGCCACACCATTGCGCACAGCGGCTACCAATGAATGGGTGGTGCCCAGGTCAATGCCTACGGCGATACGCCGCTCATGCGGATTTGGCGTTTGGCCGGGCTCGGAAATTTGTAATAGCGCCATGGTTATTGTTTATTCAAACTTGTCAAAACCCTGTTCCAGGTCGTGGGAAAACTTGTCAATGAACATCAGTGCCCGCACCGGCTGCACCGCCGCAGTGAAATTCTGTTGCAGATCCAGCAATTGCGCGCACTCCTGCATCAAATCGGCTCGTGACGCATCAACCTGCGCGGTCAGCGCTTCGAGATCTGACACGCTTTGGGCCTCATCCAACAGTTCACGCCATTCCATTTGCTGCATCAAAAAGGCAGCTGGCATAGCGGT
Organism: Burkholderiales bacterium; assembly: GCA_043746005.1. GTDB lineage: Bacteria > Pseudomonadota > Gammaproteobacteria > Burkholderiales > Burkholderiaceae_C > Allorhodoferax. The sequence goes on from JAYTRR010000264.1 coordinate 3,372, forward strand.
ATTGCTATGGGCGTTGATCGGAGCACCGCTGAGTTCACACAAATAGGCTGCGCGCTTGAGTGGATCCTTGAGGCGCTGATAGGCTTCGTTAATGCGCACCGACCACTGCATGGCCACGCGCTGAGCCGCCGCACCTTGTGCCGCGAACTTGTCAGGATGGGCCTCGCGCTGCAAGGCTTTCCAGCGGGCATCCAGCGCCGGGCGGTCCTGGGCAAACTGTTGCTTCAGTCCAAACAGTTCAAAGTCATTGGATTGGAGATTCACACCCGAAACGACTCACCGCAGCCGCACTTGTCGCGCTCGTTGGGATTGTTGAAGCGAAAGCCTTCATTGAGGCCCTCGCGCACAAAATCGAGCTCGGTGCCGTCAATGTAGGCAAGGCTTTTGGGATCGACCAGAACCTTGACACCGTGACCTTCAAATACGGTGTCCTCGGGTGGCAGCTCATCCACATATTCCAATGTGTATGCCAGACCAGAGCAGCCCGTGGTCTTTACGCCCAAGCGCACGCCAACGCCCTTGCCGCGCTTGGTCAGGTAGCGGCTCACGTGGCGAGCCGCCGCTTCAGTCAGGGTCACTGCCATATCAGTTCAGGTGTTTTTTCTTGTAATCGTCCACAGCCGCCTTGATGGCATCTTCAGCCAAGATCGAGCAGTGGATTTTGACAGGTGGCAGGGCCAGCTCTTCGGCGATCTGGCTGTTTTTGAGCGCCGCCGCCTCATCCAGCGTCTTGCCCTTGACCCACTCGGTCACCAAGGAGCTGGAAGCAATGGCAGAACCACAGCCATACGTCTTGAAGCGTGCATCTTCAATGATGCCGGTTAGCGGATTGACCTTGATCTGGAGTTTCATCACGTCGCCGCAGGCAGGCGCGCCCACCATGCCGGTGCCAACGGTGTCATCACCCTTTTCAAAGCTACCCACATTGCGCGGATTTTCGTAGTGGTCAACAACTTTTTCAGAATATGCCATGGTGATACCTCTTGAATACGTTAGAAATGGATGCTCAGTGGGCTGACCACTGGATGGAGCTGATGTCAACGCCGTCCTGGTACATCTCCCACAAGGGGCTGAGTTCGCGCAGCTTGGCCACGTTGGTCTTGATGGTGTCCACCGCATAATCGATTTCAGCCTCAGTCGTCCAGCGACCGATCGTCATGCGCAGGCTGCTGTGCGCCAGTTCGTCACTGCGACCCAGGGCACGTAAAACATAACTGGGCTCCAGGGAAGCCGATGTGCAAGCGGATCCACTACTAACGGCCAAGCCCTTGATGCCCATCATGAGTGACTCGCCTTCAACATAGTTGAAGCTCATGTTCAGGTTGTGTGGAACACGCTGGGTCACATGACCATTGATAAAAACCTGCTCCACATCCTTCAAGCCGGCAAGCATGCGATCGTGCAGCGCGGTTATGCGAATGTTTTCTGCCGCCATCTCTTCCTTGGCGATGCGGTACGCCTCGCCCATGCCCACGATCTGGTGCGTCGGCAACGTGCCACTGCGCATGCCGCGCTCATGGCCACCACCGTGCATCTGCGCTTCAAGGCGAATGCGGGGTTTGCGGCGCACGAACAGCGCGCCAATACCCTTGGGGCCATAAGTTTTGTGGGCCGTCAGGCTCATCAAGTCAACAGGCAGTTGCGTGAGGTCAAATTCCACACGGCCGGTGGCTTGCGCCGCGTCCACGTGGAAGATGATGCCCTTTTCGCGGCATACCGCGCCAATGGCTGCGATATCCTGAATAACGCCAATCTCGTTATTGACGAACATCACGCTGGCCAGAATGGTGTCGGGGCGAATCGCCGCCTTGAACGCATCTAGATTGACCAGACCGTCTTCCTGCACGTCCAGATAAGTGACCTCAAAGCCCTGGCGCTCCAGTTCGCGGCAGGTGTCCAGCACGGCTTTGTGCTCGGTTTTGACCGTAATGAGGTGCTTGCCTTTGGACTGGTAAAAATGCGCAGCCCCTTTGAGCGCCAGATTGTTGGACTCGGTCGCACCCGAAGTCCAGACGATTTCGCGGGGGTCGGCACCAATCAGCGCCGCAACTTGACCCCGTGCGTTTTCGACCGCCGCTTCTGCTTCCCAACCCCAGGCATGGCTGCGTGATGCGGGGTTGCCAAAGTGAGCACGTAACCAGGGAACCATGGCGTCCACCACGCGCTCGTCGCACGGGTTGGTGGCGCTGTAGTCCATATAAATCGGAAAATGAGGAGTAGTGTCCATAGCTTGCTCGCTGCTGGCTGGTTAGTTAAAAGTCGAGATGATCGGCATCAAGTCTTGGAGAAGGCATTACCCAGGGCAAACACCGAATTGGGCGCATTGATGCGAATGGGCTTGGACATCGGCATGGCAGATATGGCACGCTTCACGCTGGGCTTGTCTTCAATCTGGATGCCTTTTGCAAGCTGGTCGTCCACCAGTTTCTGCAGTGTGACCGAGTTCAAGAATTCGACCATTCGCACATTCAATGAGGCCCACAAATCATGGGTCATGCACCGGGCACCCTCACCCAGGCAGTTTTCCTTGCCGCCACACTGGGTGGCATCGATGGGTTCATCGACCGAAACAATGATCTCCGCTACGGTAATATCCGATGCCTTGCGCGCGAGGGTATAGCCACCACCAGGACCACGGGTGGACTCCACCAGCTCATGGCGACGCAACTTGCCAAAGAGTTGCTCCAAATACGACAGGGAGATCTGCTGCCGCTGGCTGATGGCTGCCAGGGTCACAGGACCGCCATTCTGGCGCAAGCCCAGATCAATCATTGCAGTGACGGCAAAGCGGCCTTTAGTGGTGAGACGCATGGTGTGCTCCTTGGGTTCTGGTCGCATCAACATGGATGCTTTAGTGACCGGTTCCCCTAGTATAGCCTTAACCCAAGTATTTTGCTCGGGTAACTAGACTGATCAGTCACAATTCAGTCATTTCTCACCAGATGAAATAACCACGACGTTGTCGTGGCCCGAGGCACCAAAGGCCTGTTCCTTCAAAATGCCCAGTTGGTCACGCACGCGGGCTGCCTTCTCGAACTCCAGGTTGCGGGCATGTTCCATCATCAGTTTCTCCAGACGCTTGATTTCCCGAGAGATGTCTTTCTCGCTCATGTCTTCCACCTGAGCGCGCTGCAAGGCGTCGCGTTCCAGGCGTTCGGCCTCTTTACCCGCCTTTTCGCTGTAAACGCCATCGATGAGATCACGCACCTGCTTGACAATGCTCCGCGGCGTGATGCCGTGGGTCAGGTTGTGGGCAATCTGCTTCTTGCGCCGCCGCTCGGTCTCACCAATGGCGCGTTCCATGGAGTTGGTGACTTTGTCGGCATACAGAATGGCTCGGCCGTGCAGATTGCGCGCTGCCCTGCCAATGGTCTGAATCAGCGATCGCTCCGAACGGAGGAAACCTTCTTTGTCGGCATCCAGAATGGCCACCAGTGATACCTCGGGAATATCAATGCCCTCGCGCAACAGGTTGATGCCCACCAGCACGTCGAAAGTGCCGAGACGCAAATCACGCAAAATTTCCACCCGCTCCACTGTATCCACATCGCTGTGGATATAGCGCACCTTGACACCGTTATCGGTAAGGTAATCGGTCAACTGCTCTGCCATGCGTTTGGTCAGGGTGGTAATCAGCACGCGCTCGTTCTTGTCTACGCGGATGCGAATCTCCTGCAGCACATCGTCCACCTGGCTGGTGGCGGGGCGTACTTCTACCTCGGGGTCCACCAAGCCGGTGGGGCGGACTAACTGTTCCACTACCCGGCCCGTGTGCTCCTGCTCCCACTGGGCAGGGGTGGCGGACACAAAAATGGCCTGGCGCATCTTGGTCTCGAATTCTTCAAACTTGAGCGGCCGGTTATCCAGCGCACTGGGCAGGCGAAATCCGTATTCGACCAGTGTGGTCTTGCGCGACCGGTCGCCGTTATACATGCCGCCAAACTGGCCAATAAGCACATGCGACTCGTCCAGAAACATGATCGAATCCTTGGGCAGGTAATCGGTCAGGGTGGCGGGCGGCTCGCCGGGTGCGGAACCCGAAAGATGGCGCGAATAGTTCTCGATGCCTTTGCAATGCCCCACTTCGCTGAGCATTTCAAGATCGAACCGGGTGCGCTGCTCCAGACGCTGGGCTTCTACCAATTTGCCCTGGCTGACAAACTCCTTGAGCCGGTCGGAAAGCTCCGTCTTGATGGTTTCGACCGCAGCCAGCACCTGCTCACGCGGCGTCACGTAATGGCTACTGGGATAGACCGTAAAGCGCGGAATTTTTTGCCGAATACGCCCGGTGAGCGGGTCAAATAGCTGCAGCGATTCGATTTCGTCGTCAAACAACTCGACGCGGATCGCCATTTCGCTGTGTTCCGCCGGAAAAATATCGATCGTGTCGCCGCGCACGCGAAACGTGCCGCGCGAGAAATCCATGTCGTTGCGCTGGTATTGCATGCGCACCAGCTGGGTAATCAGGTCCCGCTGGCCGGGCTTGTCGCCAGTGCGCAGCGTCATCACCATCTTGTGATACGCCTCGGGCTGGCCGATACCGTAGATAGCCGAGACGGTGGCCACAATCACGACATCGCGGCGCTCCAGGATGCTCTTGGTACAGCTCAACCGCATTTGCTCAATGTGCTCGTTGATCGCCGAGTCTTTTTCAATGAACAGATCGCGCTGGGGCACATAAGCCTCAGGCTGGTAGTAGTCGTAGTAGCTGACGAAATACTCCACGGCGTTTTTGGGAAAAAACTCACGAAATTCGCTGTACAGCTGGGCCGCCAATGTCTTGTTGGGCGCGAAAACAATGGCGGGCTTGCCCAACTGGGCAATCACATTGGCCATCGTGAAGGTTTTGCCGGAACCGGTAACGCCCAGCAGGGTCTGAAACACTTCACCATCATGCACGCCCTCCACCAGCTGCCGAATGGCTTCCGGCTGGTCCCCCGCGGGCGGGTAGGGCTGGTAAAGCTCAAACGGCGAATCCGGGAAACGAACAAAAACACCAGCAGCAGCAGTTTCTAACGGCTCGGGAACGACTTCAAGTGCGGTATTCATGGTTGGTTCATTCTGAGCCCGGTAAAATCGCGGACAACCCAAAAGAATACGCCATTCCGGTACTTTGCGGAGCGGCGG
>JAYTRR010000265.1:0-8398 GCA_043746005.1 Burkholderiales bacterium
GCTGGTGCTGAGCGGTGGCTTCACGCTAACCCGCCCGGATGGGCCGCAATGGCTGGGTGAGGGTGCCAGCTGCGAGCTGGCGCGCGGCACCTCGCATACTGAGCATTACGGCCCCGCGGGCTGCAGCGTGCTGGTGGGGCGCCGTCGAGATTGAGGCTGAGTCCAGGTGCATGGGCACCAAGACAAGGTGCCACATCCAGGCTGTCGTTCTTTTGGTGGCCGTGCGCTCAATCCGTTGCCACCCGCGTGACTTTGAGCTCAGTGGGTCGCATGGAAATAACGCGCACCTTGCAAGTCAGCCCGACTGAATCGGGAAAGCAGGAGCTGCTGTCCGAGTAAACGGATTTCCAATACGAGACGCAGGTGCCGGGCAGCGATGGCGCGGTGAAGTCCACCGACATTCGGACAACATTGCCCGGCAGGGTGTACGGGACGGCGATGCGATTCACGGCGGGCCGCAGGCGCTGTGTAACTAACAAGCTGTCTCCTGTCAGCGACGAGACCACGATTTCGTCGTCCATGCACTCCAGAAATCGGCCGTCCCAGACCTCGGTGCCGACGTTCTGAACCTCCCAGATCTTGGTGAACTGCGCTCCCGCCAGGACCACCTCGCCGTCGGGAATGGTGACATCCGCCAGAAAGATCGTCTTGTCCCCCCGATCCTTGAAGTCGCGGGCTTGCTTGACAGGAAGCTGATAGTCGTCAAACACCAGGTGCAGCAAGCGCATCGGATGCACGCCCAGGTGCAAAGCCAGGTCAAACAGTGTCTCGATGGACGGTAGCCGCTCACCTTTGACGCTAAGCGAGTGCAGCGTTTGCCGGCTCTTGCCAGAGCGCCTGGCCAGTTCAGACAGCGAAATCCCAAGCTCTCGCGTGCGCTTGCGCAGAAAGTGTCCCAGCGTGTTCATGACCCATCTCCCTGTTCGCTCTTCTTGTGTTGCCAGGTCGAACATCGTGTTGCTGGCACCGGCCTGAGTCGCTCTCCAAGACCCCCTCAATTGAGGGGGTCGGCGCAACGGTGGTGCATGCAAACGGTCTCGTTGACTGGACAAGTCGAATGATAACGTTGTGTCAGATGTGTGACGTTTGAAACCAATTAGGCACATAACCAACACCCTATCAGGAGGCTGCTCGATGAAGTCGCTGCTCTGCTTGTCTGCTCTGACCCTGGCGCTGTCGGCGCAGTCCGCCACTTTCGTGCAGGATTTCACTGGTCCGTTTGATGTCACGAACTGGGCGCTGTCCCTGCAGGGCGGCGCCATCGGTACCGCTAGCGCGCCCCTGTCCGTGTTGTTCACCAGCGCCAATGATGACTCCGGGCAGTCCGCTCAGACGCTGCTGATCACGGTGCCCATGGCGGGTAGGGTCAGCTTCAACTGGGCCTACGAAACCCTGGATGCAACCCCGCTGTGGGACGAATTCGGGGTCGTCTTGAATGACGCATTCACCCCGGTCAGTGTCGCCAGTGATCCGGCTGTCCAGTCAGGTAGCTATTCGTTCAGTGTCAGTGCGGGTTCGCTGTTCGGCTTCAGTGCGCAATCGTTTGACTCGGGTGGCGGCAGTGCCACCACCGTGATTTCCAGCTTCCGCTTTGAAGAGACCCTTGCTGTCCCGGAGCCTGCCACGCTGCCGATGGTGGCGCTGGCGCTGGGCATCGGCGTGGGCTGGCATAGACGGGCGGCTCGGCGTGGCAAGGGGGTGCAGCAATGAACCGGCCCTTCTCGGCGTCCCGCAACGCCTGCGCGCTCCTGCTCGGCCTGGCCAGCTTCGTTGCCGCACAGGCCGCTGTCGTGACGAGTGTGCAGCCCAGCGGCGCGCGGCTTGACGCCTCGCAAAGCTTCACTGTCAATGGCAGCGGCCTGGCCAACGTCAGCATCGAAGACTGTGTCGCTGACGTCGCGGCCTCCGGCACCGTCAATCAGATGGTCTTGAATTGCCTGCCCCAGACCCCGGGCCCTAAGAACGTGCTGGTGGCAGGCGTGCCCAGCGGGTTCAAAGTTGCCTTTGACCACCCCACACGGCAGGGCAATGCTGGCGCCCGGGGCATACCTGCGGTGGCGGGTGTTTCCTTGTTCAATGGCAATTACCACCACCAGGCCACCGATATGGCGGTGCCGGGCAAAGGCCTGCCCTTCACCCTCAGCCGGTCATACAACTCCTATTGGTGGGCCGAGGAATCCAAGCGCGGTGGGGTGGATGAGTGCAACCCCTGGCGCTTCAATTGGGAGGTCAATGTGGGCTGGGTGCCCAACAAAGCCGGCCAGCAGTTGTATGTGGAACAAGCCGATGGCTCGGGGGCCAGCTTCTTCAAGCACACCGATGGCAAGTGGTACCCAATGGACCAGGGCCGCTTCGACCAGATCGAGGTCACTGCTGCCACCATCACCGTGCGCAACCGCGCTGGCCAGGTGCAGGTGTTCAGTGCGCCGGACATCAACGGCGGCCGGCTCTTGTCGGTGGCCGATGCCTTTGGGCAGGCGCTGGTCTTGACTTACGGCGCCCACGGCAAAGTGGCCACCGTCAAGGACACCTTGGGCCTGACCTATTACTTCAGCTACGACGGTGTCAAACGCCTGACTTCGGTCGACAACCTGGGGCGCGCCGATGCGCCTTTGCTGGTGCGCTACACCTGGGAGCGCGACTTCGAGCCCAACGGTGTTTCGCCCAAGCCTTGCAGCACCATCACCGGTGGCTTCCGGGATCGCCTGGCCACCGTGACTGATATCCGGGGCAAGACCACCAGCTACAGCTATACCGCCACCCAGCCCAAGCTGCTGACCCGCATCACCGACCCGAGTGGCCGCCCGGTGGTGCAGGTCACCCATGCCAAGGGCGTTTATGGATCAAATAACTGGGGCGTCAGCAGCGTGGCCAATGGCGTGGGCGACGCGTGGCGCTTCGGCTTCTGTGCTGACAGTGCCGCCAGCCCCACCGACGCGCCGGCCTGCCTCACCGGCACGGTGGCAGCACGGCAGTTCCGCACCACGGTGACGCCGCCGCAAGGCCCTGCGCGCGTGAGCTACTTCGACACCAGTGGCCGGCCAAGCGGCGTCGTGGATGGCAATGGCAACCGCAGCCTGTCGGCATCGGAAGACATCACCAAGCTCACGTCGCTCGACTACAACCGCGCCGGCCTGCCCTTGGAGCGCCAGTCACCCCTGGCAGTAGCCGCTGCGCGCAAGACCGTGCAGTTCGAGCACGATGCCGTCGGCCTGCTCAAGACTGTGAAGGACGCGCTTGGCAGTGCACACCTGACAAGTTGGGCCGGGCCCAACGGCGTGCTGGCCGGCAACCCGGCGTCCAACCTGTTGTGCCCCACCGTGCACACCACGCCCGAAGGCCTGGCCACCGTGGCCGCGCGAGACGCTTTCTGCCGCGTAATCGAGCAAGCCCAGCCCGGTAAGCCCGCTGCCAAGCTGAGCTACGCAACCGCCGGCATGCCTAACCGGCCCGACCGCGTCACCGACCCGCGGCAAAACGCCACCGGCCTGGAATACGACGCGATGGGCAACCTGAAAGCCAGCACCGGGCCCATGGGCGAAGTGACGCGCTACACCTTTGACCGCCAGGGCCGCCAGATCACCCAGACCAACCCGCTGGGCGGCATCACCCGCACCGAGTACGAGGGCGCCAGCAACCTGGTGAGCAAGGTGACTGACCCGCTGGGCCGCATCACGCAGAGCAGCTATGACGCCAGCGGCAACCTGAAGACCCGCACTGCGGCCAATGGCCAGGTCACCAGCTATGGCTACGACAACGCCAACCGCCTGGTCGAGGCCAGCAGCACGGTGGCCACGGCGGCGGGGCCTCAGGTGGTGACCACCAAAACGGTGTACGACGCATTGGGCCGCGTGGCCCAAACAGTCAATGCCAACAACCACGCCAGCACCACCACTTTTGACAATGCCGGCAATGCGCTGTCGCGCGCCAATGCGCTGGCCCAGGCCACCAGCTACCAATACGACGCCGACAGCCGCGTTACCCGCATCACCGACCCGGCTGGCCGCAACACCGACACGGTCTATGACGCGCTGGGCCGCGTCACCAGCGTCACCAACCCGGCCGGCACCCAAAGCTACGATTACGACCGCGACGGGCGTGTGGTGCGCCATGTGGATGCGCGCGGCAACGCCACCCGCTACCGCTACGACGCCATCACCGGCCACCTGGTGGAGGTGACCGATGCCAAGGGCAGCCTGACCACCGCAGGCTATGACGAGGCCGGCAATGTCACCCGCATCACCGACCCGAACGACCACACCACCACCTTTGAGTTCGACAAGAGCAACCGCCGCACCAAGCGCACCGATGCCAACGGCCATGTCTGGACCTGGGACTACGACAAGGCCGGCAATATGACCAAGGCCACCGCGCCGGGTGGCTTGATCTCACAGTTCGTCTACGACACCGCTGGCCAGCTGACGCAGAGCGTGCTGCCCAACAGCGCACCCATCGGCTACACCTACAACAACGCCGGCACGCGCAGCAGCATGCTGGACGCCACCGGCACCACCGCCTACGCCTACGACGGCCTGCGCCGCCTGACCCAGGTGACTGACCCGCGCGGCAAGGTGCTGAAGTACGCCTACGACCCGGCCGGAAACCGCATTGCCATCACCTACCCGCACAGCAAGGTGGTGGGCTATGGCTTTGATGCTGCTGAACGCCTGACCAGCGTGAGCGACTGGCTGGGCAAGACCCACCGCTACACGCTGAACGCCGCCGGCCAGGTAACGCGGCTGGCACTGGGCAACGGCGCCAGTGCCACCATGGTGTACGACGCGGCCAGCCGCCTCAAGAGCCTGGCCAACACCGGCCCGGCCGATGCCGTGATCAGCAGCCACAGCCTGACGATGGACCCCGAAGGCAATATCACCGACGCGGCGGTGCAACTGCCGCTGCTGCCCAGCTTTGCGTCGGGCACCAAGACCATGACCTATGACCTGGTGAATCGCCTGGCCACGGTGGACGGCGCGGCGGTTGCGCACGATGACGCGGGCCGGCTGACGGGCTTGGGCACGGAAGGATATGCCTATGACGCCCGGGACCTGTTGACCACCATCACCGGGCCCAACGCGGGCAGTTATTCGTACAACGGCGCTGGGCATCGAGTGGCGCGCACCGTGGGCGCCACGACGACGCGCTATGTTGTGGACCCGAATGCCGACTTGCCCAATGTGCTGGCTGAAACCGATGGGGCTGGAGCGCTGCTGCGCAGTTATGTGCACGGGTATGGTTTGCTGATGCAGATCAGCGCAGCGGATGTGCCGCGTTATTACCACTTTGACCCGACGGGGCACACGCTAGCGTTGACGGATGCCTCGGGGGCGGTGACGGATCGGTATGCCTATACGCCTTATGGGGAGACCACTTCTTCAGGTGCGACAGTGAATCCGTTTCGGTTTGTCGGGAAGTTTGGGGTGATGGATGACGGGAATGGGTTGCTCTACATGCGGGCGCGGTATTTTGATGTGCGATCCAGCCGCTTTCTGGGATTGGATTCTATTGAATCAGGTATCGCTGGAAAAGCATCTTTGAATCGTTACATATATGCACTCGCTAACCCCATAGTTTATGCGGACGCCACAGGTTTGACCGCTTCAAGCGAAATCCTTGGGGCCTCAGTTGATAAGCTTCGACATGTCATTGGTGAGAGTGCTTTTGATGAGTTGACTACACGCCTGTGCCCGAATCTGAAGACTCAACTGGAAGATTGTAAGAATATGGGCACACTAGTTAAGCTTGTCTCGTCTGGACTTGAGGGAATCGGCGACCTCATAGAGGTTGTGAAAAGTGGTAAAGCCAAAGTAACGCCCGGGCTGGATGGCTTGACTATTCTCTATCAATTATCTTCTGGGAAGAATGTATCACTTACCGGTGGGGATGTGGAGTGTCTACTTGACCAAAGCTCAGGCAACCCTTTGTATATGTCAATGGAGCAATGCAAGACGACATACAGAATTGCCATTGAGGATCGCAGTGAGAAATATATCGATATGGCTTGCGACGTGCATACCGTAAATAGCGAGAGTGTTTGCTTTGGCGCCATCTATTTTAAAAGCCTCGGCGGTGTTTTAAAGGTGATGGGAGATAATATCCAGCAATCGACTTCCGACGCCGCCAACTCTCAGGTTGTTCGGGATAGTTTTGCCTTTTGGAAGGGGCAACTAAGGTCATTGGTCGGAAACGTTCTGAAATAGTGCCTGACTTTTAATATCAATAGGTCCTGGGTGGAAAAGCCAGCCACACTTGAAGCCGTCGCCGGCTTGATACTGAGCACCACACGCGATGCCGTCATTCGCTCAAGCTGGGCCGCAATGGCAGCTCCAACGTTTATCCCATCAAGGGGCTGATGAAAGCGACCGGTCCTTGGGGTCAGGTCTCAATACTGTTCGGTTAAGGCCGTTTCGCGCGAAAACCCGAGTCGGACCGCGCTTTGATCGCCCTGGGTGAGGTCGCCGAAAAAGCGCGTTGGAATCAATCACATACACCTTAACCGAACAGCATTGGGTCAGGTCTCGCCTTTTTCCCTCCCCCGCCGAGAATTTTGGACTGAATCGGGGCGCACGGCACTGGCTGTCGCCGAAGACCCATTGAGAGGCGTGCGATCTCGCGATCCTGCGCATTACTCAATCAGAAACTGGCTCGCCGGCAAACGTCGAATCTGAAATTCCAACACCAGCAAATCCTATGCAACCATCGCCCAAACCGCATCCAGATCGACTTGAAAGTAACCATGGATCAACCGATCACGGATCCCCGCAATCAACCACCACGGCACGGCGGGTTCAGCTTGGGTAACACCATCGCTCAGGCGCTTGACAGCCTCGCCGATAATTTCGAGCTGCCGAATCACCGCGCTTTGCGTTTTGCGGTCAGTGAAGTAGGCGGCACGCCCGTCGGCAGAAAACGCCTGTGTTGCCCCCATCGCTTGCACGATGGGCGTGAAGCGTCTCGCAGGTTGCGCCTGACCAGGTATGCAGCCGCGCCCGCCACGGCCAGTTCGATCAGGCATTTGTCGGCTTCATCGGGCAGGTTGGGCCGCCAGGTGAAGTACACCCGCGGCCACTCGCGCTGCGCGATAAAGATGTCCAGCAGCGCCTCACGCTCTGCCCGGCCGAGCCGGCTGCCGACCATCAGGTCTTCTCGGGCCAGTACATCGTCGTACCCCGCCATCAGCGCGGCGCCCATCAGCGGCAGCACCTGGCTCTGCGGGCATGCCTGCAACACATTGACTGCGGCGCCCGTGCCCAGGCCAGCCCCGACGAACACCTTGGTGTCGATCCGCACCGCGCGGATTGGCATGGACCACGCGGTAGCAAATTTGTCACCTACCCGCCCTGCTGCGGCGATCTTTGAACCACCTACCTTGAGGCAAGCACCATGAAGTTCTTGTTCGTTTTGGCCAGCGCTTGTCTGCTGGGCGCTCCGGCCGCCCAGGCTGCCACGCAGTACACCTACGACGCCCTCAACCGCCTGACCAAGGTGGTTTATGACGATGGCCGCAGCATCAGCTACACCTACGATGCTGCGGGCAATATGCTGACCAAGACGCAAAGTGCTGGTTCCGGTTGGTGTGGTCAAACATTGACATTCAACAACAATAAACTGCCCAGCAACTGGTCGTCGTTTTTGATCCGTCGTGGCCCCGGCCTGCAGAATGAGCGTATGGAAGCTGCACCAACAGACAGTGGCGTGGTGATCAATTCCACGGGCATCGCGATGGACCCGGCGGTAAAAACGGTGGTGATTGAGTTCAACAACAGCCGCAGCGAGTCATACTGGGGGCAATTCAATACCCTAGAATTTAAAACTTCTGGCGGAAAGTATTGGGGCTTTGGCGATGCTAATTTTGTGTACCGATCAGGGAGTCGTGAGTTTACCGCCTACCGTAATACATCGGCCTATGGCAGCAATATTGCTGGGGTTGGGGAATATTATCAGAAGACCAGTGCGCCAATGGGCAGTGGCCTGTTCAAAACCCGGGTGACATTGAAAGCTGGGTCTGCCCAGTGGTTGATCACCGACAGCGCGGGTGCTGTAACCACGATCAACATGGCGCTGCCAGCTGAATTCAAAATTGCGGAACTGGTTGCCGCCACGGCGTCTGTCTACACCACTACCGATGGTGCGGCTTGGATCGACGACTTGGCATTTCAATGCCTGCCCTGATCGAAATGTCGGCGCCGATGTTGATGCCGTATGACTGGATGTGATTGCACTGCTATCATCGCAATCAATTTTGATGCGTCGAAAGCCATGTCCGCCATCACCATCCGCAACCTCGACAACACTCTGAAGACGCGCTTGCGCATGCAGGCAGCCCGCCATGGCCGGTCCATGGAAGAGGAGGCCCGGCAGTTGCTGCGCCGGGGCCTGGACCAGGACGGCGACGCCG
>JAYTRR010000266.1:0-2676 GCA_043746005.1 Burkholderiales bacterium
TTGCATTGGAGCAGTGTTGAGGCACTTTTGCAGGCTCTGGAATTACACACGCCAGCCGACGACAGCAGCGCAGACCCCTTGTGGTGGAGTCTTCGCCTGGATGCCTTTTGCATTCTCCAACGAAGTGATGACTTTGAAAGTCTGGCGCTGGACTACTGTGTGGTCTATGAGGTATCACCTCCCAGCTGGAAAGTCCCGCAATGCACTTTTGTTCAGGAAACCTCGCACAGCGCGTTCGCCAGTTTGGACGATGACCCGGCTTCCGTGCTGCCATTTGATTTACCTGGGCAGGCGGCCCACTACGTGACCTGCGAGCTGATCGGCATGCTGGAAGGCGAAGCCACCGAAGCGCTTGAGGCTCTGCGCACAGCATCCCGTTCTGCCCCGCAGGTGATCGTGTCCTGCGCACTGCTGGGCCGGGTCGACTTCAGTGCAACCAGCGCCATTCTGAATTGGGCCGCGGAGTGCGCGTCCGCCGGCTGCCAGATCCATTTCTTGCAAACCCCGCACTTGGTAGCAGTATTTTTCAGGATGCTGGGGCTCGATCAATACGCAAAAATATCCGTACGGGCCAATTGAACCCGGTTGCCTCCGGCTTTCTTGGCCTGGTACATGGCATGGTCCGCGTGGCGTAGAAGCTGCTGTGCGTCGGTTCCATCCCGGGGATACATCGCAACGCCCATACTGGCCGATACATAGAGCAGAGCGGCCCCCACCTTGACCGGGTCTGCGGCAGCCTGCAGTAAACGGTCCAGCACCGGTGCCACGTCGTCCGCCTGCGCCAGATCCACCAGCACAGCCACGAATTCATCACCACCCACACGCGCCAGTGTGTCCCCATCGCGCAGGGCAGCCTTCATGCGTTGCGACACCGCTATCAGCAATTCGTCCCCCACAGCATGGCCATGATGGTCGTTGACGGCCTTGAAACCATCCAGGTCCAGATACACCACTGCTATGGAGCCCGCGCGCCGCTGCGCCTGGGCCATCGCCTGTTGCAGTCGGTCAGCCAGTAGCAACCGGTTGGGCAGTTGGGTCAGCGCATCAAAGTGGGCCATGCGTTCGAGGTGCTGTTGGTAATCCTTTATTTGCGTGATGTCATTGAACAGCGACACGTAGTGCTGCAAGCGACCTTGCGCGTCTCTCACCTCACTGATGTTCTGCAACTGGGCATACACCTCGCCGCTCTTGCGACGATTCCATATCTCGCCCACCCATTGGCCGTTGCGGGCCAGTTCGTCAAATAGCGATTCGTAGAAGGACTGCTCCTGCCGCCCGGAACTCAGCATGCGCGGGTTGTGCCCCAGAACTTCCTCTCGGCTGTAGCCCGTTATCCGGCTGAACGCCGCATTGACATCAATGATCACTCCATCGGCAGTGGTCATCATGATGCCTTCCTGTGCATGCGTGAAGACGCTGGCGGCAAGCAGCGTGCTCCTTTCGGCCTGTTTGCGCCGGGTGATATCGCGGATGGAAACGTGAATGGCTGGCGCACCGTCGTAGACAATCGATGTACCCTGGACCTCCACGTCGATCGCGACCCCATCCAGCCGGAGAAACCGCGACTCCACCATGGGCTCGATGGCCATCCTGGCGTTGATGCTGCGCATGCGCGCGGTCTGCTGCGCGCTGAAGTCCGGGTGAACCAGCTCGCTCGTCAGTTTGCCAACCAGTCCTTGCGCGTCCGTCGCTCCGAACACTTTGATGGCGGCCGAATTGACGTACAGAATCGTCTCGAGCCGATGCACCAGAACCGGGTCAGGTGACCATTCCACCAAGGTCCGATACCGTTCCTCACTGTCCCTTAATTTCTGCGCTTCGGCATTTTTTTCAATGGCAATGCTGGCCAGCGCAGCAGATTGGTCGATCAACGTCAGGTCCGCTGCAAGCGGCTCATGCCGGGTGCGGTGGTAGATGGCAAATGTGCCCAGAACTTTGCCGGAGGACGACCGTATGGGCTGTGACCAACAAGCGCCCAGACTGGCTCTGGCGGCAAGGTCCCTGAAGGCCACCCAATAGGGATGGGTCGCAATATCTTCCACAATGACACATTCACCCGTGAAAGCGGCGGTGCCGCAGGAGCCCACACCCGGTCCGATGGCAATGCCGATCAATGCCGCGTTATAAAACTCAGGGAGCTGGGGAGCAAACGTTTTGCTGAAAGATGTTCCGTCCTCACCCAGCAACAGGATACTGCTCAACGCGTTCGGGCTGAGTTGCTCGACACCCGAGACGATAGCTTCAAGGATCCTGGAGAGCGGCGCACTGCCTGCCAGCATTCCCAGAATGTGGCTGCGGAATTTTTCCGTTTGATGGACCCGGTCCATATCGCCAGGATCCTGCAATTGCTGCACGTCTTCCTTATTGCCCCGCATCGTCGACCTTGAAATGAATCCAGCCGTGATGTTAGCTGATGTGCACCCAAAAAGAATGGCGCAACGCCGTTTGCGGCATACTTGACACCAGTGAAAAACGCACCAGAATCCCCCGCTTCCGAGACGACTCTACCCATGACTGCACAAGGCCGTGCAGTTGTTTCGCCCCTGGCTGCAGCAGGCCACTATGACGAACTGCGCGGACGAACCTCAACCGGATCGCCACCCCCTGCATTCGCTACAAATTTAATAGCTGACTACGCAGGGATCACGGGGGCTTGGGGTCAATTCTTTAAAAACT
>JAYTRR010000267.1:0-8388 GCA_043746005.1 Burkholderiales bacterium
TGGGCCGTGCGGCCTCTCCGGCCGCACCCAGCGCAAAGAACAGTGGCAGAAAGTGGTCTTCTGTCGGGTGCGCACGGTGCGCATGGGGAGCCAGGCTGCGGTAGTCCAGTAACGTGGGAATGTCGCCCCGTACGATCGCGGCTTCAATCCAGCGACTGAACTCGGTCACATAGGGTGATACCACTTGCCCACCACCAAAAAACTCGCCCAGGTTGTGCGTCATGGAACCGGAGCCCATCACCAGCACGCCGCTCGCCCGAAGGCTTTGCAGTGCGGCACCCATGGCGTAGACCTCTTTGGGGTCCCAACCCACGGGCAAGGCCACTTGCACGATCGGTACATCCGCTTTGGGGAACATGTGCATCAGCGGCACCCAGGTGCCGTGGTCAAACGGGCGTTTGTCGTCCGGCTGCGCGGCGATGCCGGCAGCTTGCAGTAAACCTAAAACCTCTTGCCCCAAAGCAGGGCTACCGGGCGCGGGATATTGCAATTCATACAGCGCAGCCGGAAAGCCGCCAAAGTCGTGCCAGGTTTGCGGCTGGGCCGTAGTCATGACCGAGGGTGTGCGCGCCATCCAGTGCGGCGACATGATCACCACACCACGCAGTGCCGCCGCCTTGGGGAGAGCTTGCGCCCAAGCCAATAACGCGGGCCCGGTTTCTCCGGCTTCCAGAGCAAACATCGGTGAGCCGTGGGAAACAAACATCGAAGGCAATACCGCAGTAACGTGAGACATGATGAACATCCTTTGTGAATCAGGGTTTACTGTATCTGTCATCATGCCAAAGATAAACAGGCAACAGTTTGATTCAGTGTCTCTAAAATATTGACAATAAACCGATACTTCACCATGAAACCCCCATCTGCCCTTCCCCTCTGGTCGTTTGCCGCACCTGTGATCGGGTGGCTGCTGCTGGTCGCGACCTTTCTGACCGGTCCCAGCAGCCTGCTGGTTGCCTTATTGATTGCGGCAT
This sequence comes from Burkholderiales bacterium, assembly GCA_043746005.1. Lineage (GTDB taxonomy): Bacteria > Pseudomonadota > Gammaproteobacteria > Burkholderiales > Burkholderiaceae_C > Allorhodoferax. The sequence continues at coordinate 975 of JAYTRR010000267.1, forward strand.
TGATTGGCAGCGTGCTGGCGGCAGTGCACCATGCCGAAGTGGTAGCCCATCGTGTGGGCGAGCCCTACGGAACCCTTGTGCTGGCGCTGGCCATCACGATCATTGAGGTCGCGTTGATCGTATCCTTGATGCTGTCGGGCGGCCCCCAAAGCACCGCGCTGGCACGTGACACTGTGTTCGCCGCAGTGATGCTCATCCTCAACGGCATTGTGGGTTTGTGTCTTCTGGTGGGTGGCAGCCGCTTCAAGGAGCAGTCCTTTGGTCTCTATGGTGTGAGCGCATCACTGGCAACACTGGCGGCTATTGCCGTGCTGACGCTGGTGCTACCCAACTACACCACCAGCGTGGCCGGTCCGGTGTACAGCCCCAGCCAGCTGGGTTTTGTGGCCGTGGTGTCATTGGTGCTTTACGGCACTTTCGTGCTGATGCAAACCGTGCGACACCGAGACTATTTCTTACCCCCGGATGCCCATCACGACGAGGAAGCGCACGCCCTTCCCCCCAGCAACAAACTGGTCGCTGCGAGCGGCGGGTTGCTACTGATCAGCCTGGGCGCTGTGGTGCTCTTGGCCAAAGCCCTGGCCCCAACCATAGAAGCGGCTGTAGCCAGCGCAGGGGCACCCAAAGCGGTGGTCGGAATCATCATTGCCGCCGTAGTACTGTTGCCCGAAGGGCTGGCGGCCGTCCGTGCTGCACGTGCCAACCGGCTGCAGACCAGCCTGAACCTGGCGCTGGGCTCAGCCCTGGCGAGCATTGGTCTGACCATTCCCGCCGTGGCCATCGTCTCGCTGATCACTGGATGGACCCTGACACTGGGGCTGGACATCAAGTCCACCGTCCTCTTGCTGCTCTCCCTGTTTGTCACGACGCTGTCTCTCGGCACGGGACGCACTACCGTATTGCAGGGCGTCGTGCATCTGGTACTGCTGGCCACCTACCTGTTTACGACCATCGTGCCTTGATACAACAAGCCGCACACCATGGATCAATTTCGTCAAATGCAGGCCTTCACAACCGTGGTGCAGGCCGGCAGTTTCGTCAAAGCGGCGCAGCGGCTGGACACGTCCAAAGCCGTAGTCTCCCGGCTGGTGCTGGAGCTGGAGGCGCTGCTGGGCACCCGGCTGCTCAACCGCACCACCAGAAGCCTCTCGCTCACCGACGCGGGCTCTGACTATTTCGAGCGCAGCCGCCAGATCCTCGACGATCTGGCTGAGGCCAATGCGGCGGCCAGCCAGGGTGCGCTTCACACGGCAGGGCGCCTGAAAATCAACGCCCCGCTCACCTTTGGCAACCTGCATCTGGCTCCATTGTGGGGAGAGTTCCTGAAGCTGCATCCGCAGGTAGAACTGGACATTACTTTAACGGACCGCGTGGTGGATCTGGTGGAGGAAGGCTTCGACATGGCGGTGCGTATCACTGCACAAGCCAGCTCCACACTGGTGTCGCGCCAGCTTGCCAGCGACCGCGTGGTGATGTGTGCATCGCCCGGCTACCTGCGCCAGGCGCCGCCCATACTTCAGCTGGCCGATATTGCAGAGCACAGCGTGATGGCGTATTCATGGTGGTACGGCGGAGATGTGTGGACCTTCGACACCCCCGATGGCAAACCCGCCAGTGTGACCACCCATCCGCGCCTGCGGGCCAACAGCGGCGACACCTGCCGTGCAGCCGCACTGGCCGATCAGGGCCTGATTTACCAGCCCGCTTTTCTGGTGGGCGAAGACTTGCGCTTGGGGAGGCTGGTGCAAGTGCTACCCGCCTACCGCGGCCCCCGCATTGGCATTCACGCGGTGTACCCCAGCCGCCAGCACTTGCCGGGCAAAGTCAGGGCCATGGTGGACTTTTTGGCGGCTGCGTTTCAGACGCCCGCCTGGGGCCAGGCCGGGACTTAGAAGGTCTCCCAGTCATCTCCAGCGGGTGCGGCCTTCGCAACCGCATTGGAAGTCAGTTTTTTTGGCGCAGGAGTCGGCCTATGCAAGCTTTTGGCGGGTGCCGACCGGGCGATGGATGGCACGGGCTTATTGGGTGCCAGGCGATGCACACTTTTGGCAGCAGGGCGGCGAAGTGACGCGTGTGATATGTCCGTGTTGCCACCTTCCAGTTTGAAAATACTCACCACTTCCACCATGCGTCCGGCTTGCTGATTCAGGCTATCAGCCGCGGCCGCGGCTTCTTCAACCAATGCCGCATTCTGCTGGGTCACGTTGTCCAGTTGAACAATGGCCTGGTTGATCTGCTCAATCCCGCTGGTTTGCTCCTGGGCAGAAGAACTGATATCACCGATCAGGTCAGCAACCCGCTTTACCTGGCTGACGATGTCATTCATCGATTCGCCGGCAGCGCCCACCAAGCGACTTCCGGCTTCAATTTTTTCCACGCTGGCGCCAATCAAAGCCTTGATCTCCCGTGCCGCCTCGGCAGACCGGCCAGCCAGGCTACGCACCTCGCTGGCAACGACAGCAAAACCACGACCCTGCTCGCCAGCGCGTGCGGCCTCGACCGCGGCGTTGAGCGCCAGAATATTGGTTTGAAAGGCAATGCCATCAATCACGCTAATAATGTCCGCAATTTTCCGGGACGCAGCCGAAATGTCCTCCATGGTGGCAACCACTTGGCCCACGACCACACCACCATTAGAGGCTGCTGCGCTGGCTGACCCGGCCATCTGGTTCGCCTGGCGGGCAGTCTCCGCGTTACTCTTGACAGCCGCACTCAGCTGTTCCATAGACGCTGCCGTCTGCTGCAAGTTGCTAGCCTGGGTTTCAGTCCGCTGTGACAAGTCGGTGTTGCCCGCTGCAATTTCGTTGGCACCTATCGAAATATTTTCGGCACCTGAACGAACCTGGCTCACCATGCTGGCAAGCCCATTCCGCATTTCCAGCAATCCGCCCAACAATTCGGCGGCCTCATCCCGACCACTCACTTCAATATTGCTGACGAGGTCGCCACCTGCTACTTTGGCGGTGGCCTGCAGGGCGGTACTCAGTGGCTTGGTAATACTGACCGTTAACCGCCATGCAACCAAGGCTGCCGCAACAAGAACGATGACACCTGCCACGCCAATCAATCCAATCGTAGAGCGATTTGATGCATTGGTCTGCTCTGTGACTTCCTGCGTGTGCTGCTTCTGCAACGCGATAAAAGACACTAATTCCGCAGAGGCTTTGGTAGACAGGGGATCGATTTTTTCAGTAATAACCGCACCGGCCTGTTCAGTGTTGAACTGTGCAGCCAGATCAACGGCCTCTTTGAAATAGGCATCCACCTTACTGTCGATGTCAGCAAGTCGGGCAAACAGTTCGCGCTCCTGCGGATTCAAACCCAGCGCTTCGAGTTTGCCCTTGGCGGCCTGGTACGCCGCGCGATGGCGCTTCGCATCCGCCTCGTCTTTTTGAACGGCTTCAATTTTTGATTGCAATCCCATGTTGCGCACAGAAATTGCGCTGCTCAACATTGAATCGCGCATTTCTACTGCAAGGTCTTGCTGGGCACCGGCACGTTGCAGAGTTTCCAGTAGCGCTGCCCGGCTGGAGCTGACGCTGATCAATGCCCCGAGCAACATGCCAGCGGCCGCCAACAATATCACTCCAAAACCCAAACCCAGTCGGAGCCCGATTCTCAAATCACGTAAATTCATCACAACTCCAACACAGGTTTGGCAAACACTTCAACGAAAGCACCCCGAAAGCGGGAAGCGGGTTGTTAATTCTTGTAAATTCCGCAGCCAACCAAGGTGTCGCCCACTCGCTCAAGGTACATGGCTTTACCTTCAATTTTTTGCGAAACTGGATTCAGGAACTTGTAGCCCTCAACCCAGCCTTTGCCCTTGGTTTTTGCCAGATCAACAAACATCTGGATCAATGGTTTGCCATCCGGATCCTTCAGACCAATCAGGTCTTTGCCGACCAGCTTGGGGTTCGCGCCTTGGGCGAGGTTTTTGCCATTCAAGTCATAGACAATGACGTACAGATCACGATCCTTGAAAGATTTTCCATTTGTGAATTCGTCATAGGCCTTCTCTGGGCCGTTGGCTTTGATGTAGGCGACGGCCTTTTTCACCATAGCCTCTGCCTCAGCGGCCGAGCCCTGGTCTGCGGCGTGTACTGCACCAGACATCATCAGACTCAATAGGGATGTACCGAGCAACATTTTCAACATGGCAAATATTTTCATGGGGATGTTTCCAACATTGGGTTTAGGAACTTTCAGCGTACATTGACTCAAGTCAAAAAGCCTCTCGGGTCAGTGCGGATTTAGTGTAGCTCAAGCGAGCGACCACAAAAGTACCCAAAATCGGTCAGAAAATTAAGATTCACTTAAAATGAATCTTAATTACAAGTTCACGCAAAAACCACGGTGACCACCGCCTACCGGCCACGCGAGCCCGGTGACATCGTCATCGACTTCAGCGTCGTCGCATCTACACAGAATTAAGCGATCAATCAATGCACAAACCGACGCCCACCAAAGTCATCCCCATTCACGTGCAAGCAGAGCCGTCAGGCGGCGGAGACCTGTTTGCGGCATATGAGAAACAGACCCGGATCTACCCGCGATCCGTCCGCGGCTGGTTCGCCAACTGGCGATGGTTGATGGTCTGGGTTACGCAGGTGGTGTTTTATGGCTTGCCGTGGCTGCAGTGGAACGGCCGGCAAGCCGTGCTGTTCGACATGTCCGAACGGCGCTTCTTCGTCTTTGGACTGGTGCTACACCCACAAGACTTCATTTACCTTGCGGCTCTGTTGGTTATTTCTGCCCTTGCGCTCTTTTTTGTCACGGCCATTGCGGGTCGAATCTGGTGTGGATACGCCTGCCCGCAAACCGTCTACACAGAGATTTTTCTCTGGATCGAGCGCCATACCGAAGGCGACCGCATTGCCCGCATGCGACTGGACGCTGCGCGCTGGAGTGCTGAGAAGTTCGCGCGCAAGGGGGCCAAGCAGGCGATTTGGCTCACCATCGGGCTGGTGACGGGGTTCACGTTCGTTGGCTATTTCACGCCGATTAAAACCCTCGCGGCAGAAGCCGCTGCGCTATCGTTTTCGCCCTGGGAGTGGTTCTGGGTGCTGTTCTATGGCTTTGCCACCTATGGCAACGCTGGCTACTTGCGGGAACAAGTATGCAAATACATGTGCCCCTATGCCCGCTTCCAGAGTGCATTGATCGATATGGACTCCATGGTCATCGCCTATGACACAAACCGTGGCGAAGCGCGCGGCTCCCGTCCCCGAACGGCCGACCCCAAATTACTCAGCTTGGGCGACTGTATCGATTGCACTTTGTGTGTGCAGGTGTGCCCCACTGGCATCGATATCCGTGATGGTCTTCAAAACGAATGCATCGCCTGTGCGGCCTGCATTGACGTTTGCGATGATGTGATGGGGAAGATGGGGTATGAACCTGGGCTCATCCGCTACTCATCAGGCAACGGAATTACCTTATCCTTGAAGCCCAAGGAAATGGTTAACCGTGTCTGGCGCCCACGGGTGGTCATTTACGGCATCCTGCTGCTGGCAATCGGCGGGATCTTTGTTACCAGCCTGTCGATGCGAAAAGGATTTGCGGTTGACGTCATCAAGGACCGTGGTGCGCTAGCCCGTGTGGTTGACAACGGGGCGATTGAAAATGTCTACCGCCTTCAGATCATGAACGGCACTGAGCAAACCCGGCAGTACAGCGTTCGTGTATCAGGGCTGGCAGGGCTGCGTATCGTGACGCCGGCACAACTGAGTGTTCAGGCTACAGGCATCGGCTCCCTGCCCGTGCGACTGACCCTGTCGCCTGACCTGGCAGAAGCCTACCGTGGCCGGGCAAACCCCATCGTTTTCGAGATTGAGACAACAGAATCAGGTGACACCCGGACTGCGAGTGAAAAATCCGTCTTCTATGTACCACGCTGATTGCATCAATCGCTGTCTTACAGGGAACTAACTACAGGTACAACCTGAACTGCCGCAGCCCTGTTGGACCCTCGCCGGGCTGTCAAATTGCGGAAACAGCACGTTGTTTTCCAAGTGGATGTGGTTGATCAGGTCGTCGTTGAACTGGGCAATACCGGCATAGAGCGCACGCCATGTGTTGCAGGCCCCTTGTGGCGGCGTAGCGTCCTGGGTTAAGGCCAGCACTTTGTCAAGCAAGGCACCATGCTCGGTATGTTCAACACGCAACACGTTGATCGGACCCGCAACCACAACATGGCTACCCGCTTTCAGTGCGGGGAACAAAATGATTTCTTCTTTTTCCATGTGTGACAAGAGCTCTTGCTCCATGCCTTCCAGTAGTTCAGCCAAACCGGTCGGCACCATCGGAGCATCCCGGTGCACCGCTTCAACCCGGCGTGCCATACGGATCAGTTCAGGCAGTTGAGCACGGTGAACTTCATGGTAGCGGGTGAGGATGTGGTCGATCAACGCTCCGGGCTCGGTCAGACCCGGCAAAGCGTCCGTGCGCTGCAGGGCAGCCAATTCGGCCAGCACGGCTTGCGCATCCAGACCCTTGTCTGTTGCGGCCTGCTTCAAACTGATTTGTCCACCGCAACAAAAATCGAGTTTGAGACGCCTGAAAACGGCTGTTGCCCCCGGCAACTGAACCGCGATCTGGCCTATGGCCTGATCCGCGCTCAAGGCTGAGGCGACAGGCTGGGTGGTTTCAAGACGTGCGTTCATGGTCGAGCTCCTTAAAAGTTCATATAAAATGAATGTTATTCTAACCAATAAAATTCATGTCTAATGAATCTTTTATCGACACCGGAAAAATCCTATGCGACTGACCCAATGGACTGACTACACACTGCGGGTGCTCATGTACTGCGCGGCCAGCCAGGATCGAGAGCAGCCAGTGACCATCACCGAAATCGCAGAGAGCTACGACATTTCTCGCAGCCACCTGACCAAAATTGTTCAGGAGCTTTCAGCCGGTGGGTGGCTTGAGACCACACGGGGCCGCGGTGGCGGTATGCGGTTGATAAAGGCAGCAAAAGACATCAACCTGGGCGCTGTCGTGCGTGCGACCGAGACAGATTTCACGATGGTGGAATGTTTCAACCCGGCGCTTAACCAGTGCCGTCTGAGCCAGCACTGTGGCCTGAAAGGCGTTCTGCACCAAGCCATGCAAAGCTATTTTTCAGTGCTTGACGGTGTGACCCTGGCTGATCTGGTGGCCCCCAGGAAGGCGGTGGCCGCCCTGCCCCAATCACTTCGGGCGCAACTCGTACCGGGTCTTCCGCCGAAGCGGTCCCTGGAAGTCCGCTAGACAGGGCTTTTGATCACCATCGTCACGAGCGCGGAGGTGTCGGAGAGAGCCAGAAGCGAATGCGGCACTTCCGGCAGGAGATGGATCAGATCGCCAGGCCCCAACACGTGTCGCAGGTCAGGGCTGCGGAGTTCCAGTCGGCCCTCGATGCACAGAACAGTTA
>JAYTRR010000268.1:0-8381 GCA_043746005.1 Burkholderiales bacterium
ATCCAGGTGCTGGTTTGTATTACGGCATACCCATTGATTCCAGTGGCAGAGAGTTCAACGATGCGGTTACTTTGCAACACACCGTCCGGCAGTCATCCACCGTACGTACGGTGTGGGGTGCGGAGCTGAGGCGGGAGCAAGTTATTTCACGCTCTAGCTTTGACGACAGAGAGCAGGTTTCGACAGATTTTGTCCGTTTGTTCGGCAACGCAGAATGGCGGATGAGTTCTGCGCTCATCTTGAATGCAGGGTTATTGGCGGAGCACAGCGATATAGGTGGCGACACTGTGTCACCACGCGTGATGTTGAATTGGCATGTGGCCTCGGGACACACGCTGCGGGCGGGTGTATCCACTGCGTTTCGACCACCAAGCGCTTTCGAAAAGTATGGGGTTGTCAAGTACCGTGACATCAATGGTGCGCAACCCCTGACTTATGTGCTCAGTACGGGCAATGTCGCGCCGGAGCACATATTCGCGCGAGAGTTAGGTTATTACCTGAACCTGCCTTCTGCCAACATCAGCGGGGATGTGAGGGTATTCAATGAATACATTTCGGATGGTATCTGGTGCACCACTGACATTCCATCAGACTGCATCAACAAAAATAACTACTCCACTACAGGTGCCGAATACCAGGTTACATGGATGCCTTCAACGGCAACGCGGGTCATTCTCAATCAGACCTGGACCAGCATTTCAGGTGCACCTTACCCCGTTGTGCAAACTTCCGCCCTGGATATGCTCAACTTCAGGATTAGCCATAGTGCACCAAGGTTTGCTGGGTCTATAACCATAATGCATACCCTGCCGACGGGCGTCACCCTTTCGTTGATGCATAACCGTTCTGACGATGAGGCGCTTATGTCTGGCGTTTACGGACAACTGTATTCTTCACAGCGCACGGATGTCCGCGTGGGCAAGTCCTTTAAGGTAGGCAAGAGCAATGCCGATATGGCGCTGACCATTCAAAACCTGGATGCGCCCTACCAGGATGGCGACCGCAAGTTTTACTTCGATCGCCGCGCGATGGTGACCTTGCGATTTGAGAACTGAGATTGATTTCGTGACGCGCACCTTGCTCAAATTGATGGCGTGCTATGTGAGCATGCTGTGCTGGATGGGTGTTGTCCATGCGGCGGGCGTTGCCATTGTTTTGAGTGAGCGCAGCCCGGGGTATACCGAGGCCGCAGAAGCCATGGTGGCTGAGTTGGCACGGGGTGGGGTGGCACGTTCAGACATCGTTCAAGTGTCCGCGATGGACTTGACCAATACCGACATTGCCGGAGCGGCTGCACCAAGAGTATTCGTGACGCTGGGCGCCGAGTCCCTGCAGCGTTTGCTGAACCTCGAACCACGGGCGCCAGTGGTCGCGGCCCTGATTCCGCGCAGCGGTTTCGAGAGAGTGGTCAGGGAATGGGGGAGAAAGGCGTCAACCCCAGTCACCGCGCTGTATCTGGATCAACCTTTTGGCCGCCAGCTGGACCTCCTGCGGCTGGCACTGCCCGATGCCCGACAGGTCGGCGTAATTTGGGGACCTGAGTCCGTGTTGCAGCAGTCCGCGTTGTTGGCTGCTGGGCAAGCACGCGGAATGACGGTCAGCAGTGGTGCTGTGGCTGTCAAGGGTTCGCTGTTTTCAGGCCTCAAAGCGGCGCTGGACGACGCCGACGTGCTTCTTGCGGTTGCCGATCCGCAGGTCTTTAACAGTGGCACCGTTGCCAACATTCTGTTGGCGACATACCGAGCACGGATCCCTGTTCTGGCTTTCTCGCCGGCCTATGTCAAGGCCGGTGCGCTTTTGTCTCTGCACACCTCTCCCGACCAAATTGGCGTCCAAGCGGCAGGTATCGTTCGGAGTATTTTGCTAGGTGGTGCGGTGCCTTCGGCCCAATACCCTTTGGATTTCCGCGTCAGCGTGAATGTGCACGTCGCCCGGTCGCTGGCGCTGACATTGGATGAGGCCACGTTGTCGGATCGGTTGCACCGGATGGAAAAAAGGCCATGAATCTTCATTCGCTTCGCGTGCGAATGCTGGTCGCCGCGTTGGTGCCGGTGGCGATCGTCGTGGTGGCGCTGGTCAGCGTATTCTGGTTAAACCGTCTGGCTGATCTTGAGGAGACCCATAGTCAGCGGGGAAAGTTCTTATTGCAGCAGGTTGTTACAACCAGCGAATACGGACTGTTCTCCGGTAATGTCGAAAGCCTTCAGAGTGTGGTCAACGCCATGCAGACAGATGTGGATGTGCGATCTGCGGCAGTATTTGATTCGCGCGGGGTTCTGCTGGTCAGTATCGGTTTTCCGGTTTACACGACGCTGGCGGAGCTCTCGGATTCAAAATACGCATCGCGTCAGCGCGAACGGGGCATTGACACCTTGTTTGCAACGATCAGTTCAAGCAAAGTTCCTCTGGATGACTTGTTTGCTGGACAGGAGACGATGCGTCCTGCGCAAGCGCTGGTTTTGGGGCACGCCGTTGTGGAGGTTTCGCGGGACAGCCTGAGTGCGCGTGAACGGGAAATGTTGCTCCTTTCCGTGGGTGTCGGTTTGATCGGGCTGCTGCTGGGTGGTTTGCTGGCCACCCGTATGGGGGAGGGCGTGTTGCAGCCAATTTTGCGTATATCACGCAGGATTGAGGGCATTGGTCAGGGTGAATTTTCCGGAGATACGTCGATCAAGCCCGATGATCCTTTGTATGGGCTTCAACTGAAATTGGATCAGATGGCGAGCCGTCTTCAGTGGGGGCGCGATGAACTGGAACAGCGCGTGGCGACAGTGACCCACGAGCTGCGGTTGAAGAAGGAAGAGGCTGAAACAGCGACGCTGGCCAAATCCCGCTTTCTGGCGGCCGCAAGTCATGATTTGCGTCAGCCCACCCATGCGCTCGGACTGTTCATTGCCCGACTTGGACAACTGTCGCTGGATGGACAGGCCAGTCTATTGGTTGGGAGTCTTGAGCGCTCCGTTCAGGCGATGCAGGACTTGCTTGACGGACTGCTGGACTTGTCCCGTCTTGAATCGGGCGCCGTCACCGTGCACAGGCAAGCAGTCAGGGTGCAGGATTTGTTGGATGCCATACGTTCTGCACTTGAACCCGCTGCTGCGGAAAAAGGCCTCCACTTGCGAATTCGTCCGAGCACCTTGTGGGCCATGACCGACTCAGTGCAGCTGCAACGAATGGTTTTGAATTTGACCCACAACGCGATTCGCTATACCGACAAAGGCACCGTGCTGCTGGCTTGCCGGAGCGCCGGTGACGGGAAGCATCTGCGTATTGAGGTGTGGGACAGCGGCATTGGTATATCGGCAGAACACCAGACCGACATTTTCAAAGAGTTTTATCAGGTTGGAAACTCTGGACGTGAGCGGACTCGTGGCTTGGGTTTGGGACTCAATATTGTGGAGCGTAGCGCGCAATTGCTGGGCCATCAGGTGACTGTGCGTTCTGCTTTGGGCCAAGGCACCCGCTTTTCCATTACGGTACCGATTGCAGAACCTGTGAACAGTGAATTAATTGCGCCCGAGCCTGTGATCGCCGTGATGGGCGGGCTGGAGGGTTTACGGGTGTTGGTGTTGGAAGACGATGCGGTAGCGCTTGAAGCCATGGTGGGCTTGTTGGGTTCCTGGGGCTGCAACGTGCTGGCGGCGCAGACCGTAGTTCAGGCCCGCAAATTCATGCAACCGGAGTGCTTGCCGGATGTATTTGTCAGTGATTATCGTTTGGGCGATGGCGACGACGGTTTGAGTGCCATCGCTTTCTTACGGGGGCTGGCTGGCAAGGAAATATCTGCTTGTCTGATGAGCGGAGACACCGATGGTGAATTGATGCAGGCCGCTCGAGATGCCGGTCTGACGCTATTGCACAAACCCGTGCGACCCGCCAAGCTCAGAGCCCTTTTGCGCCGCTTGGTTGCCATCACCTGATTTGATCTGACTTTGGATTCAGCCTACTGGGCAGCTGTCGTTGGACGGTAACCCTGTCTTGCTGCAGCAACGACCGCTTGGGTACGGTTTTGCACGTCAAAATGTCGCAAGATCGCTGTGACGTGGGACTTTATCGTTTCCTCTGAGATGCTCAACGCTTCACCAATTTCCCGGTTGGAGCGACCATCCAGCAAGCCGTGAAGCACCAGTTCTTGGCGTTGGGTCAAAGGTGGTTTTTCCGGAACTGCATTGGATGATCCATTCGGTGGTGCAGCTTCCAGTTCAGGTGGCAGATAAACATCCCCGATCAGCACCTGTCGAATTGCGCTTAGCAACTCATCACTGAGGCTGGATTTGGTAACAAAACCGGCGGCGCCGGCTCGCAATACCTGCCGCATGATCTGTACGTTGGCAGACCCCGATAGCATGACTACGGGCAACTCCGGGTGTCGCTGCCCCAAAATGCCCAACGCGTCGAGACCCGTCATGTCAGGCAGATGGTAGTCCAGCAGGATCAGATCCAGATCATGGTGGGACGCAGCCAAGGTAAAGGCCTGCGTGCAAGTGCCGGCCTGCAAAACTTCCACATGCTCATCCAGCCCTTTCAGCACTTGGCACAGGCCTTCACGCACCAGACTGTGATCATCAACGACAAGAATTTTCACGGTTTTTTTTGGCAGAAGAGCGCAACAGAGCGCAGACTGATGTTAACGCAGAGCCGTGACAGGCGAAAAAAAGCCCGCTTGCACGGGCTTTGCAACGCGGGTGGGTATCAACCGCCGTGAATTTTCATCATCAATGGCACGATAAGGAGTGCCACGATGTTGATGATCTTGATCAGTGGGTTGATCGCAGGGCCAGCTGTGTCCTTGTAGGGGTCTCCTACGGTGTCGCCGGTGACGGCCGCTTTGTGGGTTTCAGAGCCCTTTCCGCCATGGTGACCATCTTCAATATATTTCTTGGCGTTGTCCCAGGCGCCACCGCCGGTGCACATGGAAATGGCCACAAACAAGCCGGTGACGATGGTACCCATCAGCAGCCCGCCCAAGGCCGCTGGCCCCAGCACCAGTCCAACCAGAATGGGCGCTATCACGGGCAGCAGACTGGGGATCATCATTTCCTTGATGGCCGCCGTTGTGAGCATGTCGACAGCGGTGTCGTACTCGGGTTTGCCGGTGCCGTCCATGATGCCCTTGATGTCGCGAAACTGGCGCCGCACTTCCACGACCACCGAACCCGCCGCGCGGCCGACCGCCTCCATGGCCATGGCACCAAACAGGTAAGGGATGAGTCCACCAATAAACAAACCAATAATGACCATTGGGTTGCTCAAATCGAACGTGATGTGACGGCCGTAGGCTTCAAGCTTGTGGGTGTAGTCGGCAAACAGCACCAATGCGGCCAGACCTGCGGAGCCAATGGCATAGCCTTTGGTGACAGCTTTGGTGGTGTTGCCCACGGCGTCCAGCGGGTCCGTGATGTCGCGAACGCTCTTTGGCATTTCGGCCATTTCTGCGATTCCACCCGCGTTGTCTGTGATGGGGCCGTAGGCGTCCAGTGCCACCACAATTCCTGCCATGCTGAGCATGGAGGTTGCGGCAATGGCAATGCCATACAAGCCGGCCAGCGCGTAGGCGGTGTAAATTGCAACACATACAAAAATAACGGGCCAGGCCGTAGAGCGCATGGAGACGCCCAAGCCGGCGATGATATTGGTGCCGTGGCCGGTGGTCGATGCCTGAGCAATGTGCTGCACTGGTGCGTATTGCGTGCCGGTGTAGTACTCGGTGATCCACACCAGCGCCGCAGTCAGTACCAGACCTACCGCACAGGCACCAAACAGCTTCATTTGTGCGCCAGTGCCGCCCAGGGCATTGTCTGCAATCATGGATTGCGTCACAAAGTAGAAGGCAATGAGTGACAAGATGCCCGCGACCGCCAGCCCTTTGTACAGGGCCGGCATCACGTTTTTCATGCCCGGTGACGCCTTTACGAAGAAGCAGCCAATGATGGACGCCACAATCGATACAGCACCCAGCGCCAGCGGATAGACCACTGCGCTCATGCCGCCGCCCGTGACCAGCAGGGCACCGAGCACCATGGTGGCAATCAGTGTGACGGCGTAAGTTTCGAACAGATCGGCGGCCATGCCAGCGCAGTCGCCAACGTTGTCTCCGACGTTGTCGGCAATCACAGCAGGGTTACGCGGATCATCCTCGGGAATACCCGCTTCGACTTTGCCCACCAGGTCGGCACCCACGTCTGCTCCCTTGGTGAAGATACCCCCACCCAGACGGGCAAAGATCGAAATCAGTGACGATCCGAAAGCAAAACCGATCAGTGGATTGAGCAGTTGCACCAGATTTTTATCGGGGGTCAGATTGCCATTGCCGACGAGGACCCAGAAAAAGCCGGTCACCCCCAGCAGGCCCAGGCCCACCACCAGCATCCCGGTGGTTGCACCGCCACGAAAAGCGACGTCCAGCGCGGGCCCAATGCCCCGAGTGGCAGCCTGCGCCGTGCGCACATTGGCGCGAACGGACACATTCATACCGATAAAACCGCAGGCGCCTGACAAAACGGCTCCTACGACGAAGCCAATGGCACTCAATTGGTCCAGAAAAACGCCGATCAGAATGGCCAGCACCACGCCCACGATGGCAATGGTTTTGTATTGCCTTGCCAGGTAAGCGCCAGCACCCGTTTGAATAGCAGCTGCAATCTCCTGCATGCGTGCGTTGCCTGCGTCCTGGGAAAGAATCCAGCTGCGTGCCCAGAAGCCGTAACCTACGGCAATGAGCCCGCAAACAAGCGCGAGAATCAGCGCTGAGTTGCCCGTCATAAATAATTCTCCTCATGTTGTTTCGCTAGGGAAGGGTGCCACGCTAACGGTACCCCGCTGCGTTGCTTCCTCGTGAATCCCATGGGAGAGACGATTGGCCAACTCGCGGACTGTAACTTGAAAAAATGGCTTTTTCTGGCTGCGCAAGGCGGGCGTCAGTAAAATCAGGGTTTATCCCAGTGGGGATTGCGCAGGATCAAAAAGGGCTACAATTTACAGCCCTTTTTTATTGGGAAAGAAGCGGGCCGAGAATTGGCCGGTTTCCGTAGACCCGTGGATGGTCAGGATTTGTCATTCTGAAAATTGCCAGACGCACCACGTCATAGGAACAATTGAAACGCCTAGTCAAGTCCGCACGGCTTGCGCCGAGCGCCCAGAGTTCGAAGAGTTCAAATTCCTGATCGTCTGTTAGAACCTTTGGCCGACCTGGCCAGCGTCCGTTTTTGATAGCCGCCAGTTACCCCGCTATCGACCGTTCACGAATCAGAGAGCGTTCAAATTCTGCAACCGATCCCAAAATATTACTTATTAGTCAGTAATTAAGCGTACAAAGTTGGGAACTTTGCTGTTCGAGCTTTATCCTACATGGCATGAAACGAGACGGACGCAAATTGGCCCACAACACGCTGGAAGATATGCGGGTTCTGGCGGTGCAACGCATGAACGAAGGCGAGCATCCTGGCGATGTAGCCGCATCGCTGGGAATGCACCGCTCGTGGGGCTACAAGTGCCGTGCGATGGTCAAGGGACGCGGGAAAGGACTCAAGGCACTGCGTTCCACCAAAGGGACGGGTCGCCCGCGCAAGCTCACCCCCGCACAAGAACGCCAAGTCTTTCGCTGGGTCAACGGCAAGCGACCCGACCAGTACGGCTTTGACTTCGGACTGTGGACGCGCCAGATCGTGCAGGAGCTTGTGCTGGAGCGTTTTGAAGTATCCCTCTCGCTGGCCAGCATTGGGGCGCTACTGGCCCGCTTGGGGTTGACAGCGCAAAAGCCCCTGGAGCGCGCCTACCAGCGCGACCCCGAAGCGGTGACCCGTTGGAAGAACACGACATACCCAGCCATTGCCAGTGAAGCCCAAGGCAGTGGGGCCGAAATCTTGTTTTGGGATGAGTCTGGCTTTCGTGCCGATGCGGTGCATGGCAAGACCTGGGCACCCCGTGGCCAGACCCCGGTGGTTGAACGCCCAGGGCAACGCCAGAGCATCAGTGCAGCATCGGCCATCAGCGCCAAAGGTGCCTTCTGGTTTGCTACCTACAAAGGCGGTTTGACGGGTGAGTTGTTCGTTGAGTTGCTTAAAAAACTGATGTACCGCCGCAAAAAGCCCGTGCGTCTGGTGGTCGATGGACTGCCTGCCCACAAGTCAGCTTGCGTCAAAAAGTACGTGGCAGACACCAACGGCAAACTGACGCTTCACTTCTTGCCCGGCTATGCCCCAGACCTCAATCCAGACGAGCTGGTCTGGAGCCACGCCAAGCGCACAGGTGTGGCTCGCTCGCCGCTCAAGGCGGGTGAAAATCTGCAATGCCGTGTGGATGCGCAGCTGCAAAATATCGCCAATGCCCCAGCCCTGGTGAAGGCATCTTTTCGCCCTCCTTCTGTCTCCTATATTACTGAC
>JAYTRR010000269.1:0-23534 GCA_043746005.1 Burkholderiales bacterium
ACCAAGCCTGAACACCCAATTGACCCTCTTGTAGTGGCACGCTTGATGCGCACCCCTATATAGATCAATAACTTACGCGCTTAACTGTCGAACCCGGGATTTCCGCGTCCTCCCTCGCAGTCCTGGCGATGTGGTGTCCTTTCATGTTGACCATGAGGGCGTATTCCTGTGGCTGTGGCCTTTCGAGTTGGCACTGCTGTGGCCCGGGGTGCAGTCGTGATTCCAGGCCCAACACCATCGGGCTATGCATGGCGGGCCGCGCCCATTCAGCGTGCGCGCCAGGCGCAGGCCGCGGCACCGTTTGCGCCACCGCGGCGCCAACCCTTTTCAAAGCTGAAAGCCGGACTGCACAACGGTTCGGATTCGCCTCTGAAAACGGCCACGATTTACGAGTTTTCCACAGCCGTTGAATCATTGACCGGTAACGAATCGCCGCGACTGGGCGCCCACTGGTTTGCCTCCAAACCGGGACACGGCATGAGCGATTGCGCCATACGACTATTGCGCTTGAAAGGATGGCTGGAAATCTGTCTTGCTGATCGTCGCTTCGAATCCGAGGCATACGTAACAGAGTGCCGACTTCGCGAGCAGGCTGCGTACATCATTGGGTACTTCGCTTGAGAGCCAATCTGAGCCCTGAGCTGGCCGCCATGGCGCAAGACTTCGACTTGTCGGCGGATGAGTTGTCCGAAGTCGCCCGCAAGGTCGCGGCCTCATGCCATCGCATGGCGGACAACTGGCAAAAATTCAATACGGCAGATGTCGTTATCCAACGCCAAATGCGTGCGATCTCGAAACGCCACCACATCGCGATGCCGAACAAAGCAGGGTTGCAGGAGACGATCAACCGGCTTACCGACCCGTCATGGTGGAAGCGCGCACTGCGCAAACGCTTTCAGGTTGTCGAATATGCCGCGATCCAATCCGGCGCGGTGCATGCCAGTGCGGGCAAGTACGTGTCTGACAGGACAATGGCGCGCGCTATCCGCAATAAGCGGCGTATTTCAGAGCTATTGGAGTCGTTGGTGGCGGTCAACCAGACCACTGGTGAAATGCGCTCTATGAGAGAACTTGCAGAGAACAGCCTTTCTAACCCGGCCAACCAGCGCAAGGCGTTTATGGCACGCATCAAAGGCATTGAGCAGTTCGCAAAATCACAAGGCCAGGAAGCGCTATTCCTGACCATCACATGCTCCAGTCGCATGCACCCCAGGAGCTATGCCGGTGAACTCAATCCACGGCATGACGGCACAAACCCGCGTCAAGCGCAGGCCCACCTGAGTAGCGTATGGCGCAAGGCAAAGCGCAAGCTGGATCACAACGGGGTGAAAGTGAGCGGCGTGCGAATTGTGGAACCTCACCACGACGCATGCCCACATTGGCACGTGTTGATGTTTTTGGCGCCCGAGCATTCGTCGTTTGTGATTGAGACCATCCGGGCTTATGCCCTGGCGGATTCACCAGATGAAGCGGGCGCAGCAGAGCGCAGGTTTACGGTCGAGCGCATTGACCCTGCCAGGGGTAGCGCCGTGGGCTATGTCGCGAAATACGTTTCCAAGAACATCGACGGCGAAGGTATTGACATGGACGAAGAGACCGGCGCAACGGGCAAAGACGCAGCGCCACGCGTTGTCGCCTGGGCGCGTACATGGAATGTCCGCCAGTTTCAGTTTTTCGGCACACCACCCATTACCCCAACGCGTGAGCTGTACCGAGTCGAGCGCGTAACGGCGGTAAGCCGAGGCCTACAAGACGCCCACAAGGCGACAAAGGCCAATGACTACGGGCAATGGCTCCACGTTTGCGACACGTTCCAGCTGGGCTTTAAGGCGATATGCAAAGTGCGCAAAAGCGCGCGGTATCCGGGAGAGACGGTTCAGCGCCTTGTGGGCCTTACGGCCACGGCCTGCGATCTTTACGTGCCCATGGAATTGACCACTCGCGCGGACGAATGGCGCATCGAATCCAAACAGGCGCAGGCCACAAGAGGGGAAGTTCTCCCCCCTTGGACTCGATTCAATAACTGCGCACCCATTGATTTCATTGGTTTTTTTGATAGCACCATGACCTCCACTGCTATGGAATCAGTCGATGCTTTTGACCAGGTGCAAAAGCCACAGCCGCATGACGGCTCAAGAGCCGGATTTGCCAAAAATAGACATTCCAGGCATTCAAAAATTCCAATCAGCGGCATGCAAACACACCCCAATCTGAAACCGATAGGAGCACAACATGATCTCCGCGCCTAAAAACGTATACGGCCCTGACATCTTCAAGATGTTCGTTCACGAACTCGGTGGACCGAGAAAGGTTTGCAGAATGTTGGACGTCACCGAGCGCACGATTTGGCGATGGCTGGCCGACGACAACGTGCCAAAAATGGCCGTTAGGGCGCTGTATTGGGAAACGCAGTACGGGCGCTCACTAGTCGACGCAGACCACCACAACGAAGTGATCTTGATGAATGGGCGGATTCGCTTGCTCGAAGAGCAGTTTGCCAGAGCCGCCAGGGTCATAGCAGGATTGAAACTGCTGAACTTCGGAACGGCCAATGAACCGTATTTCGATGAACTGGGGGAGTTCCCGAACAACGATGCAGCTGCCGCTACCAACTCGCGCCGGTAGTCAAAGATGAGTCTTCAAATCCTGCCTCGATTCATCCGGCACAGAGACGCACCGGCGTATCTCGCAATGGACCGCAACCGCTTTGACGCAGAGGTTCGACCTGCGTTGGTGGAGTTTCCTATCGGCACGCGGGGAGTGGGGTTTGATCGGCTGGAACTGGACTCATGGGCGGAGGCGTATATTGCGGCTCGTGGACGTCCGGGTCGCAACCCAAAAGGAATAATGACATGCGAACCCGAACAAAAGGGATTCGGCTCGAAGGTACCGAGCGAATCATCGATAAGCAGTACCGTGGAGAACGGATTTTCCAGAGGCTTGGCAACGTCTCCCAGGACGAAGCGGAAAGCTGGCTCAGAAGCCGCCAAACCCAACTTGAAACAAGGCGGGTCGAGCAACTTCGAACAGGCGCTGATCGCGTGTGGGCAGATGGCGCGGCAAAGTATTTGATTGAGTGCCAGCAAAAGGGTGTTCGCACGCTGGACGTTATCGGGTACCACGTCAGAATCTTGCTGCCCTACATCGGCAGTATGACTATGGGGGATGTGTGCAATGAGTCGCTGGAAGCATTCAAGGCAGAGCGAACTGAGGACGGCGCGAAGAATGCAACCGTCAATCGAAGTCTGGAAATTGTGCGCACCGTGATGAACCGTGCGGCCCGTGTGTGGCGCGACAACGGCAAGCCCTGGCTTTCCACTGCGCCACTGATTGAGATGCTGGATGAAGTACAGCAACGACGCCCGCCCTGCCCGCTATCGTGGGCTGAGCAGGCCATGCTGATACCAGCCCTGGCAACCCATCTACAGCGGCCGGTCCTATTCGCCATCAACACCGGGGCACGTGACGACAACATTTGTGGCCTCAAGTGGGAATGGGAAGTGCGCGTGAAGGAATTGGCGCGGAGTGTGTTCGTGATACCTGCTGCCGAATTCAAGGGTAAGCGCGATCACGTGCTGATCTTGAACGATGTGGCTTGGAGCATTGTGGAGGCATGTCGCGGCCAGCATCGTGAGTTTGTGTTCGTGTACAGCGCACCCGGTCACGAGCTGGGGCGTATTGGCACCATCAACAACACGAGCTGGCAAAAGTCACGGATTGCGGTGGACCTGGCCAGAGTGAGGGTGCACGATCTGCGCCACACCTACGGCCAACGCCTGCGAGACGCCGGAGTGAGCGAAGAAGACCGGGCATTGCTGCTGGGACATGCCATAGAGGGTATGCCGCAACACTATGCAACGGCCACGGTGGCCCGGCTGGTGGATGCCGCAAACAAGGTGCAGTTAACCGTGGACCGAACCACGCTGCTGCGAGTCGTAAATGGTTGAAACGGTAAGGCGTGGACAGAATAGTCACGCAGAAAGTTACGCAAATGAAAGAAGAGCAGAAACGAAAAACCCCTAGAACATCACTGTTCTAGGGGTATCGTTTGGTGCGGCTGGCAGGAATTGAACCCACGACCCCTTGGTTCGTAGCCAAGTACTCTATCCAACTGAGCTACAGCCGCTAAGCCTTGAAGTATAGCAGAACATTTTATGGATCTCGGAATTTGTAGTGCACCGTCAAACAAACTGCTGATCGTCCCGACGGGGCATGCACGCCATGGCGCGCTCGGCCATGGCGGTAATGGTCAGACTGGGATTCACCCCCACATTCGCCGGAATGGCCGATGCGTCGACCACAAACAAGCCCGGGTAACCAAACACTTCGTGGCGTTCGTCAATCACGCCATCGGCTACCGCTCCGCCCATGACGCAGCCGCCCAGCACATGGGCTGTCATTGACGCGTTGCCCAGAGACTCCAGCAGCGCATTGCCGGGCACCCCTCCACTCACCTGGGCAAATACCTGCGCAACGTGATTGGCCTGAGGCAGATACGCGGGGGCCCGCACTTCATTCAGTGGTAGCTTCGACCGCAAGCTCCAACGGAAGCCGCGCAGCGCACTGCGGCCATAGTCAAAGCTTAGCTGGCTGTCGGCCGTCTGCATCACGGTGAGCAGAGACGTGCGAGCCGACCACTGGCGTCGGGCCCGCATGCACAGGGTGGCGTCCAGTGGATGGGACACAAACTGCCAGAGGGTTTTGAGCGCTCGCCGCCAAGGCACCGGGTCACTGACGAGCGGCCCGGTCTGCCAACGGAGAACCCGGTGCGAGGGCGAAAACCGGTTTTGTGTGATGTGGGACTCACCCATAAAGAAGTGCGAAGAAATGGTGGCCCCATCACTAACGTCGGTCTTGGGATCACATGAAGTTATGGGCAGGATGCTCTCGCTGTTGGTGCGCACATGCAGCCCTAAAACCGTCGACAGCGCGGGCAGGCAGGCATAGCAGTCCCGGCAGGCCAGCAACCGTTCCAGCGTGCCGACCACACCTGCGGCCACAATCACCTTGCGGGTAGTTAGCGTATCTTTGGGCTGACTGGCATCCCACGGGTGCTCCAGAATCACCTGGTAGCCCCCTTGTCCACCGGCGAGCGGAACGATGCACTGCGCTTTGCGCTCGGCCAGAATCTGCACCCCGAGGCCTTGTGCCAAATGCAGATAATTCTTGTCGAGTGAGTTTTTTGCACCCTGCGCGCAGCCGGTGGCACAGCGGGTGCAAAACACGCAACCGCGCCGACTGGGGCCTTTGCCGTCAAAAAATGGATCGGAGTTATCGGTCTGGTCAGGGCCGAAATAGATAGCCTGCGTTACCGCACCGAAACTGTCCTGTGCACCGCACTGGCGCGCCGTTTCCTGCAGCCAATCGTCCTGCAGCGTATGGCGTGGATTGAGAGCCAGGGCCAGCATGCGGCTGGCGGTCTGGTAATGCGGTTTCAACTCTTCACGCCAGTCACGCGCGGGCAAACGCTTCCAGGCTACATCGTCATAAAACGCCTGTTTGGGCTCCAGCATCACCGCCGCCCACACCACACTGCCACCACCCACGGCGATTCCGCGCACCAGACTCACATGGCAGTAGACCTCTTGGGCAAAGAACCCCCGGCGCAAGCCCAAGGCTGGCATGCGCAGTGCGCTGACCGCGCCGCAAAAACCGCTGCCAACGACGATGATGTCCCAACCAAGCACGCCGGTTGGCGACTGCGCGTGCATGCGCGTTAGTGCCGCAGGCCTAGCAGGGCACGGGCCTCTTGCGGGCTGGCAATGGCGCGCCCGGCGTTGCGTGCGCACTGGGCCAACTGGGTGATCAGGGCACCGTTACCGCCGGCCCGGTCACCATTGGGCAAATAGAAGGTGTCTTCCAGACCCGTGCGCAACATGCCACCCAGGTCGGCAGTTTTCTGGTGGACCGGCCAGATTTCGGCGCGGCCGATCAACGTGGTTTGCCAGACGCTGTTGGGGGCCATCCACTGCGGCAAAAGCGCCAGCAGATCAGCGTCGCACGGCATGCCCGACGCCACACCCATCACCAGGTTGTATTCGGCGCGGCCCATTTCGGGTTTGAGCAAACCAGCCTTGATGTACATACCCACCGAGCGCACGATACCCACATCAAAGCACTCGAACTCGGGGTGTGTTCCGCACTCCTGCATCACGTCCAGAAACTGCTGGACCTTGGCCACCGGGTTGTCAAACACCATGGGCGGCCAGGCCCACTGGCCATCTTCCTTGATCTTCAAATAGTTCAGACTGCCTGCATTGCAAGCGGCAATTTCTGGCTTGACCCGGCGGATGCAGTTGAGCGGACCGGAGATGTCTTTACCCACCACACCGGTAGTCAGATTGATGATGACGCCCGGGCAGGCTTCGCGAATAGCGTTGACCACGCTCTCGGCCACATCCGGGTCCCACGAAGGCATTTGTCCCATGCCCTCGTCCTGGTTGCGGATGTGCACATGCATGATGCTTGCTCCCGCATTGAAGGCGTCACGCGCCTCGGCCGCCATTTGTGCCGGGGTGACCGGAACCGGGTGCTGCTTGGGGTTGGTGAGCACGCCTGTCAGCGCGCAGGTGAGTATTGCTTTTTCCATCATGCTTCCTTTGTTGGGGACAATTCAATTTCAACCAGCAGGGCTCCGGCTTCCACCTGATCGCCTACCTTGGCATGCACCGCCTGCACCACGCCCGCGGCTTCGGCGCAGAGCCACATTTCCATCTTCATGGCTTCCACACACACCAGTTGCTGACCGTTTTCAACGCAGGTGCCCGCAGTCGCCAATACCTGTGTAACCTTCCCGGCCACCGGAGAGCGGGCACGACTGGCGTCTTTCAAGGCATCGGCATCCGGGAAGGGCGACACCTCCGAGAACACGTACGATCGCCCGTCCAGCGCCAAATGCAAATGGGCTCCGTTGAGAACCGCCACCGCAGAACGGACCACGTTTTCAATTTCGTAGCGCAATTCACCATCCGCCAATGCCAATACCCGGGCGTGAGCTGCCGTTCCGTCCAGAGCCAAAGTCACACCGCCGTGGCGATCCGGGCGCACCCGGATGCTGCGCACGGTGTCCCCGCATTGCAAAAGCAAATCGAATGAAGCGACGCTGTCTGCACGCCAGCTGTTGCCATGGCGCATGGCCAGGGCCATGGCGGCCACGCGCCACACGCCATCATCTGCTGCGGGTTCCTGCAGCAAGGCTTCGCCCTGCTCCATCCACTGGTCAATCAGGGTGGTGGTCATCTCGGCTTTTCGAAATGCCGGGTGATCGACCAGATCGCTCAGGAATTGACCGTTGTTCTTCAAGCCCAGCAAGGGCGCGTTGGCCAGTGCGGCGCGCAACCGGCGTATGGCGTCGTCGCGGTCACGCCCGTGCACAATAATTTTGGCAACCATGGGGTCGTAATACGGAGAAATAACGCTGCCCTGGCGGATGCCGTCATCAATGCGTACACCGGCATGCAAGGCTTTGGCGGGCTGCCACCACAGCACGGTGCCGGTTTGCGGTGTGAAGCCCGCATACGGATCTTCCACATACAGGCGGACCTCGATGGCGTGGCCGGTGAGCGTGATGTCGGCCTGTCTGGCAGGCAAGGGCTCGCCGGACGCCACGCGCAGCTGCCATTCCACCAGGTCGAAGCCGGTGATCATCTCCGTCACCGGGTGCTCCACCTGCAGGCGGGTGTTCATCTCTAGAAAGTAGTGGTTGAGCTTGTCATCCACAATGAATTCCACCGTGCCCGCACCGCGGTAGCCCACCGCCAGCGCAGCGGCCACGGCGTCTTTGCCCATGGCCTCGCGCATGCGCGGTGTCACCACGGGTGATGGCGCCTCTTCAATCACCTTCTGGCGGCGGCGCTGGGCGGTGCAATCGCGCTCGCCCAGATACACCGCGTTGCCGTGGGCATCGGCAAACACCTGAATCTCGATATGGCGGCCGTTGTCAATCAGACGCTCCAGCATCAGCGTGCCGTCACCAAACGCACTGGTCGCTTCGCGGCGTGCGCCTTCAATACCTTGTTGCAATTCGGCGGTGGAACGCACCAGGCGCATGCCACGCCCGCCGCCACCGGCTACGGCTTTCACGAGTAGTGGGTAGCCCAGCTTCTCGGCCTCGGCCATCAGAACAGCATCACCCTGCTCCGCGCCCAAATAACCGGGTGCACACGGCACCCCGGCGTCCAGCATGCGGCGCTTGGCCAGGGCCTTGTCGCCCATGGCTTCAATGGCACTGGCAGGCGGGCCAATGAACACCAGCCCGGCGTCACCACACGCCTGCGCAAAGGCAGCGTTCTCGCTCAAAAAGCCATAACCCGGGTGCAGTGCATCGGCACCGGTTTTGCGCGCGGCCTCCAGCAAAGCGTCCACACGCAAGTACGACTCGGCTGCGGGCGAGGCGCCAATGTGCACCGCTTCATCTGCCAGCGCCACATGCGGTGCATCACGATCCGCATCACTGAACACAGCCACCGTGCGGTAGCCCAGGTTACGGGCGGTACGGATGATCCGGCAGGCGATTTCACCCCGGTTGGCGATCAGAATTTTGGAGAATGTCATTGCGGTGCCCACTGTGGTTTGCGCTTTTGAATGAATGCGGTCATGCCTTCCAGCCCCTCAGGGCTCTGGGCAGCGCGGGAAAATATCGCAGCGGCTTGCTGCACCAAAGCTTGCGGTTCACTCAGGCGGGCCTGGGCCATCAACGCTTTGGTAGCGGCCAGTGCGCCGGGGGCGCAGGCCAGAATGTCGGCCAAGGTCTGGTCCAGCACGGTTTGCAGCGTAGCCGTGGCGACGACCGCATGCACCAGGCCCAACTGCAACACGGCAGCCGCGTCCAGACGGCCACCGGTGACCGCCAGCCGCTTGGCCTGTGAATAGCCCAGGCGTTCCACCAAAAACGGAGCGATCTGCGCTGGCACCACACCCAGGGAGGTTTCCGGCAGCCGGAAGCTGGCCGTCTCGCTGGCAATGGCCACATCGGCCACACAGGCCAGACCAAAGCCGCCGCCCATCACCGTGCCTTCCAGCACGGCCACCACGGCGAGCGGCGTGCGGGCATAGGCCACACACAATTCGCCAAACTCCGCGTTGACCTGCGCAATCGGGTCAGGCTCACCCTCGGCGCGCTGCATGGCACGCATACGTGCCCCGGCCATGTCCTTCAAGTCGGCACCCGCACAGAAGTGGCCACCGGCGCCACGCAGCACCACCACACGCACCGCGTCAACCTGCCCGGCTTTGGCCTCTGCGTCCTTCAACACCTGGCGCAACTCGGCCACCATTTGCAGCGACATGGCGTTGCGCGACTCGGGCCGATTTAAGGTTATTTGCAGTGTAGCCCCCGTCTGCTCTCCGCGAATAGCTACAAAATTAATAGCACTACGGATCATGTCTGCCATCACGCCTTGCCCGGCAAAGTGCCTTCGTACTTGCAGATGATGCCCAGCATGATCTCGTCGGCTCCACCGCCGATGGAAATCAGACGGCCATCGCGGTACGACTGCGAGATCGGGTTGTCAGCCGTGAAGCCCATGCCGCCCCAGTACTGCAGGCAGCTGTCGGCCACCTCGCGGCTCAGGCGACCCGACTTGAGTTTGGCCATGGAAGCCAGCCGGGTGACGTCCTTGCCCGATACATACGACTCCACTGCACGGTAGGTCAACGCGCGCAGGGCCTCCACCTCGGTGCGCAACTCGGCCAACCGGAAATGCACCACCTGGTTGTGCAGAATCGGCTTGCCAAAGGTCTGGCGCTGGCGGGTGTAGTCAATAGTCTGGTCAATCAGGCGGTCCAGCGAACGCAGGCATCCGGCAGCACCATACAAGCGTTCTTCCTGAAACTGCAGCATCTGCAGCATGAAGCCCATGCCCTCCTGCCCAATCAGGTTCTTCTGGGGCACGCGCACATTGTCAAAAAACAGCTGGGCAGTGTCACTGGAGTGCATGCCGATTTTCTCGATCTTCTGGCGGGTGATGCCGGGGCTGTCCATGCGCACCATGATCAATGACTTGTTCTTGTGGGGCGCGGCATCCGAGGTGTTGGCCAGCAGGCAGCACCAGTCCGCCTGCATGCCGTTGGTGATCCACATCTTGGAGCCATTGATGAGGTAGTCGCTTCCGTCTTTGCGCGCCGTCGTCTTGAGCGCTGCCACGTCGGAGCCGCCACCGGCCTCGCTCACGCCAATGCAACCCACCATGTCGCCCGCAATGGCCGGTGCCAGAAACTCTTGGCGCAGTGCATCAGAGCCAAAGCGCGCCAGTGCGGGGGTGCACATATCGGTCTGCACGCCAATGGCCATGGGCACGCCGCCCGCGTTGCATTCACCCAGCGCCTCGGCCATTGCCATCGAGTAGCTGAAGTCCAGGCCCATGCCACCAAACTCGGTGGGGTACTTGATGCCCAGCAAACCCAGGTCGCCCATCTTCTTGAACAACTGGTGGGCGGGGAATTGCCCCGCAGCTTCCCACGCGGGCAGATGGGGGTTGATTTCGTTGATGACAAACTTGCGCACCGTGTCAGAAATCTGTTCGTGTTCAGGGGTAAATTTCATAGGAATCTTTCGTGCAAATGAGGGGTTTGAATGAAGTGAGCGGCGCGTCTACATGCGGGCTACGCCAAAGGTATTGGGGCGCAGCGTGCGCTTGTCTGCCTCGTCGGCCAGTGCCAGGCACAGGCCCAGAATGCGGCGGGTGTCGCGCGGATCAATGATGCCGTCGTCCCACAGACGCGCGGTGCCAAACAGGGCGGCAGACTCCTTGTCCAGCCGTTGGCGCAGACCATCGGACATGGCGGCCAGCGCTTCTTCATTGGCCTCCAACCCCATGCGCTCAATCTTGGCGCGGTTGACAATGTCCATCACCTTGGCCGCCTGCGCGCCGCCCATCACCGCGGTGCGCGCGGTAGGCCAGGCAAAGATAAAACGCGGGTCAAACCCGCGACCGCACATGCCGTAGTTGCCCGCACCATACGAGCCACCCAGCACAAAGGTGAACTTGGGCACACGGGCGTTGGCCACGGCCTGAATCATCTTGGAGCCGTGCTTGATGGCACCGCTGCGCTCAGCCACTGAACCCACCATGTAGCCAGTGGTGTTCTGCAAAAAAATCAGCGGCGTGCCGCTCTGGTCACACAACTGGATGAACTGCGCCGCCTTGGTGGACCCCGCTGGCTGAATCGGACCGTTGTTGCCCAGAATGCCCACCAGGTGGCCCTGCACCCGCGCGTGACCGCACATCATCTCGGGTGCATAGCTGGCTTTGAACTCCAGAAAATCAGAGCCATCCACCAGCCGGGCAATGACCTCGCGCACGTCGTAGGGCTCGCGCTCGTCTGCGGGCACGATGCCCATCAACTCCTGCTCGTCATACAGAGGCGCGACATAAGCGGGGTCCGCAGGCGCGACATCCCATTTCAGCTTGTCCATCACTTCGCGCGCCATGCCGATGGCGTGGGCGTCGTCTTCGGTCAGGTATTCACCGAGGCCCGTGACCTGCGCGTGGGTTTCTGCACCGCCCAACTCATCCTCCGTGCAATCTTCGCCAATGGCGGCCTTGACCAGGGGCGGGCCCGCGAGAAAAATATTGGACCGCCCGCGCACCAGAATCACATAGTCGGACAAGCCCGGCAAATACGCGCCACCGGCTGTGCTGGAGCCATGCACCACCGCGATTTGCGGCAATCCCATGGCCGACATGCGTGCCTGATTGGCAAAGCTGCGACCACCTTCAATAAAGATCTCGCTCTGGTACATGAGGTTGGCACCACCGCTCTCCACCAGGGAGATCAGAGGCAGCTTGTTCTCCTGGGCAATTTGCTGGCCACGCAGGCCTTTTTTCAGGCCCATGGGCGCTACCGTGCCACCCTTGACCGCGCTGTCGTTGACCGAAATCACACAGCGCTTGCCCGCCACCACCCCGATGCCAATGATGGAGCCTCCGCCCAGCACCGATTTCTTGCCGTCGTCATCGTGCATGTTGAGGCCCGCCAGACGGCTCAGCTCCAGGAATGGCGTGCCACGGTCCAGCAGGCGCGCCACGCGTTCACGCGGCAGCAGCTGGTTGCGTTTCTCGAACTTGCTGCGCTTGGATTCGGATTCAGCGATAACAAGGCCTTCAAGCCGTTGCACCTCGGTAAGCAGGCCCTGCATGCGCAGGGCATTGGCGGAAAATGTGTCCGCCTTGGCGTTGATCTTGGAGCGAATAGCAGGCATCAGAACGGGTCCTCGCATTGAAGTTGCCGTATTAGATGCAAAGGTAACGTTAAGGTCAATCAAATACCGTATAGGTGTTTATACTGATAAATACGTTACCGAAGACTGATAGCATTCAGCCCCGTTGACGTGGCAAGTCCACCAGCATTGCGTTTAACCCCTAACTCCGAGGAATCACACATGAACATCGAAGAATGCACCCAGACCATCCGTACCAAAGTGGGCGCTGACAGCGGCCTGGCCGCCACTCTGAAGTTCGATTGCGGAACCGAGGGCGTGATTCGCATCGACGGCGTATCCACCCCCAACACTGTGAGCAATGACAACATCGACTCCGACTGCACCGTGGGCATCACGCTGGAAAACCTCAACGCTCTGTTGAGCGGCGACCTGGAGCCCACCACCGGCTTCATGGCGGGCAAGCTCAAGGTCTCTGGCGATATGGGTGTCGCCATGCGTCTACAACGCGTGATCTGATGTCTGCAACCGACGCGCAGGCCTTCGTCGACTCCCATCGCGACGAAGCGGCATCCGAACTCTTCGGCATCACCGAGCTATGTCGAGAGTTCGGGATCACCCTGCGCGCTTTGCGCTTCTATGAAGACAAAGGGCTGCTGGCACCCCGACGCATCAATGGTGCGCGCGTGTACACACGGCGCGACCGTGCACGGCTTGCGCTCATCCTCCGGGCCAAGGATATTGGTTCGTCCCTGGCCGAGATCAAACGTTACCTGGATTTGTATGGTGACCACGGCGAAGGCCGCGCACAGCAGCTGACCTACGTGATTGACCGCACCGACACGGCCATTGGAGAACTGGAACAAAAACGCGCGCAGATTGATGAAACCCTGGCCGAATTGCGGGTCATCAACGCCAGCTGCCGCAAGCATCTGGAGACCAAGCGGCTGTCGGAGAAAGTCTAGAACAAAGACTACTTCAGCAGGGTCACGTCCAAGCGAATTGCCGAGTCCCAGGCTGACAAGTTATCAATATCCTGATCGCTTGTCCGAACGCAACCGGGATATATCTGATACCTTCAACGCCGAATTCAAGGCGCTTCCACCGTGACCTTGACGGCGCTGTACCAGGCAGCGAGATGGGTAATTTCCGAATCGCTGAGCTGTTTTGCAATCATGTTCATCACTTCGTTTTACCGCTTGCCACTGCGGTAATTTCTTAATTTCTCGCCCAGATAAATTGACTGTTGCCCGGCCAGGTTCGGTGCATTCAGAATGCATGGACAAGCCGGTGGGGCCATGACACAGGGCACACGCCACCTCTGCTTTTGCCCGACCCTCTGCCACGTCATCTGCAAAGGCATTGACAGCGGCGCAGACCAGGAAAATAAAAAATAGATTCTTCATAGTGGAACGGTAGAAAAATGGGACCCCTGAAAAAGGGGCTCCTGTCTGATTCAGCAATGGACATCAGGCCCGTGCTTCACCCCCGGATCAGTTGCCGCTATAGCTGATGCGGTAGAGCGCGCCTGCATAGTCGTCCGACACCAGAATCGAGCCATCAGGCAGGTTGGCAACGTCCACCGGCGGCCCAAAGCGCGTCCCGTTACCTTGTCCAGGAAGCCGTCGGCAAACACTTCTGCCGGGCCAACATTGCCATCGGCCTTGATTGGCACGAAGTTGATCAGGCAGCCGGTTGGTACGGTGCGGTTCCAGGAGCCATGGGCTGCCACAAACAGACCACCTTGGTACTTCTTGGGAAATGCGGTTCCTGTGTAGTGGGACAAACCGAGCTGGGCTTGGTGTGCAGGGAATTCCACTTGCGGGAAGATAACACCTGCGTCTTAACCAGTTCACGAGGCAAGCCAAAGGGCAAGTCAAAAGCACCCAACCAGCTCTGCGGCTGGCACAACCAATCGGAAAACGCGTGCAGGGACCCCAGTCGCTCAATTCGTGTGAGTCGGCACCCGGCCGCTGGAAAAATCGCCCCCACCAGCACGGACATGGCCGCCGGGTCAGACCCGCCCGATGATAGATGCCGTCGCCATCAACTCCTCAAGCAATGCCAAGGACACTTGCCCCGAGACTGCGTACGGATTGAGCTCGGGCTTTTCAGCATACTTGAGAAGAATGCTGTGGTTGATTTTGGACATGTTGACCTGGCCCATAGTCCACCCACCGAAACGGCGCTCGGAGATTTCTTCATAGTGCAAAAGCACGACATCCTTGTGCCGGGCGTCTCTCTGAATGTGTCCGTACAACTCACTCACAGGCATCCGTCCACCTTCAATAGCTTGCAGAAAAATGCCGCCACCATAACAAAGAATACCGGTAATGCCGGAGGTGGGGTTGTATTGACGGCTTTGGGCCAGAATGGCCTCGATCGCCTCGGCACTCGGATCAATCGCGCGACTGGCATACAGCAAACGAACCAACATGGGATCAACCTTTCCGGGGAATCAGAGACAAAAATTCGCGCCGCAGGTTCGGGTCTTTCAGGAATACGCCACGCATGACCGAGTTGATCATCTTGCTGTCCATATCCTTCACGCCGCGCCAGGCCATACAGTAGTGACTGGCCTCCATCACGATGGCGAGACCATCGGGCTGGGTTTTTTCCTGAATCAGGTCGGCCAACTGCACCACCGCCTCTTCCTGAATTTGAGGACGACCCATAATCCACTCGGCAAGGCGAGCGTATTTGCTCAAACCGATGACATTGGTGTGTTCGTTGGGCATCACGCCAATCCATATCTTGCCAATGACGGGACAGAAATGGTGACTGCAGGCACTGCGCACCGTGATGGGCCCCACAATCATCAACTCGTTGAGGTGACCGACGTTGGGAAACTCGGTGATGGTCGGGCCCGTTACGTAACGGCCGCGAAATACTTCATTGACATACATCTTGGCCACGCGACGCGCGGTGTTGTCGGTGTTGTGGTCATTTTCGGTATCAATGACGAGACTGCTCAGCACGCCCTTCATCTTGTCTTCCACTTCATCCAGCAACAGCTCCAACTCACCAGGCTCGATGAATTGCGCAATATTGTCATTGGCGTGAAAGCGCTTGCGCGCAGCTTGCACGCGCTCCCGAATCTTGACGGAAACAGGAGTTCCCTCATCCGCATCAACTGAATTCATGGTGCTCTGTTTCTTCATTAACATCAAAGAATACTACCAGCCTTTGGGCAACTAGGTTTATGAGTCAAGCCCAAGTCCCCAAGGCGCATAATGCTATCAAATCAATAGCGTCTTCCCGTCAAAAATAGAAGCAAACGCATCACACCGAATGCCAGTCGATCCAGTGCACGCTGTTGCCAGGGCCGATCAGCGCACAGCTTGGGGTCAAGCTTGACCGTGGAGGCGTCCATGGCAGCCATCAGGCGGGTTCGCAACTCCTCGGCGAATACAGTGTCCTCGACCACCACGTTGGCCTCCCGCGCCAGCAAGAGACTCAGGGGATCGAGATTGGATGAGCCCACGGTGGCCCAGTGTCCATCCACCACGGCCACTTTGGCATGAAGAAAACCAACGGAGTACTCGTGAATCTCGACACCGGCCGCCAGTAGCACGCCAAAAACTGGCCGCGTGGCGTGGTATTGCATGAAATTTTCGTAGCGGCCCTGCAGCAGCAACCGCACCCGTACTCCGCGGCGCGCCGCGTGCATCAATGCCCGGCGCAGCTTGCCACCGGGCAAAAAATAGGCATTGGCAATCAGGACTTCCTGGCGCGCACCGGCGATGGCTTTGCGATAGGTACGTTCAATACGGGTGCGGTTGAGCAGGTTGTCGCGCAGTACCAGCATGGCACTACAACCTGCGCTGTGTGAATCCGCGGAGCTGAAAGGTGTCCACACAGGGCACCCGGACGCCGAAGCGGTGTTCTGCAAGGTCTGCCGTGCACCTTCAAACTGCATGTGCTCCAGCTGCAGGGTCAGTTGCAGCCGCTCCCAGAACTGGAGCATGGCTCGGTGAACATCCGCCACCAACGGGCCCCTGACCTGGACAGAAAAATCGAACCGCGGCGCCTCCAGGACACCGTGAGCAGGGTCAAAAAAATCATCCAGGATATTGATCCCACCACAAAATGCAACGGCAGCATCGACCACGCACAGCTTGCGATGCAACCGGCGCCAGCGACCGGGAATCAACAAACCCCAACGTCCCAGAGGTGAGAAGCGGTGCCAGTTGACGCCCGCTTCCGTTAAGCGATGCGCCCAGTCGACTGGCATCAAGGGTGTACCAATGCCATCCATCACCAGATAAACGGCTACGCCTCGCTGAGCGGCCCGCACCAGGGCCGTCGCCACCCGCTCTCCTGAAGCATCAAAACTGAAAATGTAGGTTTCCAGCCGCACTTCCAGCGTGCTGCGGTCGATCGCATCGACCAGCGCCGGGAAAAATGCGGCTCCGCCTTCCAGCAGGTCCAGCTGATGGCCTGGCCTGGGCTGCGGGAAGGCCACTAGGCCTCCAACGGAAGATCGAACTCGGCGATCAATGGCAAATGATCCGACATACGCCCCCATATGCGCCCGCGCGGAACCTGCAGGCCCATGGGCTGGAGGCCCCGTGCAAACACGTAGTCCAGTTGCACCACAGGCAGGCGGGATGGGAAGGTGGCCACCCGCTGGGCCCCGAAAGACGTCAATCCCGCTGCGCCAAGCGCTTTCTGAACCAGCGTGCCCCAGTCATTGAAGTCACCTGCAACCACCAGTGGCGCGTCCGTTGGTATCTCCCGCTCGATAAAGCGTGCGACCTGGGCAAGCTGACGTACCCGGCTCGCCTTGATCAGGCCCAAGTGCAACACCACGACATGCACAGCTCGGCCATGCACCAGCACCTCCGTATGCAACAGCCCGCGCTGCTCAAAACGGTGATCCGACATGTCCTCGTGCTGGTGCCCCACAACCGGCCAACGCGTCAGCATGGCGTTGCCATGCTCTCCGTGTCGGGTATGGGCGTTGGTCTGATACACCGCGGTGTAGCCCTCAGGCGCCAGAAAATCAGCCTGCGGCAATTCTGGCCATTGGGTGAAATACTCG
This sequence comes from Burkholderiales bacterium, assembly GCA_043746005.1. Lineage (GTDB taxonomy): Bacteria > Pseudomonadota > Gammaproteobacteria > Burkholderiales > Burkholderiaceae_C > Allorhodoferax. Next base: position 17,205 of record JAYTRR010000269.1, read on the forward strand.
GACTCCCTGCGGTGCACCTTGCGCACCTCTTGCAGGCACACAATGTCTGCATCCAGTTGTTCGACCGCATGGCCCAGATTGTGAATTTCAAGGCGCCGCCTGGGGCCAATGCCCTGCACGCCTTTGTGAATGTTGTACGTGGCTACGCGCAAAAGTGTCATGTGGTTTCGTCCTCGCTCATTCGTACAGACTCTACAAACCGGGGAAGCCATAGTATGGCTTCGGCATTGGAAGGTGAAAAACACTTTTCGGCGGCCTGCTGGTAAGGCAACCACTGGTAGTGGGTGTGCTCCCGGGGGGCCAGCGTCACAGGGCAGGTGAACGAAACCTGTAACCCGAAAACATGTTCGGTGTTGTAGCTCACGCCTGGGGCGTAGCGGTGCAACCAGCGGGGGTAAATGCTGTACACATTTTCCAGATGCCAATCCTGCAACAAGGCGGTATACGGCGACCCCGAAACGCCATCGACTACCGCTTCGATACCGGTTTCCTCGCGCACTTCGCGTACCGCAGCATGCGCCAACGGCTCGTCCAGTGTGTCTTTACTACCCGTAACCGACTGCCAGAACTCTGCCAACTCCCCCACGCCGTCGGCACGCCGGATCAGCAACACCTCCAGCAACGGGGTGTAGATAACAACGAGAACCGATTCCGGAATCTTGTAAGGTTTGGGCATAAAAAAAGGCGCTACAGCAGCGCCCTTTCATTGTGCACCAGCCGGGGAATCAACCGGCTTTTGCCGCCTCGGGGGTGCGCAGGCGGATATGCAACTCGCGCAATTGCTTTTCGTCCACTGGGCTCGGTGCCTGCGTCAACAAACACTGCGCGCGCTGTGTCTTGGGGAAGGCGATGACGTCGCGAATAGACTCCGCACCCGTCATCAGCGTCACGACGCGGTCCAGGCCGAAAGCCAGGCCGCCGTGCGGTGGCGCACCGTATTGCAAGGCGTCCAGCAGGAAGCCAAACTTGAGCTGGGCTTCTTCTGGCGTGATCTTCAATGCGTCAAAGACCTTCTGCTGCACATCGGCACGGTGAATACGCACCGAACCGCCGCCCATTTCCCAGCCGTTCAGGACCATGTCATAGCCTTTGGAAATGCATTTCTCGGGCGCGGTAACCATCCAGTCCTCGTGACCATCTTTCGGCGCAGTAAACGGATGGTGCGTTGCCGTGTAGCGCTGGGCTTCTTCATCGAACTCAAACATGGGGAAGTCGACCACCCACAAGGGGCGCCAGCTCTTCTCAAACAGGCCGTTCTTCTTGCCGAACTCGCTGTGTCCGATCTTGAGGCGCAGGGCTCCGATGGCGTCGTTGACAACCTTGGCCTTGTCGGCACCGAAGAAAATCAGGTCACCGTCCTGTGCGCCCGTACGCGCCAGTACCTCCGCAACGGCCTTGTCATGGATATTCTTGACAATGGGACTTTGCAAGCCCTCGCGGCCCTTGGCCAGCTCGTTGACCTTGATGTAGGCAAGTCCTTTGGCCCCGTAGATCTTGACGAACTCGGTGTAAGCGTCGATCTCACTGCGGGTCAATCCACCGGATTCCCGGGCTCCGCCCGGCACGCGCAGCGCCACCACGCGGCCCCCCTTCATGGTGGCGGCACCGGCGAACACCTTGAAGTCCACGTCGGTCATCACGTCGGTCACTTCGGTGAACTCCATCTTCACACGCAAGTCCGGCTTGTCAGAGCCGTACTGGTGCATCGCTTGCGCATACGTCATGACCGGAAACTCGCCCAGATCCACGTTGATGGTGTTCTTGAACACCGTCGTAATCATGCCCTGGAACATGTCGCGGATTTCTTCCTCGCCCAGGAACGAAGTTTCGATATCAATTTGGGTGAACTCGGGTTGGCGGTCTGCGCGCAAGTCTTCGTCACGGAAGCATTTGGTGATCTGGTAATAGCGATCGAACCCCGCCACCATCAGCAACTGCTTGAACAGCTGGGGCGACTGCGGAAGCGCAAAGAAATGGCCATCGTGCACACGGCTGGGCACCAGATAGTCGCGCGCGCCTTCCGGGGTGGACTTGGTCAGCATGGGGGTCTCAATGTCCACAAAACCATTGGCGTCCAGAAACTTGCGAACCTCCATCGACACGCGGTAGCGCAGCATCAGGTTGTTTTGCATATACGGGCGGCGCAGGTCCAGCACGCGGTGGGTCAGGCGCGTGGTTTCCGACAGGTTATCGTCATCCAGCTGGAACGGAGGCGTGACCGAGGGGTTCAGCACAGTCAGTTCGTGGCAGAGCACTTCAATCTTGCCGCTCTTCAGGTTCTCGTTGACCGTGCCTTCGGGTCGCGCACGCACCAAGCCCTTGACCTGCACGCAAAATTCGTTACGAAGGCCTTCTGCTGCCTTGAACATGTCCACGCGATCAGGATCACACACCACCTGCACATAGCCTTCACGATCACGCAAATCAACAAAGATCACACCACCATGGTCACGCCGGCGATTTACCCAGCCGCATAAGGAAACGGTTTCGCCCAGTTGGGCATCGGTCACTAGACCGCAATAGTGGGAGCGCATGGCCATAGCTTGCTTTCAAAGCGCTGCATCACGGCAGCGGGTTTAACAGATAACGATTATTGGGAGAGAACCGGCTTGGATGGCGCAACTGAACCCATGGAGATCACGTAGGTCAAAGCCTCGTCCACACTCATATCGAGCTCAATGACGTCCGCCCTGGGCAACATCAGAAAAAAACCACTGGTCGGATTAGGCGTCGTGGGTACGTACACGCTGACAAAGTCTGAGCCGAGGTGGCGCGACACTTCCCCATCCGGGACACCCGTCTGGAATGCGATGGTCCAGCTACCCTGGCGCGGATACTGCACCAGCAGGGCCGTGCGAAACGCGTTGCCGTTGCTGGAGAACAGCGTGTCGGAGACTTTTTTGACGCTGTTGTAAATCGATTTGACGATCGGGATGTGGATGAACAAATGGTCCCACTGCTTGACCCACCAACGTCCGGCCACATTGGAAACCAGGGCGCCCGTGGCGAGCAGAACGGAGGCAACCAACAACACGCCCAAACCCGGAATGTGGTGAAGGCGCTCAATGGATGGCGCCATGCTGGCGGAAGTCACAGCGGCCAGTCCGGAAAGAAGACCACCGAAAATCGCATCCAGCATGCCGACCAGCCACAGCAGCACCCAGATGGTGATGGCCAACGGGAGCCAAACCATCAGGCCGGTCAGCAGGTATTTTTTGATAGGCACGGTCGATCCAGTCTAGATGTGGTCGTCAACAGCGATTAGCTGCCAGACGCAGGGGGAGTCGCGGGAGCCGCAACGGCAGCCGGTGCAGGTTCAGCTTTGGCTGCAGTCGGCGCGGCAGAACCGCCCTCGGATGCCACCGGGCTGGCCGAACCTGCACTGGGGCCGCCCTTGAAATCGGTGGCGTACCAACCCGATCCCTTCAGCTGGAACCCCGCGGCGGTGAGCTGCTTTTTGAAGGACGGTTGGGCGCAGGAAGGACAAATCTCCAGAGGAGCGTCCGACATTTTCTGCAATACGTCCTTGGCAAACCCACAGGACTCGCATTTATAGGCGTATATAGGCATGGCTGTATGGCTCTGACTTCAAGTTGCAAAGCCTTCAATTATAGGGCGCGGGCTAAAAAAGTCCCACGCGTACCACAATCTGCATGACAACCATGCCAAAGGCGAATCCGATGACGGCAAACACCAGGCTTTGTAGCAGCCCATTGGTGCGCTTTTGCTCTGCCAGTAACTCTTCCATGGCCCGATTGGAGCCGGTGGCTTCTCGACGCAAAAAGGATTGCAGTAGCAAAGGCAGTTCTGGCAGAAGCCGCGCATACCGGGGTGCCTGCGCCTTGAGTTGGTCCAGCAAGGCTTGCGGCCCAACCTGCCCGAGCATCCATCTTTCGAGAAACGGTTTGGCTGTGGCCCACAGGTCGAGCTCTGGATCCAGATCGCGGCCCAGGCCTTCGATGTTGAGCAACGTTTTTTGCAGCAACACCAACTGGGGTTGAATCTCGACCTGAAAACGCCGGGACGTCTGAAACAGCCGCATCAGCACCATTCCGAGTGAAATCTCCTTGAGGGGGCGGTCGAAATACGGCTCGCAGACCGCCCGAATGGCCGCCTCCAGCTCATCCACCCGGGTTGTCAATGGCACCCATCCGGATTCAATATGCAACTCCGCGACCCGCTTGTAGTCCCGCCGGAAGAAAGCGACAAAATTCTGCGCCAGGTATTCCTTGTCGGTCTCGGTGAGCGTACCGACGATACCGAAATCCAGCGAAATATAGCGACCGAAAGTCTTCGGATCGAGGCTGACCTGGATGTTGCCCGGATGCATGTCGGCATGAAAGAAGCCATCACGGAACACCTGGGTAAAGAACAGCGTGACGCCATCGCGCGCCAGCTTGGGAATGTCAACTCCCGCGTCCCTGAGTTTGTCCACCTGGTTGATTGGCACGCCGTACATGCGCTCCATCACCAGCACTTCTGTCGTGCAGTAATCCCACAGCATTTCAGGAATCAGGACCAGATCAAGCCCCTCCATGTTGCGCCGCAATTGCGCAGCGCTGGAGGCTTCCCGCACCAGATCCAGCTCATCGTGCAAATACTTGTCGAACTCCGCCACCACCTCTCGCGGCCGCAAGCGTTTGCCGTCGGCTGACATCCCGTCCACCCACCCGGCCATCATGCGCATCAGGCTCAGGTCTTTTTCAATCGCTGCACGCATCTCGGGGCGCAGAACCTTGACGGCCACCTCGCGCAGCTGGTTCTTGCGGTCACGCAACACGGCAAAGTGCACCTGCGCAATGGATGCGCTGGCCACGGGCTCGCGTTCAAAGGACACAAATATCTCTGTCAGGGACTTTTTCAGTGCGCGCTCGATGGTGGCGACAGCCACATCGGAACTAAAAGGCGGCACACGGTCCTGCAAACGCGCCAACTCGTCGGCAATATCCAGAGGCATCAGATCGCGCCGGGTTGACAACACCTGGCCAAATTTGACAAAAATCGGCCCCAGTCGCTCCAGCGCCTCGCGCAAGCGCTGTCCACGCGGAGCGTCCAGCTTGCGCCCTATCGTGAGCACCCTCACCCCACGCGTAAGCCAGGGCTTTTGAAAGCTGGTCAGTACCAGTTCATCCAGTCCGTAACGAAAGATGACCCAGGCAATAAAAAACCCTCGCGCCAGCCGACTCATGCAGCGGGCCCGTCCGACGCGCCCGCATTGCGCGCACCGACAAACTGCTGCAGACCCTGCGCCATCGTTCGCACCGCCTGAACCAGGGCGTGCGCAGGTGCATCCCCCATCAAGCGGGCAAGGTCTTCTTCCAGATCCCAGCGCACATGGTCTGTCAGCCAATTCACGTCAGCGGCCAACTGCACATCGCCTTCGATTCGCACTCCGGGTTTGCCACCCTGCAGCAATGCTTGCGCGATGGCCAAAGGTGAATCCTCGGTGATCACCAGGGTCAGATCCGCAGCGGCGTCAACCGGCGCGAGATCGAGCAATCCTGCTGGTGTGATCACCACCTTGAACGTCATAGTGCGCCATTGCAGAAGCACCGCGCGGCCTTTTTGGCGGACCAATCGCTCCATGGCCTGCGGTTCCTGCATCAACACATGGTTGAGCAACAGAACAATACGGCGATGCGTTTCCTCCACGGCCCAAGCGGGCGGCGTGAGAGGAAGATTGAAGCTCTGGAGAATGCTCTCCAGCATGGAAAAAGGGGACTGTGTTGCCATAGTCCCCCATTATTCCCCGAATACAGACAAGTTCCGCGCGGAGAGCGGTTTGCCCGTCAAAACACCGCGTTATTGCAGGGCTTGCACACCAGCCACCAGCCAGCCGCTCGCGCCGCTTTTAGACTTGGTCATGTTCCAGACTTCCCGGAACGGGCTGGGGCCGGCCGAAGGGTCCTCGCGGATCATGCCGGAGAACTCGACGCTGGCCATATAGACATCGCTGAGTTCTTCAATACCCAGAAGCTGCGCTTCCAGCATGACCACATCGGTCTTGTTGGCGCCGCCGCCGGTATGCGACTCACGGTCAGCGAGTTGCACCTTGATCTGCTCAAGCATTTCGTCAGTCATCATCGCGCGCAGGTTCTGGATGTCCGAGTGGTCCCAGGCATCTTGCAGCGTCAAAAAGTTGGCCTTGCACGCCTTGAGAAAACCTTCCGCATCAAAACCAGCCGGCACACCCCAGGCCTGCGAACCCGTCAAAGCCGAGCCGATCATCGAACCCGTACCGGCTGTGCCCGCAGCATTGGCATCAAAAGCCATGCTGTTGCGTTCCCACGGCCGGGCAGAAGCGTCATTGCCGACGTTTTCAGGGCTGTA
>JAYTRR010000270.1:0-23474 GCA_043746005.1 Burkholderiales bacterium
GGCGATGCAGTGCCCTGCATAAGTTGTGGCAAGGCGGGCGGCGAGCCTTCCATGGGCGAGGACGGCGCGACAGCGGAGGGCTCGGTGTTCATTGCAGCGATTCTATCGAGGCCATCAAAGCGGCAAGGGTGGGACGTGACTCGCAAACAACCGCAAATCCCGCTGCATGGGCCGCTTGGGCGATTCGCGGATGGGTCACCACCGCCCTGGCCTGCGACCAGGATTGACCGGCGCAGGCACTCACCAGATTGTCAATGGCCTCGGAACTGCTGAACAGCCACACCGAGCCATCTTCAGCCGCATGACGGGCCAGGGCCCGTTCGCCCTCCCCCATCACCGGCTGCAGCCGTTGGTACGCCACCACAAAATCGACGCGGCCACCAGCTGCGCGCACCTGGTTGGCAAACCAGTCACGCCCGACGCCCGCATCACCGCCAGCCCCCCCGTTGCCAACGCTGTCAACACTGTCCATGGCGCCGGTTGCCCCGCCAATACCGCGCACGACCAGAACACGGTATCCCGGCAGGACACGGTGGGAAACCACCGCCCACAAGGCCTCCGAGTCAAACTGCCCGGCATCCCGGTCGGGTGCGTCAATCGAGTCGGCATTCACATGGGCACGCAGCAAGGCGGAGTGGCTGCCGGGGCCCGTCACAAATGCTCTTTTTTTTGTAGCATCCTGCGCAGTAAATACGGGGGTCATAGCTGGTTTTAGTGCAAAAAAATAGTCCACTGCGTTACCACTGACGAACATCGCTGCGTCATACGTGGGCAAGCGGTTCCAAGCGGCAATGACCGCCGCCGCATCGGGCGCGGGTGCAACTCCGATCAACGGCAAAGCGACCGCCTCATAGCCGGCTTCGTCCAATGCGTTGACCCACTGGCGGGCTTCCTGCTGTGGCCGGGTAACGATAACGCGCATGGTTTCAGCGCCCCGCATGGGTTTGTGCAACTACCCGGGCCTGCAACTGCTGTGCGACCTGCTCACCTACCTGAATTGCAGTCGCGGCATCCGTGACCACTGCACGCGCGTCGGCATGCACCAGTGGCAAGAGACCTTGCGGGTCGCCCCAAGCTGCGCGGATCGTGAGCGAATCTCCATCCAGCGTGGCATAGGCCGCCAGCGGCATGGAACAGCTACCGCCCATGACCCGGCTCACCGCTCGCTCGGCCAGCACCGCCAGCCAAGTGGGTGGGTGCAGCAAAGACTGCAACACCTGGGCCACCTCCGCGCGGTCGGAACACACCTCAATACCCAGCGCACCCTGCCCAGCGGCAGGCAGCATCTGCTCTGGCTCGAACGTCGCGCGAATGCGGGATTCCAGCCCCAAACGCTTTAACCCCGCCGCGGCCAGCACGATACCGTCATACAGGCCATCGTCGAGTTTCTTGAGGCGGGTATCGAGATTGCCCCGCAGGGGTTCGATCTTCAAATCGGGGCGTAGCGCGCGCAATAGCGCCATGCGCCGCAAACTGGATGTGCCCACTACAGCACCCTGCGGCAGCGCGTCAATCGTTGCGTAACGGCTGGACACCCAGGCGTCCCGCGGATCTTCCCGCTCCATGACGCAGGCCAGGCTGAAGCCGGGTGGCAATTCCATGGGAACGTCCTTCAAAGAGTGCACGGCCAGGTCGGCGCGCCCCTCTTCCATCGCGACTTCCAGTTCTTTGACAAAAAGCCCCTTGCCGCCCACCTTGCTCAGCGACCGGTCAAGAATCTGGTCACCCCGGGTGGTCATGCCCAACAAAGTGACTGTATGGCCCTGTTGCTCCAGCAAGGCTTTGACATGCTCCGCCTGCCACAAGGCAAGGCGGCTTTCGCGCGTGGCGATGGTGAAATTGTGTACAGCCATAGTCCGGATGTCGTAACCTGTTTGTAATCGATCAGTAACCGGCAATGCTAGCATGCGCCTATGAAAAACACTCCTTCCGCCGAGCCTGCCAAGCGTGCCAAAGACAACGAACGACCCCTGGTCGAAGACATCCGGTTTTTAGGCCGGATTCTGGGCGATGTGATACGCGAGCAGGAAGGCGTCGCAGCGTTTGAGCTGATCGAGCAGATCCGCACGCTGTCCGTGGCATTTCGCCGCGACGCCGACCACGAAGCCGACCGCGCGCTGAAGAAGTTGCTTAAAGGGCTCAGTGGCGACCAGACGGTGAGTGTAATCCGCGCCTTCACCTACTTCAGCCATTTGGCCAACCTGGCCGAAGACCGGCACCACATTCGCCGGCGTGCCATCCATGAACGCGCGGGCGACACGCAAGAGGGCAGCATTGAGGTCGCCATGTCGCGCCTGCGCTGGGCCGGCATTTCGACCAAGACCATTTCCAACACCCTGGCGCACAGCTTTGTGTCGCCGGTACTCACCGCCCACCCCACCGAAGTGCAGCGCAAGAGTATTCTGGATGCCGAGCGCGACATTGCCCTGCTGCTGACCGAGCGCGACGAGATCAAGCTGCGCGGCGCCGCCTATGACAGCAAAAAAGACGCGCTCACCCCCCGCGAGCTGGCCACCAACGAAGCCCAGATGCGCGCCCGCGTCATGCAACTGTGGCAGACCCGCCTGCTGCGCTTTAGTAAGCTCACCGTGGCCGATGAGGTCGAGAACGCGCTGAGCTACTACGAATCCACCTTTCTGCGCGAGATTCCCAAGCTCTATGCCAATCTGGAGCAGCTGTTGGGCCACCAGCCGGTGCACAGCTTTTTGCGAATGGGCCAGTGGATTGGCGGCGACCGCGACGGCAACCCCAACGTCAGCGCACAAACACTCGAATACGCCCTACGCCGCCAAGCCGAGGTGGCCCTGCGCCACTACCTGACCGAGGTGCACTACCTGGGCGGTGAACTCTCGGTGTCGGCCATGCTGACACAGTGTTCACCCGCGATGCAGGCCCTGGCCGAGCACTCACCCGACACCAACGTGCACCGCATGGACGAGCCCTACCGCCGTGCACTGACCGGCGTGTATGCCCGTCTGGCTGAAACCCTCAAAAACCTCACCGGAACCGAGGCCGCCCGCCACGCGGTAGCGCCGCAAAACGCCTATGTGCTGGCGCAAGAATTTATTGCCGACCTGCGCACCATCCAAGACTCCCTGAATACCAACCATGGCGCCGCGCTGGTGGCACAGCGCCTGCACCCTTTGATTCGAGCCGTCGAAGTGTTCGGCTTTCACCTGGCCACGGTCGATTTACGCCAGAGCTCCGACAAACACGAAGAAGTGGTGGCCGAGCTCCTGTCCACGGCCCGCATTGAAGCCAACTACAGTGCGCTGGACGAAGTCGGCAAACGCAGCTTGCTGATGGGCTTGCTGGGCGACGCCCGTGACCTGCAGGTGCATGGTGCCAATTACTCAGCCCACACCCAAAGCGAGCTGGCCATCTTTGCCATGGCCAAAGTCATGCGCGAGCGCTTTGGCGCGGAGGCCATTCGCCACTACATCATCAGCCACACCGAGACCGTGAGCGATTTGCTGGAAGTCTTGCTGCTGCAAAAAGAAGTGGGCCTGATGCGCGGCACGCTGGACGCGCAGGCTACCAACGACCTGATCGTGGTGCCCCTGTTTGAAACCATTGAAGACCTGCGCAACGCCGCACCCATCATGCGGGAGTTCTATGCCTTGCCCGGCATTACCGAGCTCGTCAAGCGCAGCGGCTCCGAGCAGGACATCATGCTCGGCTACTCCGACAGCAACAAGGACGGCGGCATTTTCACCAGCAACTGGGAGCTGTACCGCGCCGAGATTGCCCTGGTTGAGCTATTTGACGAGGTGGCCGCTTCCCACAAAATCCAGTTGCGCATGTTCCATGGCCGCGGCGGCACCGTGGGGCGCGGCGGCGGCCCCAGCTACGAAGCGATTCTGGCCCAGCCCCCCGGCACCGTTCGCGGCCAGATCCGCCTGACGGAACAGGGCGAAGTGATTGGCTCCAAATACGCCAACCCCGAAATCGGTCGGCGTAACCTGGAAACTCTGGTGGCCGCCACCCTGGAAGCCACGCTCTTGAGCCCACCAAGTCGGCCACCAAAGCGTTTCTGGACGCGGCAGCCGAGCTGTCCCAAAACAGCATGGCCGCCTACCGGGCGCTGGTGTACGACACACCCGGTTTTACCGAATACTTCTTCAGCTCCACCCCCATCCGGGAAATTGCAGAACTCAATATTGGTTCCCGCCCCGCCTCGCGCAAAGCCACGCAGCGCATTGAAGACCTGCGCGCCATTCCCTGGGGCTTCAGCTGGGGCCAGTGCCGCCTGACTTTGCCGGGTTGGTACGGCTTTGGGTCAGCCGTGCAGGCCTTTGTCAAAACCGGCACACCTGCGGTGCAAAAAGAACGCACGGCGTTACTGCAAAAAATGGTCAAGCAGTGGCCCTTTTTTCGCACGTTGCTGTCCAACATGGACATGGTGATGGCCAAGAGCGATCTGGCACTGGCATCGCGTTACTCCGAACTGGTGGGCGACGCCCGCTTGCGCAAGAAAATCTTCACCGCCATTGAAGCCGAGTGGCACAGCACGGCGCACGCCCTGGCCACCATCACAGGTGACAAAAATCGCCTGGCCAACAATGCGGCGCTGCAACGCTCCATCAAACACCGCTTTCCCTACATCGACCCTTTGCATCACCTGCAGGTAGAGCTGATACGCCGTTACCGCGAGGGCAAGGCAGACGAGCGCGTGCAGCGCGGTATCCACATCTCGATCAACGGCATTGCAGCGGGGCTGCGCAACACGGGTTAGCCCCCCGTGGATACTGCGCAAGGCGCTCTACTTTTTGTAGCACCGCCTGCAGATGCTTCAGTCACACCGGCTTGATCAGGTGGTCCCGCCGCTCCTTCTGCTTGTGCAATTTCTAGTGTGTTGCATTGATCTATTGAATCCGCACATCATAGATAATAATCGATTTTATGCAAAATACTTATTATTTAATCAATTTTAAGCTGTCGAAATTGAGGTTGCGCACAGGAGTTCCATCGTGAACGAATTCCCCGCAGACGCCATCGGGGCCGCTTGGCTGGCCACGACCTTTGGCATCACACCAATGGCTCGCCTGCCGGTGCTCAGCCAAGTCGGCAGTCGGCGATCGACCCAGGTCGAAAACGGTTTCCGTTTGGAAACTTACCCGGAGAACATGCGCCCAGGCAAGGAATTCGTGGCAAATCTGCAGTTCCATCTGCGCCACGAGGTGCCGCACCTCGAATTTTTGTCACGATTGTTCACCACGGTCGATGCCACCTTGGTGCAAACCTGGGTCAATGCGGAGCCCACTGGGCAATATGCCCGCCGGGCGGCGTTCCTGTATGAGTGGCTCACCGGCCAACCACTGCAGGTGCCCGAGCGCCTGGGCGGTAATTATGTGGATGCCATTGACGACAAGGTGATGCTGACCGCATCAATAGACTATGTTGTAAAGGTGCCGCGCTGGCGCGTGAATGACAACCTGCCCGGAACACGTTACTTTTGCCCAACCGTAGTCAAGACCGATGCAGTCAAAGCGGCGGCCGGGCTCAACGTTGCGCAGCTTTTCAGCCAGCTAACCGCCGAGTTTGGCGAAGAACTGCTGCTGCGTGCCGCCGCATGGATGACCCTGCGGGAAAGCAAGGCCAGCTTCACCATTGAGGGGGAAGCCGATCGCACGACCCGCATTCAGCGATTCGCTGACGTCATGGCGCGCCGCACCGGTCAGGGTGAACTGCCGTTCACGGATGCAGCGCTAGCGGCACTGCAAAGCGAGATCCTGGGACCGGTGACAACGCTGACACGCCTTGGAATTCGTCAGTCTCCCGTGTTCGTTGGCGAGACGGTGCGCTCCCAGGAACTCGTCCACTATGTAGCCCCCCCGGCGACGGACTTGCAGGACATGCTGGACGGGGTGCGCGTTTTTCTGGACCGGACCAAGGGCCAGTCGCCGGTCATGCGCAGCGCCGTGGCCGCGTTCGCCTTTATCTACATCCACCCCATGGCCGATGGCAATGGCCGGGTACATCGCTTTTTGATCAACGATATCTTGCGTCGCGATGGAGCGATCCCTGACATGGTGATCCTACCCGTTTCAGCCGTTATCACGGACGATCCTGGCGAGAGGCGCGCTTATGACCGTGTGCTGGACCAGGTTTCAAAGCCGCTCATGCAGCACGTGCGTGAACATGCAGAGTTCGCCAGCACGCGCACGTCATACCCGGATGGTGTGGTATCGAACTTTGTTTTCAAGAACCCGGATCAGGCCCGTCCGTTGTGGCGTTATCCGGATTTGGGACCCCACGTGGTTTTCATGTCAAACGTCATTAACCGAACGATTACCGAGCAGATGCGTGAGGAATCGCGGTATTTGCGCAGACACATCCAAGCTCGCAAGGCTATCAAGGACATCGTGGAGATGCCCGATCCTCAGGCCGACCGGATCTTGCGATCTATTGAACAGAACAAGGGCGATCTGAGCAATGTGCTGGCAAAGGAGATGCCTGTGCTCACAAGTCCGCAGGTGTGGGCGGCCATTACGGAAGCGGTGGCGAGGGCTTTTCTGGAAGCAGCAGCAATAGACAGCCGCGAGCGCCCGACATGACGGCGTCGCCCGGAACTGGCTTTGCCACTGCACTTATCGAGAAACCAGCGCCCGCACTGCGGCGAGCTGGCGGCGCGAGACGGCCAGCAGTTCATCGACCCCGTTGAGCCGCACGGCCCAACCCTCGCCCTCCTCCGCATCGAAATGCTTTTCCAGGGCGCGCACCGCGTGCCGGGCGATCAAGGCGTTGCGGTGGACGCGCAGGTACTGGGCTTTGTATTTTTCTTCCAGCTCATTGAGAGAGTCGTCCAGAATGTAGCTGCGTGCGGCGGTGCGCACGGTGATGTATTTCAGCTCTGCCTTAAAGTAGATGACGAGGTGCACGGGCACCCGTTCGGTGCGGCCACGCTCCTGAATGATCAGCACTTCTTGAGTCAAATCAGCCTCTGGCCCCCGCGAATACTGCACAAGGCGCTCTACTTTTTGTAGCGCAGCCTGCAAGCGCTCCAGCCGAACCGGCTTGGTCAGGTAGTCCACCGCCTCCAGCTCAAACGCCTGCACGGCGTGCTCGGCGTGGGCCGTCACGAAGATCAGCGCAGGCGGGTTTTCCATTGCTTGCAGGTTGCGTGCAAGCGCCAACCCATCGGCGCCCGGCATGTGGATGTCCAGGAGCACCACATCAAAATGCTGGTGTTGCAACAGCTCCATGGCCTGCACCGCATTGGCGGCCTCGCCGAGCACCTGGGCCTGCGGCGCACTGCAATCCGACAGCAGCGTGCGCATGCGGGCCCGTGCCAAATCCTCGTCATCCACCACCAAGGCTTTTAACGCCGCGCTCACAGTGGCACCTCGATGCGCACCTGGTAGACGCCGTTCTTCAGCCCGCTTTTGAACTGCCCCTGCACATCGTGCAGCAGGCCCAAACGGTCCTGCACATTGCGCAAGGCCAGCCCATGGCCACGGGCGCCCTGCCCGGCCGGCACGGTATTTGTCACTTTAATCACCACAATGGACCCCCTGCGTTGGGTTGATATTCTGACTTCGGCACCTGTTGCGCTGGGCTCCACGCCGTGGCAGACCGCGTTCTCGACCAGTGGCTGCAGCAGCAAGGGCGGCAGCCACGCACCAGCCGCTGCCGGGTCGAGCGCCCACTGCACCCGCAGACGCTCGCCAAAGCGTACTTGCTCAATGTCCAGATAGCGCCGGGCCAGATTGATCTCTTCTTCCAGGGTGACCGGCTCGCCGGAATCCTTCAAGGCCTGGCGAAACAGGTCGCTCAAATCCTCCAGCAGGGTTTCCGCCTTGGCCGGTTCGGCACGCACCAGGGCAATGGCGCTGTTGAGGGTATTGAACAGAAAATGTGGCCGTATCCGCGCCTGCAATTCCGCCAGACGGGCCGAGGTGTCTGCGGGCATGCGCCCCTTGGCGCGCATCACCAGTGCGGCTACCAGCACCGAAGACAGCAAAACGCCGCTGCAAGCGCTGGCCACCCAGGGAGGCGACTCCAGCAAACCCGCCATTGCGAGCACGCCGCAGCCATACAAGCCTGCAACTGCCCCCAGCGCGGCCGCCACGGTGTATTGCAGCATCGGAACCAGGCGACCGAGCAGCCGTTTGGCCATGCATGCCGTCAGCAACCAGGCCAGAGTGGCGGGCAGTGCGCCGCCGGTTGCCAGCGAAAGCCGGATGACCCAATCCATAAAATTGACCGAGGTGAATATCATGGCCACGCCCACCGTGACCTGTACAAACAGCACCGCCCGCAGCACCACACCCGTCTGGCAGGCATCAAAAACCAGCGCCGTCGCGGGTGAAGCCATCACATCGGAGGCGGGCTGGGACGGAGTCACGTCCTGGAACGCCGATAATATTTGGGTGTCTTTCATGAATCCGGATTTTGACTCCATTATTTGCATCGCTTCCCATGTCACAAAACCAACTCGATAAAAAGTCCCAAGCGTGGTCGGCCCTGTTCTCGGAGCCCATGAGTGATCTGGTCAAACGCTACACCTCCAGCGTCTTCTTTGACAAGCGCCTCTGGCAGGCCGATATCACGGGCAGCCTGGCCCACGCCGAGATGCTGGCGGCACAGGGCATCATCCATGCAGACGACCATGCGGCCATTGTGCGTGGCATGGCCCAAATTACCACCGACATCGAATCCGGCAACTTTGAGTGGAAGCTCGATCTGGAGGATGTGCACCTCAACATCGAAGCCCGCCTGACCCAGCTGGTGGGCGACGCCGGCAAGCGCCTGCACACCGGGCGCTCGCGCAACGACCAGGTCGCCACCGACGTGCGCCTGTGGCTGCGCGGCGAGATTGACCTGATAGTCGAACTGCTGGTGGATTTGCAGAAGTCCCTGATTGATGTGGCCGGCAAGAATGTCGAAGTCATCCTGCCCGGGTTCACCCATTTGCAGGTGGCACAGCCCGTGAGCTTCGGCCACCATATGCTGGCCTACGTCGAGATGTTCAGCCGCGATGCCGAGCGCTTTTCTGAAGTGCGTCGCCGCACCAACCGCCTCCCCCTGGGCTCTGCCGCACTGGCGGGCACCAGCTACCCGCTGGACCGCGAGCGCGTGGCCCGTGCGCTGGGCATGGTTGATGCCGCTGGCAACGCAGAGGTTTGCCAGAACAGCCTGGACGCCGTGAGCGACCGTGACTTTGCCATCGAATTCACCTCCGCCGCAACCCTGACCATGGTGCACATCAGCCGCATGAGCGAGGAGCTGATTTTGTGGATGAGCCAGAACTTTGGCTTCATCAAGATTGCCGACCGTTTCACCACCGGCAGTTCCATCATGCCGCAGAAGAAAAACCCCGACGTGCCCGAATTGGCCCGCGGCAAGACGGGTCGCGTGGTCGGCCACCTGATGGGCCTGATCACCCTGATGAAGGGCCAGCCCCTGGCCTACAACAAGGACAACCAGGAAGACAAGGAGCCGCTGTTTGATACCGTGGACACGCTCAAGGACACGCTGCGCATCTTCAGCGAAATGGTAGGCGGGCAGTTGAATCCGGCCACCGGGCAGAAGGAAGGCGGTATCACCGTCAACCCGATTCCCATGGAGCAAGCGGCCCTGCGCGGCTACGCCACCGCCACCGACCTGGCCGACTACCTGGTCAAAAAAGGCCTGCCCTTCCGCGATGCGCACGAAGTGGTAGCCCACGCGGTCAAGGCAGCTACCTCGCACCAGGTGGACCTGTCGGAACTGCCGCTGGCGGTATTGCAGGAGTTCAACCCGGGCATCGAGAAAGATGTGTACGAGTGCTTGAGCCTGCGCGGCTCATTGAACGCCCGCAACACACTGGGCGGTACAGCACCCGCGCAGGTGCTGGCGCAAATCGTACGCCACACCGCACGCCTGGCCTGATTCAGAAAGAAATGGGGGCCTAGCCCCCGTGGAATATGCGCGAGAAGCTATCAAAAATGTAGCATCGCTATTTTTTTTGCACCTCGGAAAGCGATGCCAGGTAAGCCACCACATCCTCACGGTCCTGCGGCAGGTCCACACGAAAATTCATTTCCTGTCCCGGCACCACGTCCTGCGGGTTCGTCAACCAGGCTTTGAGTTTTTCAACGCTCCACACATGGGTCGCTGCAGCCATAGCCTCGGAATAGAAATAGCCCTCGGCCTTGCCCGCTGTACGCCCCACTACGGACCGCAACGCCGGGCCCGTGCGATTCGCGTCCAGACTGTGGCATGCCACGCAGCGCGATTCAAACAGCACCTGCCCACGGTCCACGGACTGTGCCTGCGCCGTTGCGGCCCAAAGGCACAACAGGGCCCAGCATCCCACGGCCAGCGCGTCGACAGCAAGACGTCTTGAAACACGCCGCAGGCTATAGGTGCACGAAGACATTACGCGCCGAACGACAGCGCGCCACTGGGCAGCGGCCGACCCAGTGCGTTGGTCAAAACGGTGAAGTGCATCGTTTCATCCGCGGCCAGACGGGCGGCTACCTTTGCCAAGTCTTTGCTGCCAAAGGCGGGGATCACGCCCAGGTACGCATTGATGGCACCCAGCTCAAGGCGCGCCGCCAGGTCCAGCACATCGGCCTGGTTACGCAGGGTGTCTGCCTTCAGCGCCTTGGCATAGTCCTCAAGCTTCTTCTCCATTACGGGCATGCCGCCCATTTTCTGGATGGTGGCAATCAAGGCATCGCGGTGTGCCTTGTGGTGCCCCTGGAACTGCACCGCCACGTCGAGCACGCCTTTTTGCAGCAGCCCGCTGCCGGCACCGAGCTGATAGGCGTTGATGGCTTCGTGCTCCAGGCCCAGAGCCACATTGAGAATGCCTACATCTTTGCTGGTATCGCCCGCCATGCCTTGTGCCATGGCGTCCTGGCCCGCGAGCAGGGCCACAGCCACTGCCGACAAGGTTCCGGTGCGGCCCATGAAGGCACGGCGCGAAGAAGCCAATGGGGAGTCAGAGAGTGTTTGAACGATGGATTGCATGGTGGATTCCTTTGAATGGGTTGCACGGGTTGCAGAGATCGAACTATTTCGCCCTACCCTTTGAATACGCAAGGCAAGGCCCCGCTGGATTCAACTATTTGAAAAAGAATTGATTTTTCTTTTTTGAATCCGCCTGGCGCTTCGCTGCGTACCCATGAAGGGAGCCGCAAAAGGCCTTGAACCGGAGTGCGCTTATTCCTCCCTAACCCCAGTCGAAACGATGGAATCGCAGACAATACTGAAATGAATGCAATGAACCACGATGCAGAACTGATTGAGCTGCTGGACCGCGTCGCCAACCAGGATGACGCCGCGCTCAAGGCGCTATATGACCTGTGCGCGACCAAGTTCTATGGGTTGGCGCTGCGCGTTGTCACCCACCGGGATTGGGCGGAAGACGTGCTGCAGGAGGCGTTCTTGTCGATCTGGCGATCTGCTGGCGACTACCGTGCAACGCTGAGCCCACCCATGGCCTGGATGGGCCTGATTGTTCGCAGCCGCGGGCTGGACATGCTGCGCCGCCGCGCGGCCGATCGCAGCCATGTCACACAGGAGCTGGATGACGCTTTGGCCGACACACTGGAGGGCGACGCACCCTCGCCACTGGACACGGCGCAGGCCAGCGAACAGGCGTGGGCGCTGCACCAGTGCCTGGGCCGACTGGAAGACCGGCAGCGTGAGGTGGTGAGCCTCGCCTATGTGCGCGACCTGAGCCACAGTGAGCTGGCAGAACAATTGCGCCTGCCTTTGGGCACCGTCAAAACCTGGATCCGCCGCGGTCTGGACCAGCTGCGCCTGTGCATGGCGCGTTTTGCGTGAGGGCCGCTCTATGAACCTCACGCAACATCCCGAACTGCTCGACCGACTGGCCAGCAGCTATGCGCTGGGCACCCTGCGCGGTGGTGCGCGCCGCCGCTTTGAAGCCATGGCGCGGGACCAGGCACCCGTGCGCGCCGTTGCACTGATTTGGCAAAGCCGGCTATCCAGCCTGAATGAACTGCAGTCGCAGGCCACCCCTGACGCCGCCGTGTGGACGCGCATCAACAACCTGGTGCAGGGCGACAGGGCCCAAGCCGCAATGCAGGCAGCCCGCGCGGCGCCCATCCAGCAGGCCCCTGCCTGGAGCGACTGGCTGCGCAGCCTGGCGCTGTGGCGTGGTGCTACAGCCGCAGGCGCGGTGGCCACCGTTGTGGCGGTCACCGCAGGCGTGGGCTTGCGCCAGGAACTGGGCACTGAAATTGCCCGCCTGCAAACCCAGTTGCAGGCCACCCCGCAAATCGAATATGTGGCCGTACTAGCCGACGACCAGGCAGCCGCTTCCATGCTGGTGACCTTTGACCCCAAGAGCAAAAAACTCACGCTGCAACGGGTTGGTGCTTACCAGGAAGCCGGGGACCGGTCGCTGCAACTCTGGGCGCTGCCACCCGCTGGTAGGCCGAAGTCACTGGGCGTGCTGGGGCGCGATAAAGTGCTGCGCCTGACGGCGGGTGAAGGTGATGTGCGCGAGGTTCCTACCCTGGCCATCAGTCTTGAGCCCAAGGGTGGTGTACCCAGCACAACAGGCCCCACCGGGCCCGTACTCTTCAAAGGTGCGTTGATCCAGAAAATCCTGTGATCAGAGCCTGCTACCCCGGGACACCACGTTCAACTGGAACGTGATCCTGGTGGGTGCAGCCGACACGGTGGTCTCCAGCGGCGTTTTGTCCACCAACTGCGCTACGTGCCAGACTTTGACGGTCGCGGCTCCTTCCGGTACGTCCTCGATGGTCGCCACGCCATCGGGTCCGGTTTTTACGGTCCAGGGGGATTCGGCCACGTACACCGTGCCTTTCATGGAGCTGTGGATATAGCAACCCAACAACGCCGCTCCATGGGCTCCGGGCTTGTCAAAGGTCAGCACCGCAGAGCTGGGCGGTTTGCCCTCAGCCTTGCCCTCCAGAAGAATAGACTGCCCGTCCACATCCCCCCGTGGCGCACCTGCGACACCCAGACGCACATGGTGATTCCAGGGGTCGTTGTTGGTAAACCGCACTTTGGCACCCATGGCCACCACCGTGACTTTGGGTACATACTGCTGCTTTTCCTGGGTCACCATCGCCGTGCCCGGCAAAGGCGTTTTGGGCATACCTTTCCCTGTGGGGAAGACCACCACCACGGCATCGGGCGTGGGCTTCCCATCGCGGTCAACCACCAGCACCTCCAGCGTGCCGGCATTGACGGCGCCTGCTGATAGAAACACGGCCGCAATAGCAGTGGCAGCAGCCCCAATGCGGGGCATCTTCACAATGTGATTGGTCATTAACCGATTACTTGATGCTAATCACGTCACGGTGCATGGGTGCCAGCAGCGCCAGCAACTTGTTTTGCGTTGCGAAAGGAATATGGCGGGCATCCATCGAGGCCTGTAGCACCTCCACCAGGGCATTGAAATCTGCCTTGCTGATATCCATGTCGGCGTGTGCCGCCTTCATGTTGGCCCCTTTGTATTCACAGGGCCCGCCGCTGATCTTGCAAAACTGATCGACCAGCTGTTCCTGGAGACCCTTCGAATTGGTTTCCTTGAAATGGGACGCGGTGCGAGGGTCGGCTTTCAAGCCGGCCACAAAAATGTCCATCAACAATTCCAGGCCAGCCTTTTGGCCCAAAGACTGGTACAGCTGGTCATTTTTCATGGGCATGGCAGTGGCAGCGCCGGAAGTGTTTTGCGCAAATGCCGGTGCGGACACAAGGCCCAAAGTGACCAATGAAGAGGTCAAAGCGAGGGCAATCAATATTTTTTTCATAGCGGTTCCTGGAGATGAATGGGGGGGCAGGTGGGTCTAGAACGCCAACTGGGCCGACAGGTAATAGCCCGTTTGCTTGCGGCCGGCTGTGATGCCGGGCACGATGCGGCCCAGATCCACATAAGCCAACGTGATGGAGGCGTTCTTGTTGGGCGCCCACGCGATGAACAAGTCCTTCCAGTCGTCCTCTGCCAGTGCATCACCCAGCCCGGCCGCGCGACCCAGGGCCTCCAGATTGTTGGGCTTGACGCGGTATTCGGCGCCAATGGCCACGTTCTTGCTCAACAGGTAAGCCACTGAAACCTCCGGCACCCAACTGCCTTCGTTCTTGCCCGGCGCGTTGGAGCCAAACCCCAGCAAACCATTCTGGTTGGCGTTGGTGTAACGCAGCGTGCCGTTGACCAGCACGCTTTGCGCCAAGAACAGCTTGGTCGCGCTCACGTAAAAGTCGGTTCCGCTGGTCTTGGCACCCAGGAAATTGAGTACGCTGGACAGGGAGCCCGAATCCACCGATTTCTGCTCCACGCCGACAGCCAGCTGCGGCATCCACGAATCGCTGTTGAGCACCGCATCACCGGCCACCCTGACCTTCAAACCCACAATATCCATCTTGACGTGCTGCCCAGGCTGCACGCCAAAGGCCGCAATGCCATTGAGTGCGACGGCGGGCGAAGCGTCAAAATCCTGGCGTGCCAACGAAAGCTCTACCCGGTCTTTAAACCCGATGGCGACGCCCATGGTGTTGAGTGCGTAGTCCTGCGTCGTGGCGCGGGTCAGGTTGGCAGAAAAGCCGATTTCGCCTTCGGTTGCGTTGGTGCCAATCACCGCCCAGGGAGTCAGCCCACCACCGGCCGCGCCATCAATGGAGCTCACGCCCCCGGTCAGCAGCAGTTTGCCCGTATCGGCCAGGGCCAGGCCGCTGCAAAGGCCCGCGGCCCCGACGATCAATGCAGTTCGAATGTTCTTCATTGTGTGAAATTCCAGACAGTTGGTTAAGGGTCTATCGCACGCGACTGGCAATGAATATGCCAGACGCTCCCTTTGAATACGCGACCAACGCCGTACTGGATTCAGCTTTTTAAAGAAATTTTCTCTATTTTTTAACTGCCTGCCCGCGCCGGGACACCCAAAACATGCCGCTGGCGATAGTTACTAGCACGACGACATAGAACAACAGCTGCATCCCCGCTGGCTGGGGGTCATAACCGATCAATCCATGCAGCAAAGTGCCCACGGCAGAAGACTGTGACAACACGACCGACGTGTCCCACAGCGGCGCGCCCAGGCTGGGCAGCAGGTCCGCCTGAATCAGGAACCGTGCGGCTTGCGATGCCATGCTGGCAGCCAGCAGCAGAACAAGAATGCCGGTGATCGAAAAAAACCAGCGCAGGGGAATGCGCAGCAAGCCGGCATACAGCAATGCGCCAACCAGCACACCGGCCGCCAAACCACTTACCCCACCCGTGATGGTTGTGCGCAAGCCGCCGTCACTGCTGGTGGCCAGGCTATACAGGAACAGGACCGTTTCGGACCCCTCACGCAAGACCGCAAGCGCCACCACCAGAAAGATCACGGACCGGGTGCGCGAACCATCATTGATGGCTTTTGCTGCATTTTTTGCTTGTGCCGCCATTTCCCGGCCATGCGCTGACATCCAGATGTTGTGCCACGCCAACATGCCGACGGCAAGCGTCAGCACACCCGCTTGAAACAGCTCCTGCCCAATTCCGCTGGCCAGGTTGGAAATGGCTTCCATGCTGGAGGCAACCAGTGCCGCGCCGACCAGCCCGGCGAGCAGCCCGCTGACAATCCACCGCGCGCGCTGGGGAATACCCCGGGTGGCGGCGACCATGATGCTGATGATCAGCGAGGCTTCCAGAGATTCACGAAAAACGATAAGGGCGGCAGCAAACATGGCGACTTGGGCTCCCTGGATTACTCGACAACGATCGTGCCTTGCGCGGCCGCTTCGGTCTCGTGGTATTCCTCAACAAAGGCGTAACGGCCGGGCTTCAAAGGCCCCAGGTTGATGATGGCGGTGGAGCGGCCCGCAATGACTTTTTCGCGGCCCAGCGACTTGCTCTCAAACTCGGCAGGCGTGGCATCTTTGTTCACCACCAGCAACTTGACCTTCTGGCCCGCGGGAATCTTGATTTCCTTGGGCGCAAATGCGTGGTTCTGAATGGTGAGCGTGAATTCTTCCGTGCCCGCCATGGCATGGCCGACGACTAAAGACAGAAGCGCAAGGGACAAAAGACGTTTCATGGAGTTTTTTACTTAATCAAAACGCCAATGATAATGATTCTCATTGAATAATGCAAGTACCCCTTGGTAAACCCGTTTACCAATTTATTTCAAACGACAACCGGGCGATTTCACAAGGGTGCATTTCCCTTTCCCCTACCATCTACGCACTACAGGAGACAACAATGCCCGTGATCACCAACATCGAAGACCTGCGCATCCTCGCGCAAAAGCGCGTACCCCGCATGTTTTACGACTACGCCGATTCCGGCAGCTGGACCGAGAGCACCTATCGCGCCAACAGCGCCGATTTTCAGTCCATCAAGTTGCGCCAGCGCGTGGCCGTCAACATGGAAAACCGCAGCACGGCCACCACCATGATCGGCCAGAAAGTGGCCATGCCCGTGGCGATTGCCCCCACCGGCCTCACCGGCATGCAGCACGCCGATGGCGAGATCAAGGCGGCCAAAGCGGCCAAAAAATTTGGTGTGCCCTTCACCCTGTCCACCATGAGCATCTGCTCCATTGAAGACGTGGCCAAGGAAACCGGCAACCACCCCTTCTGGTTCCAGCTCTATGTGATGAAAGACCGCGCCTACATCGAGCGCCTGATAGACCGTGCCAAGGCCGCCAACTGCTCGGCCCTGGTGCTCACACTGGATCTGCAAATTTTGGGCCAGCGCCACAAGGACTTGAAAAACGGCCTGTCTGCACCGCCCAAGCTCACCATCACCAACATCCTCAACATGATGACCAAACCCCGCTGGGGCCTGGGCATGCTGGGCACCAAGCGCCACGGCTTTGGCAACATCATTGGCCATGTGAGCGGCGTGGACAACATGGGCAGTTTGAGCGAGTGGACTGCCAAGCAGTTTGACCCCGCGCTCAACTGGGGCGATGTGGAGTGGATCAAAAAGCGCTGGGGCGGCAAGCTCATCCTCAAGGGCATTCAGGATGTGGAAGACGCGCGCCTGGCCGTCAACTCCGGCGCCGATGCGCTGATCGTCTCCAACCACGGCGGGCGCCAGCTTGACGGGGCCGAGTCCTCCATCCGCGCGCTGCCCGCCATTGTGGACGCCGTGGGCAAGCAGATTGAGGTGCACATGGACGGCGGCATCCGCAGCGGGCAGGACGTGCTCAAGGCCCGCGCTCTGGGCGCACAGGGCACCTACATTGGGCGAGCATTTTTGTACGGCCTGGGCGCCATGGGCGAAGAAGGCGTGACCAAAGTGCTGGAAATCATCCACAAGGAACTCGACCTGACCATGGCTTTTGCCGGCCATACCCAGATGGAGACGGTGGACAAGAGTATTCTCTTGCCGGGAACCTTCCCAACTTGACCCCCCCATCTGCATGCCAACCTCTGTAACTGTCCCCACGCCCATTGATTCTCCTGTGAACGCCCGTCGCGGCGTAAGCCCCTGGTGGCGCGCTGCGGCCATCCTGTTCCTGCTGCTGCTGTCCATTGGCGTGGCCACCGGCATGAGCATGTTCGAGCAGTTCAAGGCCCAGCTGCAGCACGTGCAGGTGCAGCTGAAAGACACGGCGCAGGTCAAGTACATCGCCATCCTCAACGATGACAAGCAGGCACCCGCCATGCTGGTCACGCTGGCCCTGCAGGACGACGCACTGCAAGTGCAGCGGCTCAACCGCGTGACCGAGGGCGGCGAAGACAGCATGCAGTTGTGGGCCCTGTCCGAAGGCGACCCGGCGCGTTCGCTGGGCGTGCTGCAAAGCAAAGGCAAAACCCTGCGCTTGCCGGTCAGCGAAAGAGACCTCGCCAGCGCCACCAGCCTGGCTATCAGCGTCGAAAACAAGGGCGGCGTCACGCAAACCCAAGGCCCCCGGCTGCCCTACCTGTTCAAGGGACCGGTGATTCAGAAGGCAATCTAAGGCGCGGTGTCCAACCGCCATTGGGTCACCCAGAGCGGCATATCACCCGCGGGCATGGGCCGTGCAATGCCATAGCCCTGCCCCAGATCGCAGCCTATCGACATCAGCAAGTCGCCATGGGCGCTGGTTTCAACTCCTTCGGCAATCACCTGGCGGCCAAACGCCCTGGCCAGCCCAATCACGCCGTTGACGATGGCCAGATCATCCGGGTCGCTCATCATGTCGCGCACAAAGCCCTGATCAATCTTCAATGTCTCCGCGGGCAGGTGCTTGAGGTAAATCAGTGAGGAATAGCCGGTCCCAAAATCATCCAGGGCAAAACGCACCCCCATCTCCCGGCAGGCATGCATCAGGTTGGAAACCTGGGTGATGTCTTTCAGTGCGCTGGTTTCCAGAATCTCCAGCTCCAGGCTGTACCGTGGCACCGTCGGGTGCCGGGCCAGCAGCTCGCCCAGGCACTGTGTAAAGCCCACCTGCTGTAGCTGAAGGGCTCCGATGTTGACACTGACCGCCATGTCCAGCCCCGCAGCCCGCCAGGCCGTCATCTGTGCCAGGGCGGTTTCAATGACCCATTCACCCACCTCCAGACTGATGGGTTCGTTTTCAATGATGGGGAGAAAAGCCCCCGGCGGGAGCAAGCCGCGCACTGGGTGCTGCCAGCGAATGAGCGCCTCCGCGCCAACGACCTCACCCGTCCTCATGTTCACCTTGGGCTGGTAGAAAAGCAAAAACTCGTGGCGCTCCAGTGCGCTGCGGATCTGGTCTATGCTTTCGCGCTGGGTTTTGACGGCCAGGTCATGAGCCAGGTCAAAAAGCTGGTAACGGTTTTTGCCCGCCTGTTTGGCCAGATACATGGCTCGGGCGGCATTGCGCATTAAGAGTCCGGCATCGTCACCATCCTGCGGGTACAGGGCCACACCCATGCTGGTCGACAGGTGCAGCTCGACCTGGCTCAGCACACCGGCCACGGTAAGTGGCACCTGGAGCGGCTCAGCTGCGCTATGCAGCAGGCGTGCCAGCACGGGCTCGCAGTCTTCGATGTGCTCCAGATCCACGAGCACCGCCACAAACTCGTCACCGCCCACGCGCGCCAGCGTGTCGCCCTCGCGCAGGGCCGTTTTCATACGCCGGGCCAGTGCAATCAGCAGCTCATCGCCCATGGCGTGACCATAACGGTCATTGACCGATTTGAAACCATCCAGATCCAGATAGACAACCGCTAGCGAGTGGCCCCTGCGCTGGCTCTGCATAACGCCTTGCTGCAGGCGATCCGCCAGCAGAACCCGGTTGGGCAGGCCGGTCAGGGCGTCGTAGTGAGCAATGTGCTCCAGCTGCTGCTGGTGCTCCTTCATCGGCGTGATGTCGGTGAACAGCGAGACAAAGTTCTGCGTGGCGCCCGCGCTGTCACGCACCGCGCGGATGGTGAGCAATTCAGCAAACACCTCGCCGTTTTTACGCCGGTTCCAAACCTCGCCCGTCCAGTGGCCCAACACTGAAATCGACCGCCACATCTCGGCATAAAACGCCGGGCTTTGGCGCCCGGAATTGAGAAGGCGCGGATTACAGCCCTGCACCTCTTCGCCGGAATAACCGGTGATGTGGGTGAAGGTTTCATTCACGGACACGATGGCCCCACTGGCATCGGTGATCACGATGCCCTCGCGGGCGTGGGTAAACACGCTGGCGGCGAGCTTGAGCGCGTCTTCGGCCTGCTTGCGTTTCGTTACATCGCGGGTGATGAAAATCATGTGCGTCGGCTCGCCGTGTGCGTTGCGCAACATGTCGGACTTGGACTCCGCAAAAAAACGCGTTCCATCCTTGCGGATGCACGCAATCTCCACCAGCCCGGTCAGTTTGCCCTGCAACAAGTCCACAATCAGCTGGTTAGCCACCGCATGCCCGGACGGGTCAATGAAGTCAAGCAGGCGCTTGCCAACCAGCTCATCCTCGCTCGCGTAGCCAAACATGACCAGCGCGCCACGCGAGCTTTTCTCCACCAGCCCATCCATCGCAACGATGCTGATGCCATCGGTCGAGTTGGCAATGATGGTGCGCCACTTCTCTTCGCTGGCGTGCAGTGACTCCAGCATCCGTATGCGCCCCGTGATGTCCTGAAACGTGACCTGAATCGCGGGCGCGCCCTCAAACGGAATCACCGAGCCCTGAACCTCCACATCAATCACCGTGCCATCGAGCTGGAGAAATTTTTCATGCGCCGGGCTTACGTAAGTTTGCCCGCGCAGGCCCGCATTCATTCGATCCAGCACCACCTGCCGATAATCCGGATGAATCCGCTCCATGGCGGCATTGCCAATCAACTCGCTGGCGGATTGAGCGCCCAGCGTAGCCACCGCAGCGGGATTGGCGTAGACAATTTTTCCGCTCTGATGCACCACCACACTCACGGGCGACCACTCCACCAAACCCCGGTAGCGCTCCTGGCTTTCTTTCAGACTTTGCTCGCTCATCTCGCGCAGCGCAATGCTTTTCAGCATGCTGCGGGCAGCGTAAAGCATCAGCGACAAGACAAGCAGCGCTATGCCGCCCAGGTAAGCCCACTGCTGGTACAAAGGGACCAATTGTTCTTGTACTCCCGCCGCCGCCAGCATGGTCAAGTGGTACTGGGGCAAACGCACGTAGCTGTAGCTGCGGCTCACGCCATCCAGCGGCGACACCCGGTGGAAATGCCCCTGCAAGGCTGCCCCAGGCGCCATAAACGGAATGTCGTCAATCGTTTTGCCAACAAACGCATCGTGGTCGAGCGAACGGGCCATGATCTCGCCGCCGTCCGACACCATGGAAACCAGCCCCTGCTGCCCCAGATCAACCGATTCGTAATGCTGCGCGAAAAAACGCGGGTCCACCGACAGCACGATCACCCCTGCAAACTGCCCCCGTTTCAAAAGGGGCCGCGTCAGATGGATGGACCACTTGCCAGACACACGTCCCCGATTGGGCGGGCCGACAAAGAGCTGGTCAACCGTTGCATTCTTGTGCACCTTGAAATACTCGCGGTCGCCAAAATACAGGCGCTCTGCGATGGGGCCGAGATCGGTGTAGAGCAAAGCGCCATCAGCGTTGATGATGCTGGTCTGAATCGCCAGATCAGACAGCCGCCGCTGGTTGCGCGCCAGCGCCTCGGCAAATGGCACCGGGCCAGCCAGCCAATGGACCCGCATATCCTCCAAAGCATAGTCGGCCAGCTGCAGAGTCGACGCGGTATGGTCGGCCACGGTCCGTACCAGCGTGGCGGTTTGTTGATCCATTCGGGCATGTGCCTGGTTGTAGTTTTGCACACCCAGCCAGGCGCTTGCGCCACACAGCCCTGCAAGCGCACACCCCAGTGACAACCACACTTTTTGGCGCAAAGTCCAAGTCGACTTGAAAAAATTGAATCGCATGCGTGCAGCAGGCCCAGGAACGTTGAGCTGCCCATTATCGGTGGACTGTGGCCACCCCCATCACGCAACAGTGCGGCAAATCGGAGCTTGCTATCCTCAAGGCCATGAGTGCCATCGCCCGCCGCATCGCCCACCTGGACATGGACGCGTTTTACGCCTCCGTGGAGCTGCTGCGCTACCCGCAGCTCAAGGGGCTGCCCGTCGTGATTGGCGGTGGACGACGCAATATTAAGGAGGCACTGGAGCAACTGCACGCTAACGACCTGCAAAATGCCGACCCTGCCGACCCCACCGCGCCAGACCTGGCGTGGGACGAAGCCGCCCAGCGCGCCGCACTCAAACGCATTCCTCTGGATGCCTTTGCGCGGCTCGACAGCTACACCGGGCGCGGCGTCATCACCACCGCCACCTATGCGGCGCGCCAGTTCGGCGTGGGCTCGGCCATGGGGCTGATGAAAGCCGCCAAACTGTGTCCCCAGGCCATTTTGTTGCCCGTAGATTTTGAGGAATACCGCAAGTACTCCCGACTGTTCAAAAATCTCATCTCCGAGATTGCCCCAGTGATGGAAAACCGCGGTGTGGACGAGGTCTACATCGACTTCACCGAGGTACCCGGCGGCCAGCGCGAAGGCGGCCGCGTGCTGGCGCGCCTGATCCAGAAAGGCATTTTTGAAGCCACCGGCCTCACCTGCTCGGTGGGCGTGGCACCCAACAAACTGTTGGCCAAAATGGCGAGCGAATTCAAAAAGCCCAACGGCATTGCCATCGTCCACACGGGCGACCTGCAAACCATGATCTGGCCGCTGGCCTGCCGCAAGATCAATGGCATTGGCCCCAAGGCCGACGAAAAGCTCAAGGGCTTTGGGATAGAGACCATTGGCCAATTGGCCGAACGCGACCCGGCCTGGCTGATGCAGACCTTTGGCCAGCGCACCGGTGCCTGGCTGCATGAAGCCGCCCACGGCCGCGACGACCGCCCGGTAGTCACCGAGAGCGAACCCGTGAGCATGAGCCGTGAAACCACATTTGAGCGGGATCTGCACGCGGTGCGCGACAAGGCCGAGTTGGGCGCGGTGTTTACCCGGCTGTGCGAGCAGGTGGC
The DNA here is from genome assembly GCA_043746005.1 of Burkholderiales bacterium. GTDB lineage: Bacteria > Pseudomonadota > Gammaproteobacteria > Burkholderiales > Burkholderiaceae_C > Allorhodoferax. The sequence goes on from JAYTRR010000270.1 coordinate 22,383, forward strand.
CGCCGATTTGCAGCGCAAGGGTTATGTGGGAAAAACCATTGGCATCAAGCTGCGCTACGACGACTTCTCGGGGGTAACGCGCGACTTGACCGTGGAGTACACGGCCGATGCGGCGCGTATTCGGCAGGTAGCGGGGCAATGCCTGAAGCGGGCACCGCTGCAGAAGCGGCTGCGGTTGCTTGGGGTGCGGGTAGGTGCCTTGCTCAAAGCTGCTGACTTGCAGGATTCAGAACAAAAACGATCGCTAGCCTCCGTGGAATCTGCGCAAGGCGCTATCAATTTGGAAGCAACTACGGGGCAGTTGTTCTGAAGCTGTCGACTTTGGTGCGCACACCCAGCTTCAGTCCCAAGGCCTTGATCACCTTCATCACGGTGGCAAATTCGGGGTTGCCTTCAGGGGATAGCGCCTTGTACAAGCCTTCGCGCGCCAGACCCGTGTCGCGCGCCAACTGACTCATGCCGCGCGCACGCGCAATGTCTCCCAAAGCGGCACGCACCAGACTACCGTCACCCGGATCGTCGCTGACGCAGGCTTCGAAATACAGGGCAATGTCTTCCTCGGACTTCAAATCGTCCGCAGGGTCCCAACGAGAAAATTTTTCAGCCATCGACTACTCCTTCCAGTCTTGTGCCATTGCAACGGCACGTTCAACGCGCAATTCAGACACCCCATCGCGCAGTGCTTTGCTGTCACCCGGGTTGCCCTCGGCCAAACGGCGAATGCGCGCATTGATGCGAGCCAGCGCCATCCGGTCTTTGAGACCTGAGCGCCACTTTTGAAATGTCTCGCTTTGCAGGATCTCCAACATGATTTAACTGTAATCCATGGTTAACACTAAGTCAATCGCCGTTGTTTGCGCAGCGGGCCGCGCGCTCAAGGTTCAGCGCCAGCAGGCGCTTGAGGATTTCTTCGTCTGGCATTTCGGCGGTGTAGTCGCTCCAGCCGTAGGCTCGGGCTACGGCCGCATCCAGCGCCTTGTGGGCGGCGTCCAGCCAGGCGGGGCGCTGGTTGTAGAGCTTAGTGAGGGTGCGCTCGGCCAGGTCTTTTTCATGGCCGTTTTTGGGGAGGATGCGGTCGGGGTACGGGCTGGT
>JAYTRR010000271.1:0-23363 GCA_043746005.1 Burkholderiales bacterium
GTCATGCGCCCCGCAGCAATCCCGGCCAGATAGCGGCCCTCGTAATAGCGTGCATTGGCAACCGCTACGTTGGGAGCCGTCTTGTAACCGGTGATGGACTCGAACTTGACGTCCGGAAACTCCTGCGCCACCTTGAGCGTGGGTTCCATGTAGCCAAAGCTGGGAGTGAAGATGAGCTTATTGCCCTGTCGAACCAGGTCACGAATCACACGCTCGGCATCCGGCCCCTCCGCCACGTTTTCCACATAGGTGGTCTGCACGGCCTTGCCTAAGGCAGCTTCTACGGCCAGGCGACCCTGCTCATGCTGGCGAACCCAGCCGACGTCTGTCAGGGGCGCAACATACAGAAACCCCACCTTGAGGGGTTCCGTTCTGGAAACGTCTTTGGATTGGGAAAATGCCCCTGTGGGAGCGAGCAAGAAAGCACAAGCCGCCACCAACGTGGCTGCGAGGTTTTTGTACATGGTGGTCCTCTACATGGCTCCGAAACACAAAAGGCAAGGCCCGCCGGAGCAGCAGGCCTTGGGCAAATTTTAGCGGATATGCCTACGGACGCTTCAGCGCGGTGACTTCAATCTCGATCTTCATCCGAGGATCGGCCAAACCGGCAGAGATCATCATGGCTGCGGGCTGCACCGCTCCAAAGTGCAGCATTGGTTCAAACAAAAGTTTCAAACACCTCATCCAGTCGCTGCACGTATTGGCTGCGCAAAGTCGCCTCAATAAAGCTGGCATCAAAGCTGTTGCGGGCCAGCTGGTAGGCATGCTGCGAAGTCATGCCCAGTGCTGCAAAGGTCTGGGTGAAGTTCTCGTTGATGTAGCCGCCGAAGTAGGCGGGATCGTCGGAGTTGACCGTAGCCATAATGCCCGCATCCAGCATGCGTTTGAGGGTGTGCTGGGCCAGTGAAGGAAACACGCGCAGCTTGAGGTTGGACAGCGGACACACGGTGAGGGGTATGCGGTCATGGGCCAGACGCTGCATCAGCGCAGCGTCATGGATGGCCTGCACGCCGTGGTCAATGCGCTCTACTTTCAGCTCGTCCAGTGCACTCCAGATGTAGGCAGGAGGAGCTTCTTCACCGGCATGCGCCACCAATCGGAAGCCCAACTCGTGTGCACGCGCAAATACGCGCGCAAACTTCTCCGGCGGGTGCCCGACTTCGCTGGATGCCAGACCAATACCCAGAATTTTGTCCCGCAATGGCATGACCTGTTCCAGGCATTCAAACGCCTCCGCTTCACTCAGATGCCGGAGAAAGCACAAGATAAGTGAGGCCGTCATGCCATAGAGCGCGGGCGCCTCTTCGCAGGCACGGTACAGACCATTGACCACGGCCTCGGCACTCAATCCATGGCCGATATGGGTCTGGGTGTCGAAGAAGATTTCGGTGTGCAGCACGTTGTCTGCCTGCGCCCGCCCCAGGTAGGCGCAGGTCATGTCGAAAAAATCCTGCTCGGTCTTGAGCACGGTAGTGCCCGCGTGATAAATATCGAGGAATCCCTGCAGGTTGTCAAAAACATAGGCCTCGCGCAGAGCCTCCACGCTGGGGTAGGCCAGCGGCACGCTGTTGCGCTGGCCCATCGCAAAGATGAGTTCCGGCTCCAGCGAGCCTTCTATGTGCATGTGCAGCTCGGCCTTGGGCATGCGGCGCAATAGCTCGGGCAGACGATCCGGGGATACAGGCCTTCGGGATTTTTTCGTTATTGGGGGGGGGTGGTTCACAGGCAGCTCCAGCTAGAAGGTTTTGGCACCAACCTTACCAGACCCCAACTACACGCCACATCAGCCTTTTTGACGCCGTTGCTGCCAGGCCAGCAATTCGCCCACAAAGCCGCGTCGAAATGCCACGACGCAGACAACAAAGATCGCGCCAATGATCACGGTCACCCAGGAGCCCACCCGGTCGGCCAGATAGTCCTGCAAACCAATGATGGTGAAGGCCCCGAGCACCGGGCCTGCGAAAGTACCCATGCCGCCGAGCAGGGTCATCAACACCACTTCACCCGACAGAGACCAGTGCGCATCGGACAGCGTCGCGAAGCCCAGTACAAGCGTTTTCAGCGATCCGGCTAAACCGGCAAGCGCGGTGGACAACACAAACGCGAGCAACTTGTATCGGTCCACGTCATAGCCCAATGAAACCGCGCGGGGCTCGTTTTCACGAATGGCCTTGAGTACTTGGCCGTATGGCGAGTGCACAACCCGGATCACGAAGAGGAATACGGCGACAAACACCGCCAGGACCACAAAGTACATGGCGAGATCGTCGGCCAGATCGATGACGCCAAACAGCTTGCCGCGTGGAACCCCCTGCAGGCCATCTTCGCCGCCAGTAAACGGCACCTGCAGGCAAACGAAATAAATCATTTGGGCCATCGCCAGCGTGATCATCGCAAAGTAGATGCCCTGTCGGCGAATGGCGATGAGTCCGACGATCAACCCCAATAACCCGGCCACCACCATGCCGGCCAGCACACCCAATTCAGGTGACAGGCCTGCCGAGCGCACCAGCCAGCCGGTGACATACGCCGCACTGCCAAGGTAGGCTGCATGACCGAACGACAGGAGCCCGGTATATCCCAGCAACAAATTGAAGGCACAGGCAAAGATCGCGTAACACAGCGCCTTCATTAAAAAGACGGGGTAGAGCCCGATAAAAGGCGCAGCCACAAGTACTGCCAGCATCACGCCCCACGTGATCCGTGCCAGCCGCGCCGTTTGATCAGCTTTGAGCGTCGTACTCATGGAATTATTTCTCCTTGCCGAAAAGCCCGGCGGGCCGAATCATGAGCACGATGGCCATGATCACGAACACAACGATGCTCGACGCCTCCGGGTAGAACACCTTGGTCAGGCCTTCAATCACGCCCAAAGACAGACCGGTGATGATGGAACCCAGAATGGAACCCATGCCCCCAATCACCACAACCGCAAACACCACAATAATCAGATTGCTGCCCATCAACGGAGTGATCTGGATAATGGGCGCCGCCAGCACACCCGCCAACGCTGCAAGCCCCGCACCCGCCGCGTAAGTCAGCATGACCATCAGCGGCACATTGATGCCAAAGGCTTGCACCAGCGCCGGATTCTCCGTACCCGCCCGCAGGTAAGAACCCAGCCGTGTACGTTCAATCAGGAACCACGTTGACAGGCAAATCGCCAGCGACGCAACAACAACCCAGGCCCGGTAATTGGGCAATACCATGAAGCCGAGATCCGTCGCACCCTGGAGTAACTCAGGTACCGGGTATTGCTGGCCAGACACCCCGAACTGCTCCCGAAAAATACCCTCTGCAATGAGGGCAAGTCCAAAAGTCAGCAGCAAGCCATACAGGGGGTCGAGCGCATACAGCCGTTTGAGCAGCAAGCGTTCCACCACGACACCCAGAGCACCAACCGTCACGGGCGCAATGACCAGTGCAAACCAGTAGTTGAGCCCAAACTTCTCCAGCAACAACCACGCCACGTAGGAGCCCATCATGTAGAGCGCCCCGTGTGCAAAGTTGACGATTCCCAGCAGTCCAAAAATGACAGCCAGCCCCAGGCTCAGCATGGCATAGAAGGACCCGTTAACCAGCCCTAACAACAGTTGCCCCAGAAAGGCCTGAATGGGTATGCCGAAGATTTCCATGAAAAGCGGTCAGAGCGATAGAAGGTGGATCAGTGGGGTAGTGGAACGGGTTGGCGCTCTATTTCCAAAGCGCGCACTTGGACTCGGCTTTGGTGGTCCAGGCCGTTTCGCCCTTGAAGGTTTCCACCACGTTGTAGTAGTCCCATGGCTCGGTCGATTTGTCTGGAGATTTCACCTGCATCAGATACATGTCATGAACCATGCGGCCGTCACCACGAATGAATCCATCTTTGGCAAAGATGTCGTTGATTTTGGTTTTCTTCATTTGCACCAAAATCTTGTCTGCATCATCCGAGCCCGTTGCCTTCACAGCGTTCAGGTATTGCAGTGTGGCGGAGTAATCACCCGCCTGAATACTCGAAGGCATGCGCTTCATCTTGTCAAAAAACTTGCGACTCCAGGCGCGCGTCTCGGCATCACGATTCCAGTACCAGCTATCGGTCAGATACATGCCCTGTGTCGCCTTGAGACCAAGCGAGTGCACGTCGTTGATGAACATCAGCAAACCGGCGAGCTTCATGGTCTTGGTGATGCCAAATTCATTGGCCGCCTTGATCGCATTGATGGTATCCCCACCTGCGTTGGCCAGGCCCAGAATTTGTGCCTTGCTGCTTTGTGCCTGCAGCATGAAGGAAGAGAAATCGCTGGCTGACAAGGGGTGCTTCACAGAACCCACCACAGTTCCGCCAGCCGCCTTGACGACCGTCGAGGCGTCATTCTGGAGTTGCGCTCCAAAGGCGTAATCAGCAGTCAGGAAATACCAGCTCTTGCCACCCGCTTTCACCACTGCATTGCCTGTGCCCTTGGCCAACGCAACCGTGTCATATGCCCAGTGCACGGTGTAGGGATTGCACTGCTCGTTGGTCAAGGCAGACGACGCCGCACCGACCGCAATAAACAGCTTCTTCTTTTCAGCTGCGACCTTGGCCATAGCCAAGTTGGTGCCCGAATTGGTGCCGCCAATCAGCATGTCTACACCCTGGGTGTCGAACCACTCACGGGCCTTGCCAGCAGCCACATCCGCCTTGTTCTGGTGGTCGGCAAACACCACTTCAATTTTCTTGCCGTTGATGGCTCCGCCCATATCCGCAACGGCCATCTTGATCGCTTCTACGCCGGCCTGTCCATCGATATCGGAATACAGACCGGACATGTCGGTAATGATGCCGATGCGAATCACGTCACCGGAAATTTGGGCTTGGGCGCTTGTGCCCAAAGCCATTGCGCAAGTAAGGCCGCAGGCGGCGGCAATGTTCTTCAATTTCATGCTTTGTCCTTTGAGGTTATAGGTGACGGAAAATAAGTAAAAAAATTCAAACGCCCAGATATTCGCGTAGTCTGTCGAGCTGCCCAGGGAGCTGCGCCTGCGTAAATTCCTGCAGGATCTGGCCATGCTCCATGACGAGAAAGCGATCGGCCAAGGGCGCGGCAAAGCGAAAGTTTTGCTCCACCATCACAATGGTGTAGCCCTGTTGGCGCAGCTGCAAAACCGTTTCGGCCAGCTTTTGCACGATGACCGGTGCCAGCCCTTCCGATATCTCGTCCAGTAGCAACAACTTGGCGCCTGTGCGGAGAATACGTGCCACCGCCAGCATCTGCTGCTCGCCGCCCGACAAGCGGGTGCCCTGGCTATTGGCTCGTTCCCGCAGGTTCGGAAACATGGCGTAAATCTGCTCAACACTCATGCCGCCCGGCGCCAATGTGGGCGGCAGTAACAGGTTTTCTTCTGTCGATAGACTGGAGAAGATCCCGCGCTCTTCCGGACAATAGCCGATGCCCAGACGCGCTATTCGGTGTTGCGCCATTGTGATGGTCTCGGTGCCATGCACCTTTATGGAGCCCTTGCGGCTACCGGTCATACCCATCACGGCGCGCATGGTACTGGTGCGGCCAGCGCCATTGCGCCCCAGCAAGGTCACAACTTCGCCTTCGTTAACATGGAAATTGACCCCATGCAGTACATGCGATTCGCCATACCAGGCGTGCAGATCCCGCACTTCCAGGAAAGGAGTTGCCATAGTCAGTGTGCGCCCTTTAGTTCGTTCGTCGCGCTGCCCATGTAGGCCTCTACTACAGCTGGGTTTTTCGATACCTCAGCATACGTGCCTTCAGCCAGAGTGGCTCCGCGCTGAAGAACCGTGATGGTGTCAGCAATGCTCGAAACCACACTCATGTTGTGTTCGACCATCAGCACGGTGCGGTTTGCTGCAACGCGCTTGATCAACTGGCGAATGCGGTCCACATCTTCCAGACCCATTCCTTGTGTGGGCTCGTCAAGCAGCATCAGCTTGGGATCCATCGCCAGGGTGGTGGCAATCTCCAGCGCCCGCTTGCGGCCGTAGCTCAACTCGACCGCGGTCAGCGCAGCGAACTGCCCCAAATCCACAGCATGCAATAACTCGCGTGCCTGGTCGTCCAGATGGTGCAATGAACGCTCCGTTTTCCAGAAATGAAACGAAGTTCCCAGCTTCCGCTGCAAAGCCACCCGTACATTTTCAAGCACGCTCAAATGGGGAAAAACGGCAGAAATCTGGAACGACCGCACCACCCCGCGTCGCGCAATGTGCGCGGATGACTCACCGGTGATATCCGCACCATCGAACAGGATTTGACCGGACGTTGGCTTCAAAAATTTGGTAAGCAAATTGAAACAGGTTGTCTTGCCAGCGCCGTTGGGGCCAATCAATGCATGAATGCTTCCACGCTCAACACGCAAATCCACCTTGTCGACGGCCACGAAGCCCTTGAATTCTTTGGTCAGCTGTCTGGTTTCCAGAATGCAATCCACGGCGTTGTAACTCCTGAATGTGTTAACGGATTAGACAACGGAACTGCCACTGCCATATGAATTACTACGTTGGGGTTTACCCCAGAACACCTATTTTGGATCAAGGATTCAATACCCTATATACCTCAGCGCACAGACATCCATCGACCGCTCAGTCACAGTCACCCACGAGGCACGAAAGCGTCGTGCTGCTGTAATAAAATCAAGGAGATACAAATGAAGTTCAAACCCGCGATATCGATCGCCATTGGCATGTGCCTGTTGGCAGGCGCCTCTGCGTTTGCGGAGGGCAAGGGTCGTGAAAAGCACTGGAAAGAGGACAAACACAGCAAGCATGACCGGGGACATGGGCGAGACAAACACCAGGATCGCGCGGATGACCGCCGGGGATATGAAGAGCGTGGCGCGGGACCGGATCACGACCTGCGCCGGGGCAATCGCCTACCCCACCATTACCGCAGCTACCAATATGTGGTGGAAGACTGGCGCGGCCATCGTCTGAGCGCACCACCGCGCGGTTACCACTGGGTTCAAACTGGTGGCGACTATGTTCTGGTTGCCATTGGTACTGGCATCATCTTCCAGATTTTTCTGAACTAGGCGCCTGCCCGCATCTGCAAAGAAGATCGGACAAACTAGTGGAACCCACTAGAACCCAGCTTGCAGCGTTTCACGAATCCATTGTCGATCTACTTCGCCGCCACACGGCCGGCATTTCGCAGCGTCACCTTCGCTGGCGCCGTGATTGGCTTGGGCACAGCCAGCGCTGACGGGCTGATGATCGACATAGCGAAGGCTGTCTTAACTGTCTTCTTTGCATTGATAGCCCATGCCGGCGCCAACGTGGTCAACGATTACTACGATGCACTGAGCGGTACCGATTTCAACAATCACACTCGGTTATTTCCATTCACTGGCGGCAGCCGATTCATCCAGAATGGCGTTTTGAGCCTACGGAAAATGCGGCTTTTCGGCTACGCCCTGCTGGCAGCGGTCATTCCGGCCGGGCTACTGGTCGCATGGGCGTGTTCCGCACCGCCCCTGCAACTGATGGCTCGCGGCGTGGGTGAAGTGGCTATCGTGTGCGGCTGGATGCTGGTGGTGCTGGGAACCGATTTCGTTCAGCGTGGAGCATTTGGTGCAACACGCTGCCTCGCCAGCGCAACTGACACCCGCCATCAAAGCCACCATAGCGGCTGCCAATATCAACGGGATGTTGATGCCATCGCACTGGCAATGAGACGGCATTGCCCGACATAACCTGCAACAGGCTAAAATGGTTCAGACCATGGACGCAGTTCCAGTTCATGGGTCCAGGCGCTACGATGCTGCAGGTGGATTTGCCAGTACGACTCGGCCATTTGATCGATGGACAGAAGACCATCGGGTCCTTTCTCATCTACTCTTCCGGGAAACGCCGACAACAGGCGCTCACCCTCAATGCCACCATCAATCACAATATGCGCAACATGAACCCCCAGCGGACCGAGCTCGCGGGCCATGCTCTGCGCCATAGCGCGTAGACCCGCTTTTGCAGCTGCGAATGCCGCAAACTTTGCACGCCCACGCAGTGAGCCGGACGCTCCGGTAAACAAAATGCTTCCCTTGCCACGGGGGACCATGAGCCGTGCACTTTCTCTGCCGGTGAGAAACCCCCCTCGGCAATGCTCGCGCCACAGGGCTTCGAAATCATCGACCGCCAGCTCCAGAAATGCATCTCGCCGATTGGTGCCGGCGTTGTGGACCACCAGCTCCAGCGGCCCGCGCTCTTCCGCGGTTGCAACGAATCGGATGGCATCGCTTTCAATGGAACCATCACCGACCACCGCTTGTGCGGAACCTCCTGCGGCACGAATTTCCGAAGCAACCTTCTCTACCTTTTCGGCGGTCCGCCCTGCCACTACGACATGCAAGCCCTCCCTCGAAAACCGTCGGGCCAATGCGGCGCCCAAACCGCGGCTTGCGCCGACACCAACAACGAGAGCACTCTTCACTTGAGTCATTGAAATCACCTTGAACAATTGATTCTGATTGGTTGCATTATTGGATAACGAATGTTATCCTATGAATAGGCGCTGTTGCCGTCAAGTCAATTTTTCGAGTTCAGTGATGCGTTACACCCAGGAATACAAAGAATCAGCTAAGCAACGGCTCGTTGCCGCTGGCGGTAGCCATGCCAAGCAACATGGTTTTGGTGGTAGTGGAATGTCGGAGTTGGCTGCTGCAGCCGGCGTAACGACCGGCTCGCTTTACAAACATTTCGGCGGTAAAGCCGATCTATTTGCCACTTTGATTTCGGCCGAACTCAAACGCACCGCGCAGATGTACGACGCACTCGACCCCACGGACCGCGCGGGTGCCGTCAAATCGATGAACTCTTACCTGAGCCTACAGCACGTCAAACATCCGGAACAGGGCTGCCTGTTGCCGTCTTTGACACCGGAGGTTGCTCGGGCCGACCAGTCCGTGCGCGACGTGTTTCAACAAGGCATGCAGGAAGTTCACGCGAGCCTCGAAAGACTGACGGGATCGTCGGATGGTGCCTGGACCCTGATCGCCCAAAACGTCGGCGCGGTCATGATCGCGCGCGCGCTGTCCGATGAAAAGTTGCAGCGCGAACTGCTGGCGGCACTGCGCCGCTCTGCGGATCGACTGCTGAACGATCAATCTGGTGTCCGCCCTAGACATCACGCTTAGAAAACCCACTTCAACCAAGGAGTCAATTTCATGGAACCCAAAAAGGCCATCCTGGTCATCGGTGCAGGAGACGCAACCGGTGGCGCCATTGCGCGGCGATTTGCCCGCGAGGGCTACATCGCGTGTGTGACGCGGCGAACCGCCGACAAGCTGGAGCCCTTGGTGGCGCAAATCCGCAGCGAGGGCGGCGTTGCCTATGCCTTTGGGAGTGATGCCCGCAAGGAGGACGAAATGGTGTCGCTGATCGAAAAGATTGAGCGCGAGATCGCCCCCATCGAAGTGGCCGTCTTCAACATCGGGGCCAACGTCCGCTTTGGCATTACGGAGACCACCGCGCGGGTGTACCAAAAAGTGTGGGAGATGGCGTGCTTTGGCGGATTCCTCATGGGGCGTGAAGCCACCAAGGTCATGCTGCCCCGCGGTCGTGGAACCATCATCTTTACCGGTGCCACCGCGAGCTTGCGCGGACGCGAGGGCTTCGCGGCCTTTGCCGGAGCCAAGCACGCTTTGCGCGCCTTGGCACAGAGCATGGCGCGCGAGTTGTGGCCCAAGGGCATTCATGTGGCGCACCCGGTTATTGACGGCTCCATTGACACGGAGTTCATCCGCAGCAATTTCCCGGAGAAATACGCGCAAAAAGAAACCGAAGGCATCCTGAATCCAGACCACATTGCTGAAGCCTATTGGCAGATCCACCAGCAACCGCGTGACGCCTGGACGCACGAAACGGAATTGCGCCCGTGGAATGAGCCCTGGTAGGCAGTCACCGCTCTCAATGCACTTGTTTCAACCACCCATGGAGACACCCATGAATGCATCGGTTCAATTTCTATTCGATTTCGGTAGTCCCAACGCCTACCTGTGCCACAAAGTGCTACCCGCCTTAGAGCAGCGCACCGGCGTGGCGGTTCAATACGTTCCGGTCCTCCTGGGTGGTTTGTTCAAGCTGAGCAACAACCGGTCTCCGGCGGAGACAACCGCGGACATTCCCAACAAGCGCGCCTACGACATGCTGGAGATGAAACGATTCATTGCCAAACATGGAATCACCGCGTTCAAGTTCAACCCTTTCTTCCCCGTCAACACGCTGTCCATCATGCGCGGCGCGGCGGCAGCGGAGTCGCTGGGCTGCTTCGCACCCTATGTGAATGCCATGTATGCGGCCATGTGGGAGCAGGGGCGCAACCTCAATGAAGCAGCCGAGATACAGGTCGTTCTACAGAACGCAGGTCTGGACGCAAAGGCCCTGCTGGAACGGTCCCAAGACCCTGGCATCAAGGCGAAACTGATGGCCAACACGCAGAATGCTTTCGAGCGCGGTGCATTTGGATCGCCCACTTTCTTGGTGGGTGACGAGATGTACTTCGGCAAAGATCGCCTTCTGGACCTTGAATTGAAGATCGCCGAACAACGGGCTCAAGAATAGATTCCCTGGCGCAATTGGCGGCTGCTGCGATCACAGCAACACGCCAAAGAGAAAGGCCGCTCAAGAGCGGCCTTTCTTCATGTGTGAAAAAATTCCCAGCTAATTATTTACCGCCAGGGATCTTGCCTTCCACGCCCTTGACGTAGAAATTCAGACCACCCAGAAACTTGTCGTCAGCAACGGAATCCTTGGCAATTTGCACCTTGCCGGTGTTGTCCACGATCGGGCCTTTCCAGATGACGAAGCTGCCATCCTTCAGACCGGCCTTGACCTCGTCCACTTTGGCCTTGGTTTCAGCGGGAACGTCTTCTGCGATGGATACGATGTCAATCGCACCTTCCTTCACACCCCACCAGCTTTGACCAGTGGCCCACTTGCCTTCCAGTGCGTCTTTGGTGGCCTTGATGTAGTACGGACCCCAGTTGATAATGCTGGATGCCAGGTGGGCTTTGGGGCCGTAGGCGGTCATGTCAGAGTCCCAGCCGAAGGCGCGCTTCCCCTTGTCCTGTGCCGTCTTGAGCACGGCAGGCGAATCGGTGTTCTGGAACAGCACGTCGGCGCCGCCGTTGATCAGCGAGGTAGCCGCTTCGGTTTCTTTGGGTGGGTTGAACCATTCGTTCACCCACACCACTTTGGTCTTGACCTTGGGGTTGCTGCTTTGTGCGCCCAGGGTAAAGCTGTTGATGTTGCGGATCACTTCAGGGATTGGCACCGAAGCCACCACACCCAGGGTGCCGGTCTTGGTCATCTTGCCGGCAATCACGCCCGCCATGTACGCGCCTTCGTAGGTGCGGCTGTCGTAGGTACGCATGTTTTCCGCGGTTTTGTAGCCGGTGGCGTGTTCGAACTTCACGTCCTTCACATCGGCGGCGACTTTGAGCATGGGCTCCATGTAGCCAAAGGTGGTGCCGAAAATCAGCTTATTGCCCTGACCTGCCATGTCGCGGAGCACGCGCTCTGCATCCGCCGACTCGGGCACATTTTCCACAAACGAGGTGACGATCTTGTCGCCGAATTCCTTCTCCAGCGCTTTGCGACCGTTGTCGTGCGCAAACGTCCAGCCGCCATCACCCACAGGGCCGATGTAGGCAAATGCCACTTTCAGAGGTTCGGGCTTGGGTGCAGGCGCAGGTGCCGACGCCACTGGGGCGGGAACCGGCGCAGATGCCGGCTCTTCCTTCTTGCCACAGCCCACCAGTGCGGCGCTTGCCACCGCTGTTAGGGCTGCTATTTTCAGCAACGAACGCTTTTGCAAATCTGTCATTTCAGTTCCTTCTTGTTAAGTTTGGGTTGCAGTCAATAAAACAGGGATCAAAAATTTAGGAGCCGGGGTAAAAAGGTTTGCCAATGGCAGCAGGCATATTAATACGAATCCACCGCGGATTGCGCGAGATCAGCGCCAACACCACGATAGTCGCAAGGTAAGGCAACATGCTCAAAAACTGGCTGGGCACTTCAACGCCTACACCCTGCAAATGGAACTGCAGCATGGTGACGCCGCCAAACAGATAGGCACCCAGCAAAACACGTGCGGGCCGCCAGGTGGCGAAGGTGGTGAGTGCCAGCGCAATCCAGCCCTTGCCCGACACCATGCCCTCCACCCACAGCGGGGTGTAAATGATGGCGATGTAGGCACCTGCCAGGCCGCACAGCGCACCACCCACCACCACGGCGCCCAGGCGAATCCAGCGCACCGGGTAACCCAGGGCGTGGGCGGACTCGGGACTCTCGCCCACGCTGCGCAAAATCAGCCCGGCACGGGTGCGGTACAAAAACCATATCAGTGCAAATGCAAACGCCACAGTCAAATACACCAGCGGGTGCTGGCGAAACAGGGCCGGCCCCACCAGCGGGATGTCGGACAAATAGGGCACTGCAAAACTGGGCCGCTCGGGGATTTTCTCCTGCACATAGCCAATGCCGGCAAAGGCCGAGAAGCCTGCGCCAAACAGACTCAGCGCCAAGCCGGTGGCGTACTGGTTCGTGTTGAGCCAGATAACCAGACCACCAAATATGGCCGCCATCAGCGCACCCGCCGCCAGCCCGGCCGCAAAGCCCAGGGTGTCGCTGCCGGTATGCACCACGGTGGCAAAACCGGCAATGGCTGCGCACAGCATCATGCCTTCGGCACCCAAGTTGACGATACCGGATTTTTCGTTGACCAGCAGCCCCAGCGAGGCGATGGCCAGCACAGTGCCCGCATTGAGCGTGGCAGCTATCAGCAGCGCGTAGGAGTCCATTATTTATTCCCCATCCAGCGTAGCCGGTAATTCACCAGCGTGTCGCAGGCCAGCAGCGTAAACAGTAGCAAGCCCTGAAACACCCCGGTCAGCGATTTCGGCAGACCCATGCGCGATTGCGCCAGTTCACCGCCAATGTAAAACATGCTCATCAGAATGGCCGAGAACACCATGCCCACCGGGTGCAGCCGCCCGACATAGGCCACGATGATGGCGGCAAAGCCATAGCCCGCTGGCACATAGGGTGTGAGCTGGCCTATAGGCCCTGCCACTTCCAGCGCGCCCGCAAGGCCCGCCATGCCACCCGATATCAGCAAGGCCGTCCACAAGGCGCGACGGGATGAAAACCCGGCGTAGCGGGCAGCCGCGGGTGCCAGGCCGCCCACTTGCTGGGCAAAGCCCGCACGCGTGCGAAACAAGAATATCCACGTGCCGGCGACTCCCACCAGCGCAAAGATCAGCCCGATGCTCACGCGTGAGCCGGTGAACAGGCGGGGGATGCGGGTCGCCGCTTCAAAACTCTGGGTTTGCGGGAAGTTGTAGCCATGGGGGTCTTTCCACGGACCAAACACCAGATAGCCCAGTACCTGCACGGCCACATACACCAGCATCAGGCTCACCAGAATTTCGTTGGCATTGAAGCGATCACGCAGCAGCGCCGTGATACCGGCCCAGGCCATGCCGCCCAGGACACCGGCCAGCAGCACGGGCACCACTATCCAGCCGCCGGTAGTTTTATCGGCCAGCAGCGCAATGCCGCTGGCGGCAATGGCCCCCAGGATGTATTGCCCCTCGGCGCCAATGTTCCATACGTTGGAGCGAAAGCACACCGCCAGCCCCAGCGCAATCAGCAGCAGCGGTGTGGCTTTGACCACCAGTTCGCCCAGCGCATAGCCGCTCTTGATGGGCTCCCAAAAGAAGACCTGCAAACCGCGCAACGGGTCTTTGCCCAGCAGCGAAAACAGAATCACACCGATGATGACGGTGCACACCAGCGCCAGCAGGGGTGAGCCATAGCTCCACAATTGCGAGGGCTGGGGGCGGGCTTCAAGCTTGAGTCTAGACATGCTGCACCTCGTCCTTCTGCTCCCACAAGCCACTCATCCATACACCAATCTTTTCCACCGTGGCCTCCGCTATGGGTACCGAAGGCGACAGCTTGCCACGCGCAATCACATGCAGGCGGTCGCACACTTCAAACAGTTCGTCGAGTTCTTCACTCACCACCAGCACGGCACAACCCGCGTCGCGCAGCGCCAGAATTTCGCCGCGGATTTGCGCTGCCGCACCCACATCCACACCCCAGGTGGGCTGCGACACGATCAGCAATTGGGGCTTAGCATCAATCTCGCGGCCTACAATAAATTTTTGCAAGTTGCCGCCCGATAGCGAACGCGCTACCGCCTGCGGCCCACCGGCCTTCACCTTGAACTGCTTGATCAGCCGCGCGGCATGTGCATCCAACTGGCGCACCCGAATCCAGCCCCCCGCGAAGCGCGGCATGGATATGGATTCGGTACGCGTGAGCAGCAGGTTGTACGCCAGGCTCAGCGTGGGCACGGCGCCCCGGCCCAGGCGCTCTTCGGGCACAAAATGCAGACCCAGCTTGCGCCGCGCACCAGGGTGCAAGGAGCCAACATCGCGTTCGCCCATGTGAACGCTGCCGTGGGGCGCACGAGTGTCCTCCCCCGACAGCGCATACAGCAGCTCTTTCTGGCCGTTGCCAGAAACCCCGGCAATGCCCACCACCTCACCTGCGCGCACATGCAGGTGGATGCCATCCAGATCCACACCAAACTGGTCTTCGCGCGGCAGGCTCAAACCCTTGACGGTCATCAGCGCAGCCCCCGCATGCTTGGGGCGCCGCTCCAGCAGGGGCGGCTCGGCACCAATCATCATGCGCGACAGCGAGGTATTGGATTCTTCTTTTGGATTGCACACCCCGGTAACCTTGCCACCACGCAGCACGGTGCAGGCGTTGCAGAGCTCACGAATCTCGTGGAGCTTGTGCGAGATATACAAAATGCTGCAACCCTCAGAAGCCAGCTTCTTGAGCACCACAAACAGTTTTTCGACCGCCTGCGGGGTCAGCACCGAGGTGGGTTCGTCCAGAATCAGTAACTCCGGGCGGGTGAGCAAGGCGCGAATAATTTCCACCCGCTGCATCTCGCCCACACTCAAGGTGTGCACCGGGCGCGCGGGGTCAATATCCAAGCCGTATTCGGTGGCCTTGGCCACAATGCTGGCCGTAACCTGTTCCAGCGACTCGCGCGCCAGGCCCAGCCATACGTTTTCAGCCACCGTCATGGTGTCAAACAGGTTGAAGTGCTGAAACACCATGCTGATGCCGTTGGCCCGCGCCTCTTTGGGATTGCGGATGTACATCACCTGCCCGTTGAGCATCATCTGTCCCGCATCAGGCTTGATGGAGCCGTAGACGATTTTCATCAGCGTGGACTTGCCGGCGCCGTTTTCACCCAGCACCGCGTGGGTTTCACCGGGCATGACGGTGAGCGACACATCGTTATTGGCCACCACGCCGGGGTAGGCTTTGGTGATACCGGTCAATTGAAGTCTGGGAGTTGCCATTCGCTTGTGTGCCTCGGTCTTTTCAATCTTTTTTTAACGCTGCTGCGACTGACTTTACACGCTCACGCAACCAGCGGCCGTGCGCCGACGTATGGGTGCGTTCATGCCAAAGCTGGTAGTACATCATTCTGGGAAACACAACGGGACAGGGAAGAATCACCACCGGCAATGCGTCCACAAACCGCTCGCAATACTGCCGTCCGGTGGTCAAGACCAGCAAGGTTGATGCCACCATGGCGGGTATCTGCCCAAAATAGGGGCAGCGTGCGGCAATGTGCCGCTGCAGGCCCAATGCGGCCAGATGACCATCAATCACACCCTTGGCCCCCGGGTGGGTCGCTCCGGGTGCAATGTGCTCGGCTTCGAGCCACGACGACTGGTCCCAGCCACGGCGCACCGCCGGATGCTTTTTGGACACCAGGCACACCACTTCGTCACCAAACAAGCGACCCAGGTGCAGCTCTTGCGGTGGCTCAGGCCAGTTTCCGATGACCACATCCACATCACCCTGCGCCAGCTGCATGCGGTAGTCCGAGGCACTGGACAACGGGTGGATTTCAATCTGGCTCAAGGGCGCCTGTGCCTTGATCTGCGCCACCAGCTGCGGCAAAAACAGGGGGTCCAGGTAATCGCTCGCTGCAATACGAAAGGTGTTGCGCGCCGTGGCGGGATCAAACCCCCGGGCGTCGGAGAACAGCATCTCGGCGGCACGCAAAATGCTGGCACTGGGCTCCAGCATGCGCAGGGCTGCGTCGGTAGGCACCATGCCGGAGCCGGAACGCACCAAAAGCGGGTCGCCCGCAAACTCGCGCAAGCGTTTAAGCGAAGCACTCACCGCCGGTTGGTGCATACCCAGGCGGATGGCGGCTTTGGAGACGCTGCGTTCGGTTAGCACGGTATGAAGGACCCTGATCAAGTGAAGATCTATCTTGTCGAAAAGGGCGTGGTCTCTCATACGGGTGCGTTGATTTGTGTCATATCCTAATGCGTATGCACACGGGTGGCCTCCCGATTTACCCTCCCGCACAAGGAACTGCCCATGAACACCCAACCCCTGCGATTTTTCCGGCACGGTGAAGTCGTCACCCTACCTGCCGTTGCCACCAACCGCACGCTGCTCGAAGTGCTGCGCGAAGACCTGCACTGCACCGGCACCAAAGAAGGCTGTGGCGAAGGTGACTGTGGTGCCTGCACCGTGGTCATCGGCGAGGCGAAAGGCGATAGCGTGAAATACAGCGCCATCAACAGCTGCATCCGCATGGCGCACTCCATCGACGGCATGGCGCTCTGGACCGTAGAAGACCTGACCGCCGCCAACGGAGACCTGCATCCGGCCCAGCAAGCCATGGTGGACTGCCACGGCTCGCAATGCGGTTTTTGCACCCCTGGCTTTGTGATGAGCCTGTTTGGCCTGTACCAGAAGCACCAAAACGAGATCGGCAAGGGCGAAGCCATTTCGCGCCAGCAGGCGCAAGCCGCGCTCTCAGGCAACCTGTGCCGCTGCACTGGCTACCGGCCCATTCTGGACGCTGCGCAGGCCATGCAGGCGCTGCCAGCAGTGCGCGTGAATGAAACCGAGGTGCTATCAAATTTGCAGCTGCTTGCGCATATTCCACGAAGGCTAGAGGTCGATTTGGCTTATATTTCTCCGCACTCACTGCCAGAACTGCTGAAGGCGCGCGCGCGCCACCCCGACGCCCAACTGGTGGCCGGTTGTACCGATGTGGGCCTGTGGGTCACCAAGCAGCACCAACAATTTGGCCGCGTGCTGGACATCACGCAGGTGGCCGAGTTGCGCCGCACCGAGCACTACCCGCACCACCTCGCCATTGGCGCGGCCGTCACGCTCAGCGACGCCTTTGCCGCACTGGTAGCCGACCGCCCCCAGCTTGCCAAATTTGCCCACCGCTTTGCCGGCCTGCCTGTGCGCAACAGCGGCACACTGGGCGGCAACGTGGCCAACGGCTCGCCCATTGGCGACTCCATGCCGTTGCTGATTGCGCTGGGGGCCAGCGTGGTGCTGATGCGCCACAGCGGCAAGAAGATGGCGCACCGCGAGTTGCCGCTCGAAGACCTCTACACCGGCTACCGCAAGAATGTGCTCAAGCCCGACGAAGTGCTGGCCTGGATCAAGGTACCCAAAGCCACCGCCTCCGAACGATCACGGGTCTACAAGGTCTCCAAACGCTTTGAGGACGACATTTCTGCCGTCTGCCTGGGCCTGAATCTGCACATCGACCAAGGCGTGGTGAAGCGCGCATCCATCGGCGCAGGTGGCGTAGCCGCCACGCCGATGCGTGCCCGCCAAACTGAAGCCGCACTCATAGGGCAGCCCTGGACCCAGGCCACCGTGCACCACGCCACGCAGGTGCTGCGCGGCGAGTTCACGCCGCTGTCCGACATGCGCGCCACCGCCGCCTACCGGAGCACGGTGCTGGGCAACCTGCTGCAGCGCTATTGGCTGGAGAGCCAGGGCGCGGTGCAGACAGGCCTGCACACTCTGGACCTGGACACAACGGCGAAAGAGGTAGCAGCATGAGCAAGCATCCACCCTCCACCTCTGCTGCGTCAGGCATTGTGATCGCGCAGCCCGCCGCGGGCGTCTCTCGCCCCCACGAGAGCGCGCATGCGCAGGTCGCTGGCGCCGCCACCTATGTCGACGACATGCCTGAAGTGCGGGGTACGCTGCATGCAGCGCCCATCCTCTCCACCGTGGCGCATGGGCGCCTGCTGGACGTGGACGCAAGCGCCGCGCTGGCCATGCCCGGCGTGGTGGACGTAGTGCTGTCCAAAGACATTCCCGGCGACCCAATGCTGGCCGCGTTTGCGGGCGACGAGCCGGTGTTTGCGTTAGAGACCGTGCAGCACATCGGCCAGGTCATCGGGCTGGTGCTCGCCACCACGGTGATGCAGGCGCGCCGCGCGGCCCGCAAGGTGCAGCTAACCATAAAAGCCCTGCCCGCCATCCTCAGCGTGCACAAGGCGCTGGAAGAAAAAAGCTATGTACTGCCACCCGTTTTTGTGCGCCGGGGTGATGCAGACAAAGCGCTGGCCACATCGCCCCACACCCTGAGCGGCACGCTGGAAGTCGGCGGGCAAGAGCATTTCTATCTCGAAGGCCAGGTGGCCTATGTGCTGCCGCAAGAGCAAAACCAGTGGGTGGTGCACAACAGCACCCAGCACCCCGGCGAGGTGCAGCACTGGGTGGCTCACGCGCTGGGGCTGGACAATCACGCGGTGCGCGTGGAGTGCCGGCGCATGGGCGGTGGTTTTGGCGGCAAAGAGACGCAGGCAGGCCACCTGGCCGTGTGGGCCGCCATTGCGGCCCACAAGCTGCACTGCCCCATCAAGCTGCGTCTGGACCGGGACGACGACTTCATGATCACCGGCAAGCGCCACCCCTTTGCCTACACCTACAGCGCCGGCTTTGACGCCACCGGCCGCCTTACCGCATTGAAGCTGATGATGGCCGCCAACTGCGGCTTCAGCGCTGACCTGTCCGGCCCGGTCGCCGACCGCGCCCTCTTCCACAGCGACAACGCCTATTACCTGCAGGATGTGGAGATTGCCTCCTACCGCTGCAAACTGAACACGCAAAGCCACACCGCCTTTCGCGGCTTTGGCGGGCCGCAGGGCGTGATCCTGATCGAAACCATCATGGGCGACATTGCACGCAGCTTGAAGATGGACCCGCTGGACGTGCGCCTGCGCAATCTGTACAGCGACGAGGCCATTCCCGGCAGTCAAAAAAGGCGCGACACCACCCACTACCAGATGAAGGTG
The DNA here is from genome assembly GCA_043746005.1 of Burkholderiales bacterium. Classification (GTDB taxonomy): domain Bacteria; phylum Pseudomonadota; class Gammaproteobacteria; order Burkholderiales; family Burkholderiaceae_C; genus Allorhodoferax. The sequence continues at coordinate 19,159 of JAYTRR010000271.1, forward strand.
GAGAACAATATCCTCCTGCCATTGCTATCAAAACTGGAGCTGTCTGCGCAGTACCGACGCCGAGTACAAGCCATTTCTACCTGGAACGCCAGCAGTCCGGTGCTTAAGCGCGGCATTGCCATCACACCCGTGAAATTTGGCATTTCGTTCACCGCCACCCTGTTCAACCAGGCCGGTGCGCTGGTGCATGTGTACACCGACGGCAGCGTGCAGGTGAACCACGGCGGCACCGAGATGGGTCAGGGCCTCAACACCAAGGTGGCACAGATCGTGGCCGACGAATTGGGCATTGCGTATGACCGCGTGCTCTGCACCGCCAGCGACACCAGCAAAATCCCCAACGCCTCTGCCACGGCGGCGTCGGCTGGCACCGACCTGAATGGCCGCGCCGCCCAGTTTGCCGCGCGCCATGTACGCGACAACCTGGCCGCTTTTGTTTGCGGGCTGGACGGTGTTGGCGCAGGTGTCATCCGCTTTGAAAGCGGGCAAGTGCTCTCCCCCAAAACCACACGACGCTTTGACGAGGTAGTGAAACTGGCCTATGCCAACCGCATTCAGTTGTGGAGCGACGGCTTTTACCGCACCCCAAAAATCCACTACGACAAAGCCACTTTGAGCGGGCGCCCGTTTTACTACTTTGCTTATGGTGCCGCGTGTACCGAAGTCGCCATTGACACCCTGACCGGCGAGAGCCGGGTGCTCAAAGTGGACATCCTGCACGACGTGGGCCGATCTATCAACCCGGCCATCGACATCGGGCAGATCGAAGGTGGCTTTGTACAGGGCATGGGCTGGCTCACCACCGAGCAACTGGTATGGAATGACAAGGGCGCGCTCACCACCCACGCCCCTAGCACCTACAAAATCCCCACGGCGGGCGATGTGCCCGAACACTTCAAGGTGGATTTGTGGCACATGCCCAACCCCGAGGACAACGTGTTTGGCAGCAAAGCCGTCGGTGAGCCGCCCTTCATGCTGGCCATCAGCGTGTATGAGGCGCTGCGCGACGCGATCGCGCAGGCCCGGGATGATGGGCAAATAGTGCAGTTAATTGCGCCCGCAACCGCTGAAAACGTGTTGTGCAGCCTGCAAAGCTGAAAACAACTATTGGAGACAAGGCACCATGACTCAACCAACCACCCTGCGACGCCGAACGCTGCTGGGGGCCACTGCCGCTCTGGGCGCACTCGCACTGCCCGGCCTGGCACAGACCAAAACCGTGCTTCGCGCCCCCCCCCGCAGTGCCAAACGACTGGCACGCCAAGATGTGGACCGTATTCAAGGATGCGCTGAAAAAGAGCGCACCGGGCGAATTTGATGTGCAGATCAACCTCAGCGCCTCGCTGTTCAAATAAGGCGCAGAGCCTGCGGCCATGGCCCGTGGCAATCTGGAGTTGACCTCGGTTTCGGCCTTTGACATTGCCAAGCTGGTGCCCGAGTTCTCGATTTTCACAGCGGGTTACGTGGTGCGCGATCCGGCCCACCAGCAAAAGGTGTTCAACGGCCCGATTGGTGCCGAGATGTTCAAAACCGTGGCCGAAAAAATGGACCTTACCGTGCTGTCCACCTGCTATCTGGGCACGCGCCAAGTCAATCTGCGCGAAGTCCGCAACGTCAAGACCGCGGTTGACCTCAAAGGCGTAAGCTGCGCATGCCGGGCTCCAAAGAGTGGCTCTTTCTGGGCAATGCACTGGGCGCCACCACCACGCCCCTGGCCTTTGGAGAAGTGTACCTGGGTCTCAAGACCGGCACCATTAATGGCCAGGACAATCCGCTGCCCACCACGCGCGCTGCCAAGTTTTATGAAGTGACCAAACAGATCGTGATGACCAGCCACCTGGTGGACAGCCTGTTCATTGCCATTGCCAGTAAGGCCTTCAACGCCCTGACGCCTGCGCAAAAGCAAAAAGTCACCGCGGCTGCGCAAGCTGCTGCGACCTACAACAACGAGAACCGCATCAAGGAAGAATCGCAGCTAGTGGAATTCTTCAAGAAGGAAGGCCTGCAGGTCACCGTGCCCGATGCGGATGCATTCCATAAATCGGTACAGGCCACTTACCAGGCCTCTGACTACGCCCAGGTCTGGCCCAAGGACCTGGTTGAACGCATCAAAGCGACCAAATAGGCATGCTCCGCTGGCTTAAAGGGGCGCCAATGCCATTGGCGGCGGCCTGTTCCTGGCGCTGTTGTCGTCTTCATCATTCAGATCGCGGTGCGTTTTGGCTTCAACAAGCCCCTGCCCTGGACCGATGAGGCAGCGGTAACTCTGTACGGTCTGGGTCATCCTGTGGGCTGCAGCCGTGGTCATGCCTGAGCGCGAACACGTCGTCTTCGATCTGGTGTGGAACAGCGTAGGTCGACGCGGCCGCCAAATCATGCAGATTGTGGGCAACCCTGCTGATCGGCGGGCTCGCGTTGGCAGGCCTGCCCGCCAGCTGGGATTACGTGCATTTCATGCAACGCGAAGGCACGCCCGTGCTGGGTATTCCCTTCATGTGGATATACCTGCCGTTTGTGCTGCTGATGGTGGCCCTGGTCGTGCGCAGCGCCTGGGCCATCTGGCAGGCGGCCCGGGGACTGGGGCTGGACGCAGAGCTGCGTCTTTGAGGTTATTGCGAGACTATTGATTTCTCTTGGCGATTTCATTGCCAACATATCCGCCACCTACAGCGCCTGCGATGGTTGCAAGGGTTTTGCCTTCTCCGCCACCGATCTGGTTGCCCAGTAGTCCTCCGACAACAGCACCGATTCCGATGCCAATGGGGCTATTGTGTGCAACAGGTGCCGGTTGCTGGTACACGGGTGCCGGTGCAGGCTGCTGACGGGTCTGCGCTTGATCCCGCTCCTGTACCTGCACGGCAGGATGGTGGTGCGTGACAGTTTTGCGGACGGCGCCTGCTTGCGCCGGTGTGGATACGGATTCGACGGGGGCAGCCAAGGCTGCAATACGCGGTGTTTCAGTCGCTCCGGCATGGGAATTCGGTAAAACCCCGGTCAGCGCCGCGACGCCCAAAAGGCTGACCAGCATGACAGATACAGCGGCACCTGCCATCAGGGGGTGGATGCGGTTCGACGTTTGATTCATTTCCATTTGGTTCTCCGTTGATAGCCGTGGTGACGGCCGATAGATCTACAACGCGCGACACGACCGGGAAAGTGACGAGGAAAGTGTTTCGGATGTAACGGCACGTAACCAGGAAAAATGCCAGAGCCGCTCCCGAGAAACGGTTGATGGCGGCAACTTTGTTGCCGACCTTCGAAAAAAACTGATGAGGGATTGCGTTGTTTGAGGCTTTGCGTGCCGGCATGGTGGTCGTCAATGTCAACCCGCTTTACACCCCGCGCGAGCTTGAGCACCAACTGAAAGACTCTGGCGTCACAGCCATCGTGATATTGGAGAACTTCGCGCACACGCTTTCACAGGTCATTGGGTCCACACCGATTCGCACCATCATCACAACGCAGGTGGGTGATCTTCTGCCGCCGCTCAAGCGGCGGTTGGCCGATGCAGTGGCGTTCAACCAGATACTTGCCGCTGGCCGCACCCGCTCACTCGACGAGGTAGCCCTCACCCATGACGACCTGGCCTTCCTGCAGTACACCGGCGGAACCACCGGGGTGGCCAAGGGCGCGATGCTCACCCACGGGATATGCCAGCCTTCCTGAAGGTGCTCAGGCAAACACGCTTCACGGCGATCATTGGCGTGAATATGCTGTTCCGCGCGCTGCTCGACGCACCCAGCTTCGCGGATATCGAACTGCGTCAACTGAAACTGACGGTGGCCGGTGGCATGGCCGTGCAGAACGTGGTGGCCCATCGCTGGAAGCAGAGGGTCAGCGCGGCGCTGGTTGAGGGCTACGGTCTCACCGAGAGCGCCCCAGTGGCCATCGCCAACCCGGTCACCACCCAGGAATGGAGTGGCCAGATCGGCGTGCCGCTTCCGAACACCGAGGCAGCCATCCTCGACGACGACGGCGGGCTGATCACGCTGGGCCAAGTGGGCGAGATTTGCCTGCGTGGCCCGCAGGTGATGAAGGGCTACTGGAACCGACCCGACGAGACGGCCACACAAGTTCGACAGTTCCTGCACGTAAGTCTATGATTCGATTAGACACGGATATCAAACCGCAGACTACAAAACAAGCTTGGCGAGGTCTGAGGGGGTTGGTGGTGTCAAATCCAGAGCTGCAAAGAGCGACTTCTG
>JAYTRR010000272.1:0-8141 GCA_043746005.1 Burkholderiales bacterium
GCAATCCTTGATGTCCGACGTGCGGGAGCAGGTTTCCGGCGTACAGGTGGCCAGCAAGGAGATCGCCTCGGCCAACAACGACCTGTCCAGCCGAACCGAACAGACGGCTTCCAGCCTGGAGGAAACGGCTGCGGCCATGGAGCAGCAAACCGCGTCCGTGCGCCAGAATGCAGACACTGCAGAGCAGGCCAGCCGCCTGGCCAACACCACTACCGAGGCTGCGGCACGCGGTGGTGAGGCCGTGGCCAATGTGGTCTCCACCATGGCGCTCATTTCGGGCTCCAGCCGCAAGATTGCCGACATCATCAGCGTCATCGACGGCATTGCGTTTCAGACCAACATCCTGGCGCTGAACGCCGCGGTAGAGGCGGCCCGGGCAGGTGAGCAGGGCCGTGGCTTTGCCGTAGTGGCCACTGAGGTTCGCAATCTTGCAGGCCGCTCTGCAGCGGCTGCGAAAGAAATCAAGACGCTGATTGATGATTCCGTCAGCAAGGTGGACAGTGGCACGCGTCTGGTGGCCGAAGCCGGGCAGACCATGGCGGGTGTAGTCAACCAGGTCAGGCAGGTGAATGACCTGATCACAGAGATTACCGGAGCTTCCAAGGAGCAGGCCATCGGTATCGCCCAGGTGGGCCAAGCCGTCGCGCAACTCGATGAGATGACCCAGCAAAATGCCGCCATGGTGGAGCAGAGCAGTGCTGCGGCGACGAGCTTGAGCGAGCAGGCGCAGCGCCTGATGGATGCGGTCAAAGTATTTTCCAATTGAAAGATATGCAGTCCAGACACCATCACCCCTACCAGGAGGCATTCGGCTGGTCGTTACTGGTTCTGGCTGTTCCCTTGTTGTGGTGGGTTTATCGCACCTCGACTCCGGTCGTGGTGGAGCCTGCATTGTTTGTATTTGCTCACAGCGTCGTGGAGCTGTTTTCGGTGGTGGTGGCTGCACTCGTCTTTGTTACGGGATACCGCGCCATGGTATCGGCGCGCAACGGGGCCGTTGTGGTGTTGGGCGTGGGCTTTTTGGGTGTGGCATTGCTCGACTTCCTGCACACCATGAGTTACGCCGGTATGCCGGACGCCATTTCAGCCAACTCGCCCCAAAAATCCATCTTTTTCTGGTTGTGCGCGCGCTTGCTCGCAGCGGGGGCACTGCTGGCGTATGCCGTGCTACCTGCTGTGCCGGATGTGAGTCTGCTGCGCAAGCGATTGAGTCTCGCACTGATGCTGGCTTGCGTCGCCGTTCTGGGAGCGATCGGCTTGCTATGGCCGGACCGTGTGCCTGTGTTGTTTGTAAACGGCCGAGGTCTGACTCCACTGAAGATTGGTGTCGAGTGGTTGATCATCGGCATCAATCTGCTTGCGCTGGCGGCACTCTGGAAGCGCCGGGAGGAGTTGGCCAACGAATGCGTGATGGCGCTGGGTTTTGGCGTGGCTCTATCGGCCGTCTCGGAGCTGTTTTTTACCATGCTGGGGGTGATCGACAAGGATGCGGCCAACGTGATCGGGCACCTCTACAAGGTAGCCGCCTACTTGTACCTGTTTCACGCCACGTTTAACGAGGCCCTTCGCCGACCACTGGACCGGCTAACAGTTCAGAATTTGCGCGAAAAACAGGTTCTCAGCGCGGCTCCCGACGGGGTTTTGTGGGTGAATCAGACAGGACAGATTTTGATGGTCAACCCGGCTATGGAAACCCTGTCGGGCTATCGGGCCCATGAGCTGGTGGGTCAAAACGTCGATATTTTTCTTCCGCAGCATTTGCGGGCACGGCATGCCGAGTCCATGCGAGAATTTTTTACCGATCCGCACGCCAGAGCCATGGGTGACATGGATCTTAAACTGATGCGGCGGGACGGGCACATGTTACCGGTCGATATCTCGCTGGGGTTTTGGGAGGACGAGGACGCACGGCATGCCATTGCCTATGTGCGTGACCTCACTGAGCGAAAAGGCTTTGAAGAGTCCTTGCGACACCGGGCTACGCATGATGAGTTGACCGGTCTTCCGAATCGATGGCTGTTTCGATTGCAGCTCGATCAGGCTTTGGCGCATGCCAAACGCGGTGAGCGTCGAGTGGCGGCCCTGTTTCTGGATCTGGATGATTTCAAAAATGTGAACGACAGCTTCGGGCATGCGGCTGGCGATCAATTATTGGTGCAGGTGGCCAGTCGTTTGCGCGGAGTCCTGCGCGAAGACGATACGCTCGCCCGCATGGGTGGAGATGAGTTCGCCATTCTGATTTCGGATATGGATAGTGCCGATGAGGCGGTCAGCGTGGCGGAGAAGCTGTTAGCTGTGCTCGGTCAGCCCTATCAGCTGCAAAACCAGGATGTGCTGTCCGGCGGCAGTATTGGGCTGGCTTTCTATCCCGACGACACGCAGGAGAGCGAAAACCTCCTGCGCTACGCCGATATGGCAATGTACCAGGCCAAACAGTCTGGCCGCGGCGCCTACGCCTGTTTTTCGGCACAGCTGGATCAGCATGCACATGAAAACATGCAATTGCATGTTCGGCTCAGAGAGGCTATTGATCTTGGGGTGTTGAGACTTTTTTATCAACCACAAGTCGACGTGGTCAGCGGTGAAATTGTCGGAGCAGAGGCCCTGCTTCGCTGGAACGATGCCACTTTGGGCGAGGTATCTCCGGCGAGGTTTATACCGATTGCTGAAACGACCGGTCTGATTTTGCCTCTGTCGGACTGGGTGCTGGAAACCGCCTGCCAGCAGATTGCCGCGTGGGCGCTGGGTGGAACACCTTTGCGTGTAGCGGTTAATTTTTCAGCCCAGCAGTTCCGCCAGGGTAACCTGCCAGCCAAGGTGTATGCCGTGCTGAAACGCACCGGTGCAAGCGCGCAACTGCTGGAGGTTGAGATCACGGAATCCATCGCCATGGAGCATCCTGAATTGGCACGCGAGCAGCTCGATGCCCTCGTGAAACTCGGATGCAGTGTAGCCCTGGACGACTTTGGAACGGGGTATTCGTCACTGGCGTATCTGAAAGCGTTGCCTGTATCCGTACTCAAAATTGACCGGGGTTTCATTAAGGACCTACCCCAGGGCCCCAATGATGCAAAAATTTCAAGATCCATCATTGCACTGGCCCATAGTCTGGACATGACGCTGGTGGCCGAAGGGGTGGAAACCGTTGAGCAGTTGGAGTTTTTGCGCGAGCAGGGCTGTGAGGTGTACCAGGGATGGTTGTTTTCCAAAGCACTGGACAGTGCCGATATGACCAGGCGGCTGCGGGCTGAACCCGTTCAGGTCTGCGGCGATTGAGTCAAATAGTGCAACACCAACTTATCGTGTTGCGTGAGATTCTGGAATGCCAGACCGATACAAAAGACGGAGTCAATGCCCGCCTTGTTGTTGTGGCAGATGCGCCCTTGCAGGGTGAGTTGCATCGGCGCATCGTCAAAGCTGACCGCCATACTGACGCTGATAACGTCGCCAATGGCCGCCAGGGCGGTGGGAGCCTTGATCATGGCGCCGGACAGGCTGATGTCGACCAGCGTGACGTCCAGAGTCTGGGTGCCTGTTGTGTGCGACTTGTCTGGCACCTGCACGGTGGTGGGCCACGAGGTTTTGGTGCGCATGGAATGGCGCACCAAACGCGCATCCACTTGTACAGGGTAGGCCAGCAGCGCATAGGTAAAGGGCTTCTCGAACGTTTGCAGCACTTTGCTCAGGAATGAGAATTCATATTGGCCGGTGAAGCAGCGCACCACGCAGATTTCGCCTTCTTCGAGTTCGGTTTTGGCGCCATCCGGGCCGACTGGCCCCACCATGACACCTTTGCCTTCGATGGCGCCAAAAAACTGTGACTCTTTTTTGGTCGCACCCTCCACCAGACGGCGGGTTTGCAGTGCCATGCCAGTGCGAAGACCCATGGCTTTCAGGGGGAGTCGGGCGACATCGGTGCTGCTGGCTACTTCTTGACTCATGCGGATACTCTCAGGCAGGTTACGGGAGGCCAGGCTCAAGTGCCTTGCCTGGGCAGGGACTGGGTCCATTTCACAATGGTGTCCACCATGGGGGCTACGGCTTCCGGTGCCTTGATGTCACCTGCCAGGACGTGCTGGCCCTTGCTCTTGCTGTAGTTCACCACTTCGATCGATTTCAGCGGCGAGCCCATCCGGCTAAAGGCGGATACGGTTTCCTGCGCGTCGACGGTTTGGTCCTGCTCGCTGTACAAAACCAGCACGGGCGTCTGAAAGAGGGACAAATCACTCTCGCGCATACTTTTTACCATCGCCATCATGGGAAACAGTGCACGTGTGGGGTAACGCGTGGTCCATGCGTTGGCTTCACGTGCATCTTCGGGGGGGCCGCCGCGGTTTTCACCTTCCAGCGCCAGTGCAATCTGTTGCCCCCAGTGGCCGTTGATCAATTCCGAGCGCTTGTCTTTGGGACCAAAGTTGGGCGAGATGAATGCGTGGGCCGCCACCAGGCTGCCTTCGGGACTGAGGGCCAGCCAGGTTGCCAGCGCGGAGCCGGTGGAGCAACTGATCACCAGCACCCGTTCACCCAGTGTTTTTCCGATGCGGATGGCTTCAATGGCATCGGCCATCCAGTCCTGCGCGCTGGCCTCACCCATGGCGGCCGCCGCGCGTCCGTGGCCCGCCAAGCGGGTGTAAAACGCGTTGGCACCCAGCTCTTTGGCTACCAGATCCGCTACGGGTGCCGTTTCCAGTCGGCTGGCTGAAAAGCCGTGGATATAGACCACCGACCATGGCGTGCGTGTTTTGGCGGCAGTGGCCCACACAATGCCTTTTGCCGTGCCTGGCTTGATGTCCGTGTAGGCCGTTTCGCTGGTTTTGAGCCAGTCATCCAGCGCGCCTATGCTCTGCGGGGGCAAGGTTCGCTGCGCAGGCGTGCTGGATCCGAAGGCATTGCGCGGACCCATAAAAAAGACGGCAACGGCCAGCACCAGAAAAATGACCAGGCCAAGGGCGATGCGTGACCCTAGCCGGGGGGGCGGCTTGTCGGGTGCAAAGGTGCGATGCATCATGGGTTTCTCCGGGTTGTTCGCGGCTCTGTCGCCGCGCGAGCGCTATAAGATCGTACACTGGCTGCGGGCCGGCACATACAAGGGGTAGACAATGAAACAGCGATACATCGCATGGGCCTTGTTGGCTGGCGCGGGTTGGGGGCTTGCCGCATGCGCTTGGGTGAACGACAAGGCAATCGGTGCATTTTCGAGTTCAGTTGCTGCGACGGCCATTGTCAATGAGCAGCTGCTGCAGGGTGAAGTGCGCCTCTTTCCGGACCGCACAGGCACTGTGACCTTGGAATCCGCTACCAAAAAACCGCTTTCCAACTGTGCCGGGCGACTGCGTTATTCCGGTACGACCTCCGGCGTGATGGACGTGAACTGCAACAACGGCACGGCGGTGTCCATGCGTGTGGCCTTGATTGGTGAAACCCGGGGGTACGCCTATGGACATACCGCCACCAGCCCCGCGAGTCTTACGTTCGGGTTGGCTCCGCAGGATGCCAAGGCCTATCTCGTGGTGCCCGCCAACCAGCAGTGGGTGGTGGGCGCTGAAGCCCTCGCACTTGAGCCGAAATGACGCTTGCGATCCACAGTGGTGTAGCGGAGCAGGTGGATTGCGTCGTAATAGGAGCGGGAGTGGTCGGCCTTGCGGTTGCGCGGGCATTGGCACTGGCTGGCAGGGAAGTGATTGTGCTGGAGGCATGCCATGCGATTGGCACACAAACCAGTTCGCGTAACAGCGAAGTCATTCACGCCGGTATCTATTACGCGCCAGGCTCTTTGAAGGCCGCCTTGTGTGTCCGTGGCAAACAGCTGCTGTATGACTACTGTTCTGATCGCGACGTAGCCCACCGGCGTTGCGGAAAATTCATTGTTGCCACCACCCATTCGCAGCTGGTGCAGTTGCAGGTGATTCGGGCGCGTGCAGAGGTCAATGGCGTGCATGACCTTGCGTTGCTCAGCGAAGCGCAGGCATCCGCCGCAGAGCCCGCATTGCGTTGCCGTGGTGCGCTGCATTCACCATCCACGGGCATCGTCGACAGCCATGCGCTGATGCTGTCCCTATTGGGTGACCTGGAAAATGCAGGTGGTGTTTTGGCACTAAATTCACCTCTAGCCCGCGCGGAATATGCGCAAACAGCTATTAAATTGATAGCGGATGATGGCACTCGCCTGCGGGCCAGGACAGTCGTCAATGCGGCGGGCTTGCGGGCGCCCGGGCTGGCGACACGCTTCGCTGGGCTGGATAGTTGCCATGTTCCTGTGGCTCACTATGCCAAGGGAAGCTACTTCGCGCTGGCGGGGCGTGCGCCGTTTTCACATTTGATTTACCCGGTTCCCGAGCCTGACGGCCTGGGTGTGCATCTGACGCTCGACTTGGGTGGGCAGGCCCGATTTGGGCCCGATGTGCAGTGGGTCGATTCCCCGGACGACCTTGAGGTGCAGTCCGAGCGAGGTTCTGCTTTTTACGCAGAGGTTCGGAAATACTGGCCGGACCTGCCAGACGGCGCGCTGATTCCGGCTTACGCAGGGATCCGGCCCAAAATTCATGGCCCTGATGAAGCAGCACGGGACTTTTGCATTCAGGGCCCTAGGGACCACGGCGTTGCCGGTCTGGTGAATCTGTTTGGCATTGAGTCGCCTGGGCTCACGAGTTCACTGGCCATTGGAGAATATGTCGTCAGTCTGCTGGGCGACTGATTCCCGTATCGTGCTGCGATCAAGGTATATTCGTTTGAAACGTTTTTTTTACCGCATTTTTTCTGTCCACCTGGAGACAACATGGTTTCATCGGTTCACGTCCAGGCCATCCGTATTTTTTTCGGTGTAACGGTGCTTTGGGCATGCGTTGCAGTTCAAGCGGGCAGCATTCAGGTGCAGGTGGCCGATGGCGCGGGCAAACCGCTGTCGGATGCCGTGGTGTTTCTGGATTCTCCCGCTGCCAAAGCATTGGTCAAACCGGTTTTGGGCATGGAGATTGAGCAAGTGTCTAGGCAGTTTGCTCCGCGTGTGACTGTGATACCTGTGGGTTCCGCGGTGCAGTTCCCTAACCGGGACACGGTGCGGCACCATGTCTACTCGTTTTCACCCGCGAAGAATTTCGAGCTCAAGCTCTACGCAGGCAATCCCTCGAATCCGGTACTTTTCGACAAGCCTGGTGTTGTGGTGCTGGGATGCAATATCCATGACCAAATGGTGGCCTGGATGCTGGTCGTGGAAACACCGTATTACGGCAAAACCAATGCAGCGGGGCAACTGATGCTCGCAGGCGTGCCCGCCGGCAACTATCGCCTGCATGTATGGCACGCCGGTCTGCCCGTAGGTGCACCTGCCCACGAGCAACCCTTGAATATGACGTCAACTGATGCGAGTGTCGTGGTCAACTTGAAGGGTGTTTCACCTTGAATTTATTGCGTCAATTTCGGTCGAAGTACCAACGCTGGGGCCTGGTCAGGCGGATTGTGCTGCTATCCGTCGCCTTGTTGCTGTTGATTCAGATCGCGGTGCAAACCGTGGTGCGCAGCAGTATTGAGGACAGTGTGCGACTGAATCTTCAGCGGGAGCTGTCGTCTGACGAGCGGGTCTGGTCACGGCTGGTGGAGCAAAACGCCCAAAGGCTGCAGTTGGGCGCATCGGTATTGGCTTCGGATTTTGGCTTTCGAGCTGCCGTATCGTCCGCAGACGCCGACACCATCGAGTCCGCGCTCGAAAACCACGGTGCCCGCATCGGGGCGACTATTTCCGCTTTTCTGAATCCGGAATTCCAGCTCACGGCGATGGCGAACCCGAAGGATGCCGGAGTCACCCGCCAGAATCTGGTCGAGGTCGGACAGTCCATGGCGCGCGACGGTCAGCAGGGACGCATGGCGCTGGTTCAAGGGCGACTGCACCAGTTCGTCATGGTTCCGGTTCGTGCGCCGCTGGTGGTGGGCTGGGTCGTGATGGGCTTCGCTGTCGATCAAAGCCTGGCCACCGACATGCAGGCCTTGTCCGGGGCCCAGGTCATCATCGTGAATCACTCAGGTGAAGCAAATCAGCAGGTTATCTATTCAACGCTGTCAGGACCTTCCGCTGCGGGCATGGCCCTGCCGGTCGATACGAGGGGCACGCTGGAAATCGGGGATGAGGGATTTGCCATCAAATACGT
>JAYTRR010000273.1:0-8053 GCA_043746005.1 Burkholderiales bacterium
GTGACGTTCCAGCCCGCCGTGACAAATGTGCCCATGGAGCGCGGCATGTGCCAGGCAGAAGTAACCAATAACCAGGGCTGCTTGATGTCGATTCCTGGCAGCTGCGCAGTCAGCACGGCATTCTCATGTGTGGTGCGTGAAACCGCTTCATATTCGACCCGCTGCGCCGGCAGGCCCATGCTCACAAAAAAACCTTTGGCCAGCTCGGCTTCGCTGGGCCCGGCGCCCAGCAACTCGCCTTCACCACCGGTATAAACCACCCGCAATTGCGGGTTGCGCTGCAACAAGGCAATAGGCGCGGTCAAGCGCTCACCTGCGTCGTTGAACAGTGGCTGCGCGTGAGCCACCGCCACGCGGCCCGGTTCCGTAGCCCCTCCGAGAACTACAACGCCAACATAGTCACGCAGGTCCGTGCCAGGAGCTATTTCTGCGTATTGACTCTCCAGTTCGCGAATCAGCAAGTCCGGCAAAGGCTGCCATCCCATCAGTATCAGCACACCAAGACCCGTACATAGCAATCGACGCCCTGCAAGTGGCGCGCGCTTCAGTGTCAGCAGGCTGAGCAAAAGAAGAACACTGACCCAGTGCAGTGGTTGGGTCACAAGGGCAAGGACTTTGGACAAAAAAAACATGGATGAGCAGTGTGTCGCACGCAATGGAACGTTACCCGGGGATGTTAGCGGTGAAGGTGACGCCTTTCCGCCCGGCTAGAATGAAATGACTTTTTTGACCACGTTGATTTCTTCCAGGAGAACCGTTCTATGCATCTGACCCCCTTGTTTCGAGGTGCTGCACTACTGCTTTCGTTGTGCGCAATGGTTGCCCATTCTGCGGAGGTAGGGGTTACCGACAAGGAGATTCGGGTGGGTCAATTTGCAGCGCAAACCGGACCTGCTGCAGAGTTGGGAAAAGGCGTGCAGCGGGGCATACTGGCCCATTTCAACGCGGTGAATGCCGCAGGTGGCATCAATGGGCGCATGCTCAAACTCATCTCGCGGGATGATGGTTACGAGCCTGAAAAAGCGATCGCCGCAGTCAAGGCCCTGATTGAAGAAGACAAGGTGTTCGCGCTGATTGGTTCGGTGGGAACGCCCACCACCTTGGCGGCAATTCCTGCGATCAATGCGGCGGACATCCCCCTGATTGGTCCATTCACTGGCGCACAGGCGCTGCGTGAGCCTTTCAATGCCAATATCTTCCACGTTCGGGCCAGCTATTTCGATGAGACCGAACGCATCGTGCAGCATCTGAGCACGTTAGGCATCACCAAGATCGCGGTTTTTTATCAAAATGATTCCTACGGCAAAGCCGGACTCGAAGGCGTGACCCGTGCTTTGGCCAAGCGTCAGATCAAGCCCGTAATCGCTGTCTCGGTGGAGCGCAACAGCATTGATGTTGCAGCGCCTCTTGCTGAAATTTTGAAGGCAGCCCCGGAAGCTGTGATCCAGATCAGCGCATACAAGTCATGTGCGGAATTAATCAAGCAGGCGCGGGCCAAGTCGTATGGCGGCCAGTTTTTCAATGTGAGCTTTGTCGGATCCAAAGCATTGTCAGAGCAGTTGGGCGATATAGGAGCCGGTGTCACCATTTCTCAGGTTGTGCCGTTTCCCAGCGCACGCTCCTTGCCCGTCGGGCGTGAGTATCAGCAGCGCATGACGGAGGCAGGTTCCGAGGAATTTGACTTCACCAGCATGGAAGGCTTCCTGGCCGCAAAAGTCCTCACTGAAGGAATTCGTCGTGCAGGCAAAGGCCTGACTCGCGAAAGCCTGACCACCTCACTGGAGTCCCTACGCGACTTCAGTATGGGCGGGTTTTATGTGAACTACGGTCCCAAGAATCACGAAGGTTCACACTTTACTGACTTGACTATCATTGGCCGCGGCGGTCGCTTCATGCATTGAACCCTACTCCGGTTGATGGCTGAGCCAGCCGAGTTGACGCGATAGCTCCTGTCCGGCACTCTTGAGCGCAAGGGCAGCGGCACCTTTCAGATCCAGATCAAAACTGCCGCTCGGACCAATAGCGGTGATGCTCAGGACGATGCGCGATTGGTCGTTGAATACGGGTGCTGCCAGCGCACTGACTCCTTTGATCACGCCGTCCCTGGAGTGAGCAATACCCTGCTCCCGGACTTGGTGCAGGTGCTCCGTCAGCGCCGCATCCATTGCCTGCATTGATTTGCTATCGTTTGGCTGAATGACGTTGACAGTCGCTTCGGCAGCCAGGGCCGCGCGTACGATCTCCGCAGGCATGAAGGCCGAAAACAGGCGTCCTGAAGCCGTTCCGCGCAGGCTCATGACGGTACCATGGCGCATGGTCACATGCACTGGGCTGGCCGCTTCGGCCACCCGCACGATGGTGGGGCCACGGTTGCCCCATACGGCAATGGCGACCGTATGGCCCAGATGTACAGCCAGATCCTCAATACGTGGTGTCGCCAGCCGCACCGGATCATACTGCTGCAGGCTGATCAGCCCCAGTTGCAGTGCCAGCGGCCCCAGGCCATAGTGGCCGCTAATGCCGACCTGCTCCACCAATCCAATTTTGATGAAACTCACCAGGTAAGGGTGTGCCTTGGCGGGGGGCATGCCAGCCTGACGCGCCAGGTCTTTCAACGCCAGCGGGCGTCCGTGGTGGGCCAGTGCCATCAGCAACTGGCCACCCACTTCCACACTTTGAATGCCTCGCGGGCTGCGTTCTGGGCTGCTTGGGGTGTCGTTATTGGATTGCACTCGGGTTTCTACTTAGAAGAACAGATTAGACATTAACAAATATTATGACTAATATCAAGTCTACAAATTCGTTATTAACGAATATTTCACGAAGTAACGGAACCCATCCCATGACCAAGACCAAGACCAAGACCAAGACCAAGACCTTTGCATCCCAAGCCGATCTGGAAGAAAAGCGTGTCAGTTTTGACAAGCTGTCTGAGCATGCCTACGCGTACACCGCAGAGGGTGATCCCAATACCGGCATCGTGATTGGCGACGATGCGGTCATGGTGATCGATACCCAGGCGACGCCCGTGATGGCTGCCGATGTCATCCGACGCATTCGTGAAGTGACCGACAAGCCCATCAAGTACGTGGTGTTAAGCCACTACCATGCGGTGCGCGTGCTAGGTGCCTCGGCCTACAAGCCTGAGCACATCATCGCTAGCCAGGACACACTGGACCTGATTTATGAGCGCGGTGAGCAGGACAAGGCCAGCGAAATTGGCCGCTTCCCGCGCCTGTTTCGAAACGTCGAATCGGTGCCACCAGGCATGACCTGGCCCACGCTCACGTTCACCGGAAAGATGACGCTGTGGATGGGCAAGCTGGAGGTGCATCTGCTGCAATTAGGTCGTGGCCACACCAAGGGCGACACCGTGGTCTGGTTGCCGCAGGAAAAAATTTTGTTCTCGGGTGACTTGGTGGAGTTTGACGCCACGCCTTACGCCGGCGATGCCTATTTCCGCGACTGGCCGCAGACGCTGGACAACCTTACCGCGCTTAAGCCCGAAAAGCTGGTTCCTGGCCGTGGTGCTGCCCTGCAAACGCGCGAGCAGGTCGCCGCAGGTTTGGCGGGTACGCGGGCCTTTGTCAGCGAACTCTATGAGAGCGTCAAGGCGGGTGCCAGTGCCGGGCGTGATCTCAAGACCGTGTACAGGGAAACCTATGAGCGGCTGGCACCCAAGTACGGCCAGTGGGTCATCTTTGCCCATTGCATGCCATTTGATGTGACCCGCGCCTACGACGAAGCCACGCAATACCCTGACCCGCGCATCTGGACTGCAGAGCGCGACATTGCCATGTGGAAAGCGCTGGAAAGCGTCTGAGCCCGATCATGAAAATCGACCGCATCCACCACGTTGCCTACCGATGCAAAGACGCCAAGACGACCGTCGATTGGTATCGCACGCATCTGGGCATGGACTTTGTGCTGGCGATTGCCGAAGACAAGGTGCCATCCACCCAAGCCAGTGACCCGTATATGCACATTTTCATGGATGCGGGCAATGGCAATGTGCTCGCCTTTTTTGAGCTGCCCCATTCGCTGGAGATGGGGCGCGACGTCAATACGCCCGATTGGGTGCAGCATATAGCCTTCAAAGTGGGTAGTGTGGCCGAATTGGAAGAGGCCAAAGCGCGCCTGCAGGCTGCCGGCATCACGGTGGTCGGCATCACCGACCACACCATCTTCAAAAGCATCTATTTCTTTGACCCCAATGGCCACCGCCTGGAGCTAGCCGCCGATGTGGGCACCCCCGACATGGTTGCCAAGCTGGATGCCTGCAAGTGGGACATGCTGGAGGAATGGTCTAAAACAAAGCGTGCCCCCCAACATGCAGCCTGGATGCACGACCGGGAATTTGTCTCGAAGGCCTGAGCGGCAAAATCGGCTATGCAGAAAACTTACACCTATCCTGAGTTTGTATATCGCCAAAGCGACGAGCAGCGGCTGGGTGCACTGCCTCGTCACCCCGTAATCATTGTGGGCGCAGGACCCGTTGGTTTGACGCTGGCGCTGGACTGCGCCGCACGCGGCATTGCGGTGGTGGTGCTGGACGACAACAACAGCGTCAGCATCGGCTCACGAGCCGTCTGCTACGCCAAGCGCACGCTGGAGGTCTGGAACCGCCTGGGCGTGGTTGAACCCCTCCTGGCCCAGGGTGTGCGCTGGCAAGTAGGTAAGGTGTTCTTCCGCGATGAGCTGGCCTATCAGTTCGATTTGCTGCCTGAGGCCCAGGATCAGATGCCGGCCATGATCAACTTGCAGCAGTACTACCTGGAGGAGCAACTGGTCGCTGCATGCGCGCAGCACCTCCTGGTAGATCTGCGTTGGAAGCACAAGCTCACGAGTCTGGAGCAGGGCGCAAGCGTGCAGGACCCGGTGCGGCTCACGGTTGAAACCCCGGATGGTGTGTTTGCCATGCACGCCGACTGGGTGATAGCCTGCGACGGAGCCAACAGCGACACCCGGCGCATGGTCGGTGCGGACTTTGATGGCCAGGTATTTCAGGATCGCTTCCTGATCGCCGACGTCGTCATGCAGGCCGACTTTCCTACCGAGCGCTGGTTCTGGTTTGATCCGCCGTTTCACCGCGGCCAGTCGGTGCTGCTTCACAAGCAGAGCAACAACGTCTGGCGCATTGATTTTCAGCTGGGCAAGGATGCCGATCCAGTTGAAGAAAAGAAGCCCGAGAACGTCATCCCCCGCATCCAGGCCATGCTGGGGCCTGATGCCAAATTTGAGTTGGAGTGGGTATCGGTCTACCAGTTTGCCTGCCGCCGCATTGACCAGTTTCGCCACGGCCGTGTGCTGTTTGCGGGCGACGCCGCCCACCAGGTGTCACCCTTTGGTGCGCGCGGTGCCAACACCGGCGTGCAGGACTGCGACAACCTAGCCTGGAAGCTTCAAGCCGTGCTCGACGGTGCTGCGCCTGAAGCGCTGCTCGACAGTTACCACACCGAGCGCGCGCATGCCGCGGATGACAACCTGCGCCAGTCCACCCGCTCCACCGACTTCATTACCCCCAAAAGTCGCGCCTCGCTGCGGCTCCGCAATGCCGTGCTGGAGCTGGCCAAGACCGAAGCCTTTGCGCGCCCGCTGGTCAACAGCGGTCGACTCTCCACGCCCACCCCTTACCGCGAATCCGCGCTCAATACGCCCGATGAGGACGACTTTGAAGGCGGACTGCCACCTGGCCACCATTGCGCTGATGCGCCTATAAACAACGCAAGGAAAGCAGGCTGGTTACTCCAGCAATTGGGGCAGGGCTTTGTGTTGCTGTGCTTTGGTGGCGATGGGGTTGAAGAGGTCAGCGTGGCCAGTGTGTGTGCCAAGCCGCGGGTCGTGGGGCGCGACATTGAAGACAGCCAGGGATTGATCGCAAAGCGCTACGGCGCACAACCCGGAACCGTGTACCTGATTCGCCCTGACCAATATGTGGCGGCCCGCTGGCAGCATTTCAGCGCGGCCAAGATCCGGGCAGCGCTGCGTCGCTGTCTGGCAATGCAATAAGGGATGACATGGCATCTGTTAATACGCTGAACCGCAGCCCCAACATCCCCGATCCCGATGGCTTTTACGAAGAGCTGATCAACGCCCAGCGGGACCTGAGTGACGAGCAGGCCGACATGCTGCTGTGCAAACTGGTTTTGATACTGGCCAACGAGGTGGGTGACCGGGGTATGTTGCGAGAGGCGCTTGCTCTTGCACGTACCAGCGCCCTGGCCTCGTCGGCAGTGCCATCGCGCAAGTGAATGTGCGAGACCGCTTCTTCCTGTTGTTTGGATCGCTGGGCCAGAGGGTTGCTATTGCAGTTCCATCAATCCGGAGACTTTGCAGTCGTACATGCCTTTGTCGGCAACGTGCAACAAATCGCCGATTTCTGAGCCATCTTTGGGATACACCGCGAATCCCACACTGGCGCCAATGTGCACGTTGACCCCACCTTCCAGAATGATCACGTTCGAAAGGGCGTCAATGAGTTTTCGACCCAGTTGAATAAGCTCACGTGGATCATTAATGGATTCCACAACCAGCACGAACTCATCGCCCCCCAGCCTGGCAACCGTGTCAGACGCGCGCACAGCTCCGACAAGCCGACGCGCTACAGTGATCAGGACTTGGTCCCCGGCTGCATGTCCAAACGTATCGTTGATCGCCTTGAAATTATTCAGATCAACCATCAATAGCGCAAAAGTTGCATGGCTGCGCTTGGATCGTTCAATGACACCGCGGGTGCGATCGGACAGCAGCAGTCGATTGGCCAATCCCGTGAGACTGTCAAAGTAGGCCTGTTCTTTCAGAAAGGCTTCAGCGCGAAGGAGCGAAGCCACCTCACCTTGCAAGATCAAATTGCGGGCACGCAATCGTCTCATGGAGATGAACAAGGTCGCCGCTACAGCGAGCAGCAGTAGCGCCGCTAGCCATGCGCCCGTACTGACAATGGTTTCCACTTTCCTGATTCCCTTTGCGGTTTCGGTGAACCGAATGGAAGACGTAAGCCGCAACCCGATTGACATCGATTGTTGTTCGTCAGGCCCGGAAAGTCCATCCCTTCTCGCAATGCTTTGTTACCAAACATTGCGAGTGCGCCGTTCACACCTTTTTTTTGGATTTGGCTGGCGCTGGACTTGTTTTTGCGCTCGCTGCCGCGATGGCATCTTCGCCTTCCTTGATGACGGCTTCGAACTCTTCCAGTTCCTTGCCGATGGCTGCATATTTTCTGGATTTGGCTTTGTTGTCCTCCCACTTGAGGGCTGCGGTTTCCAGATCGTCTTTGAAATTCTGAAGTGCAGACTCCTTGATGGCCGTTGTTGCCACGGTCGAATCGCTGATCCAGAGGTCTATCAGCTCCGATAGCCCGTTGTCAAAATCGTCATACGTCTCAAGGTGAACCCATTGTCCTTTTTTGTCAAACATGTGTTTCTTTCGGTAATTGCATGTGTTTCAGTTTAGCGGAACTGATTTTTTCGGGGTGTTTGACTGTGGCTGCGGGTGAAGTCCCGCAAGAAAAAAGGGGCTGACCATTACGGTCAACCCCTTTTCATTTGGTGCCACTTGTCGGAGTCGAACTGACGACCTTCTCCTTACGAATGATGAGATAGCACTATTTGCTAGTGTTGATTAATGCCTATACAATCAATATAAATCAACAACTTACAAGCAATGTACTGGACGGGCGAACAGCTTGAGTGTTGATTAATATTCCCCAAAACGGGGCGAAAGTGGCTACGCAGTGGCTACGCGGAACTGAGGCAACCCATGGCAAGACCAAAGAAGACGGACGCACCAGATACAGCGCAAGCGATTGAGCTGACCGCTGGCGCAATCGAGCGCCTGACCTGCCGCACCGACATAAAGGCGCAGGCGTTCCTGCGTGACACCAAAGCGCCCGGCCTGCGCGTGAGGGTGTCCAACACCGGCGCGAAGTCGTTTGTATTTGAAGCCAAGCTGGACCGCAAGACCATACGCCGCACCATTGGTGATGTTCGCGCCTGGAGCATTGATGCGGCCCGCACTGAGGCAAACAGGCTGCGTGTGATGCTCGATAGTGGCA